>CABXTN010000004.1 GCA_902515185.1 uncultured Pelagibacteraceae bacterium | reverse complement strand
AAATATTGAATCTTAATATTCATATTCATATTGGACATTTTAAAATTAAGATTCTCATTAAATTTTTTTGGGTTAAAAAGCTCCTCCATAGGAAATATTCTTAAATTTTTTAAAAACTTAAACTTGGTATTTTTAATTAATAAATATCTTGTATCCTTTTTGTAAACTTTAAGAATAAAATATTTATCTACACTTTTTTTAATATTTTTTTTTAATTTAAAATTTTTCCTTTTAAAAGATTCACATTTTTTTGAAATAGGACATTGATTACATAAAGGATTATTTGGTTTACAAATTAAAGCACCTATCTCCATAAGAGCTTGGGCATAATCACTTGACCTTTGGGATTTTCCAAAAATTAATTTTTTTTTAATTAAATTTTCTTTTTTAATTTCATTCTTTTTTTTTAAAAATAAATATCGCTTTAAAACTCTTTCTATATTTCCATCTAAAGGAATAAATGGTTTATTAAAAGCAATAGCTAAAATTGCACTAGCCGTATAATCTCCAATGCCTGGTAGTGATTTTAAATCCTCAAAATTATCCGGTATTTCTCCATTATAATTTTTAACTAAAATTTTTGAGGTCTTCTTTAAATTTCTTGCTCTGGAGTAATATCCAAGACCTTCCCAATTTTTCATTAATTTTTTATCACTAATCTTAGATAATTTTTTTAAACTTGGAATTGATTTTATAAATTGTTTAAAATATGGGATGACTGTTTTGACTTGAGTTTGTTGTAGCATGAATTCACTTATAAGTGTGTAATACATTTTTTGTTTTTTATTAAGATGTTTTCTCCACGGTAAGTTTCTTTTATTATTATCGTACCAATAAAGAATTTTTTTTGATATGCTTTCTTTGTTCATATGAAATTTAAATTTGATAGTAAGCAACGAATGAGAACCATTCAAGGACTAAGATCTTTTAAAGATACATTGCCACACAAAGTAAGGGGTATAATAAAAAAAAAGGGACGTCTCTACTCTGAGTTGATAGATAACTGGAGACTTATTGTGGGAGATGATTTATTTAAAATATGTTACCCCAAATCTTTTAAGAGTGAAAACAAGTTAAGAGGTGGTTTCTTAGAAATAATGGTTAAAAGAGGACATGAGGTAGATATTGAATATTCAAAAAAGCAGATTATTTCTAAAATTAATGACTATTTTAGGCAGAATGTTTTAGAAAATATAAAACTAATAACATTTGAAGGTGGGCAGGAAAAATTTAAAGGTAGGTTTGAAAAAACTGAGACAAAAAATTTATATTCAAAAAAAATTTTACAGATTAAAAATGATAAAATAAAAAAATCTTTACTCGAAATGAGTAAATTTTTTAAAAAAATATGAAAAAAATATTATTAAAAACATTCATTTTAATATCTTTAAGTTTTTCTGCTTATTCTTCAGAAATTAAACCAATTAAAGAAGGAAATATTAATTCGAAAATTAAAATTATTGTTTATGAGTCACTTACATGTAGTCATTGTGCAGATTTTCATAAAAATGTTTATCCTGAGCTTAAAGATAATTTTATTGATAATGGGATTGTGTCTATAGAATTTAGAAACTTTCCTTTAGACATGGCCGCTTTTAATGCATCAAAAATTGCCCATTGCAAAAATGATGGTAGTTCTGAAATTCTTCATTTTTTATATAATAATCAAAACAAATGGGCTAAAGGGGATGATCTAGATGAATTAAATCAAAATTTACTAAAAACTATCAATCTTAAAAAATTTAATATTGATTTTAATGCTTGTTTAAAAAATAAGGCAATTGAAGATCATATTCTTTCTGATCGTATCAATGGTGTTAAAAAATATCAAATAAATGCAACTCCTACTATTATAATTAATGATGAAAAGTTTGAAGAGAGCCTAACATTTAAAAATTTAAAAAAATATCTTCAAAAAATGATATAAGCATTTAATGGAGTTTAAAAAAATTCAACTTAATGGTTTTAAATCATTTGCTGAAAAAACAACTTTCATAATTGACGATGGTTTAACAGGTATAGTTGGGCCAAATGGTTGTGGAAAATCAAATATAGTTGAGTCTTTGCGATGGTGTATGGGTGAAACTTCGGCTAAAAGTATGAGGGGATCCGGAATGGAAGATGTAATATTTTCTGGAACATCAAACAAACCTTCAAAAAATATTGCTGAGGTAATTGTAAATATTGCAAACGAAAATAAAGATGGGCCAATACAATATAAAGATTTAGATAATATAGAAATTAGACGTAAGATAGAGAAAGATAAGGGATCAAAATTTTATATTAATGGTAAAGAAGTAAGAGCAAAAGATGCTCAAATGTTTTTTGCAGACTTATCCACTGGAGCACATTCTCCATCAATTATAAGCCAAGGAAGAATAGGAGCATTAGTAACCGCAAAACCCACTGATAGAAGAGCAGTTCTTGAAGAGGCGGCTGGTATCGCGGGGCTCCATGTTAGAAGGCATGAAGCAGAATTACGACTCGGAGCCGCTGAAAATAATTTGAAACGGGCAGACGAACTTAGGAGACAGCAAGAAAAACAGTTAATAAATCTTCAGAAGCAAGCAGAAGAGGCTTCAAAGTATAAGACTATATCTGAAGAAATTAAAAAAATTGAAGCTGGATTATATTATTTAAGATTAAAAGATATTGACCATGAAATAAAATTGGAAAATGAAATTAATAATGAAGCGGACAGTGAAGTTCAAAATTTCAATAAAAAGATTGAAGAAGTTGAGAAAAAAATTCAAGATGAAACTGATAAAGTAAATCCGATTAGAGATAAAAATTATGAAAATTTATCAAAAATACAAAGGCTTAATTTAGAATTAAAAAATTTGGATGATGAAAATGAAAGAATAAAAAACGAAATTGAAAGTATAAAAAGTTCGCTTAAAACGATCGATGAAGACACTGACAGAGAAAAAAGTATTATTATTGACGCTAATTCTAATGAAAAAAGACTTAAAGAGGAGAAACAAGAATTAATTGATATTGACTCTAAATACTACGACACAGAAAAACAATCTAATAATGATTTAGAACTTGCAAAAACTAATTTGAAGACAGAGCAGGAAAAAGTTGATCTTTTATTAAGTAATTTTAGTTCTGAAAGCCTAAAAAAAAATATTCATACAATAAATGAAATTAGAACAAATATTGGTAAGATAATTGAATTAATTAGTTCAAATAATAATAATGAAGCTCTAACAATTCTTGATACATGTAAAACAACTTTAAATTTTTTAGTTCAAACTATAAATGAAAATGAAGATCATAAAAAAATATCAGATATAAGTTCTAAAAATGAAACTATAAAAAAACTACAAGAAGTATATGCTGATATTTATAGTAAAAATCAAAATCTCAAAAAAGAGTCTATTAAAAGAGATGAAAGAATAAAAACTATTGATAAGGAAATTGAAAGTTGGAAAAATTTGTTATCAAATTCCCAAAAAATGGTCAATGAACTAAATGATAGAAAACAAAAACTTGATCTTAAGCTTAACAATTTTGATAAACAACCACAGTCCCAGGCAGAAAAGAAAGGTCAAATTTCTGAAAATTTAAGATTATCTGAAAAAGAAAAAAATGAAAATGAAACTTTAATTGAAGAAGTTGACACAAAAATTATAAACCTTAGGGAGGAACTCGACAGTACCAAAGAGAGCTCAATTGAGATCAGAGAAAGAAAGGCTAGTTCAAGCGCAACAATTGAGGGATTGAATAAAAGAAGAAATGATTTGTTAGAGAGAATTGATACTGAATTAAATCTTAATGAAAATAATATTCTTGAATATTCAAATCTAGAAAAAAAAGATGAATTTCCAGACGCTGTTTCACAGGAAGAAATTTTGGATGCAAAAAAAAGAGAAAGAGAGAAGCTTGGATCTGTAAATTTAAGAGCGGACGAGGAAACTACAAAGTATGAAGTGGAAATTAAAAAAATGGAAACCGATAGGCAAGATCTTGTTCATGCAATTATTAAGCTAAAAGAAAGTATTAATGAATTAAATCAAAAAGGCAGAGAAAGACTTCTTCAGGCTTTTGAAAAAGTGAATAGAAAATTCAATGAAGTTTATACTAAACTTTTTAATGGGGGAAATGCTAAGCTTGAGC
Source organism: uncultured Pelagibacteraceae bacterium (assembly GCA_902515185.1). Lineage (GTDB taxonomy): Bacteria > Pseudomonadota > Alphaproteobacteria > Pelagibacterales > Pelagibacteraceae > Pelagibacter. The sequence continues at coordinate 64,002 of CABXTN010000004.1, read as the reverse complement.
TTGTAGATTCTGACGACCCTTTAGAAGCTGGTCTTGAGATGCTTGTTAGTCCTCCTGGAAAAAGACTTCAGTCAATTACTCTATTGTCCGGAGGTGAGCAAGCTTTAACAGCTTTATCCTTAATCTTTGCAGTTTTTTTATCTAATCCATCTCCAATTTGTGTATTAGATGAAGTAGATGCACCATTAGACGATGCAAATGTTACGAGATTTTGTAGCTTATTAGAAGAATTGACAAAGATAACTCAAACTAGATTTATAATTGTAACTCACCATGCATTAACAATGTCAAAAATGAACAAATTATATGGCGTTACAATGCCTGAAAAAGGAATAAGCCAGTTAGTAGCAGTAGACTTACAAAAAGCAGAAAGTATGGTTGCGTAAGTAAAAAATGCCAGATAAAAAATTTAAAACTCGCCTAGAAATTGCAAAAAATAAGATAGCTGATAAAAATTATGAAAACTCAGGTAATAAATCCTCAGTTTTAGGCATGGCTTTTAAAATGAGCACAGAATTTGTAGCTGCGGTTGCAGTTGGGACGATTATTGGGTTTATTTTTGACAATTGGTTTGGTACTAAACCTTGGTTAATTTTAATATTTTTTTTAGTAGGTGTTGTTGCTGGAATTTTGAACGTAATTAGGACTGCTAAAAATATGCAAGTAAAGTAAATTTATGGCTACAAATCCGATGCATCAATTCGAAGTATATCGAATTGGCCCAGAAATAAAAATAAATCAAATTGATATATCTTTCACAAATGCAAGCTTATTTATGATCATAAGTTGTATAAGTATACTTTTAGTCTTTAACCTTGGATCATCAAAAAAAAATATTATACCAAACAAAATTCAATTACTTGCTGAGCTAAGCTACTCATTTATATCAAAAATGATCAGTGATACAGCTGGAATTAAAGGTAAACCTTATTTTAATTTGATATTTTCATTATTTATGTTTGTACTTTTTTGTAATATGTTTGGAATGCTTCCATATGCATTTACAGTTACAAGTCATATAATTGTTACCTTTGTTCTTGCAGCTTTTATTTTTATTGGGGTAACTATACTTGGTTTTGTAAAACATGGCTTAGGTTATTTAAAACTTTTTGTGCCAAGTGGAGTTCCGTTAATTCTTTTGCCTCTTATTGTAATTATAGAGGTAATATCGTATTTAAGTAGACCTATAAGTTTATCAGTACGTTTATTTGCTAATATGATGGCTGGTCACACTATGATGAAAGTTTTCGGGGGTTTTGTTATAAGCCTCGGAATAGTTGGTGGATGGCTTCCACTGAGTTTTTCAGTTGCCTTAACAGGTTTGGAGATATTAGTTGCTTTTCTTCAAGCTTATGTTTTTGCAATTTTAACATGCATTTATTTAAATGATGCATTAAATTTACACCATTAAACAAAAGGAGGAATAATGGAATTAGAAGCAGCAAAAATGATCGGAGCAGGTTTAGCGGCAATAGCTCTAGCAGGTGCAGGTGTTGGAATAGGAATTATATTTGGTAATTACCTATCGGGCGCAATGAGAAACCCATCCGCAGCTCAAAAACAATTTCCTAATTTACTTTTAGGATTTGCTTTAGCTGAGGCTACAGGATTATTTGGACTAGTAGTTGCATTGATAATTTTATTCGCATTCTAGTTAATGCTTAAAAAAATTATTTTATTTATTGTCTTATTTAATACCCTAATCTTTTTTAGTGTTAATAGCGCTGAGAGTGGAGGTATGCCTCAATTAAACCCTGAATTTTGGATTTCCCAAATTTTTTGGTTGACTATTTCTTTTGGAATTTTGTACGTAATTCTATCTAAATTTATTCTTCCAAAAATTAGAAATAATATTGAACTAAGAAAATCTCAAATACTTGATAATGTTGAGACTGCCGAAAAACAAAAAACAGAAAGCGATAAAAAATTAAAAGAATATGAGGAGCTTATTTTAAAAAGTAAAAGTGAAGCTAAAAACTATTTTAACGAAGCAAGAAAAAAAATAATTGAGGACCTCGATGCAAAATCATTAGTGTTAGATAAGGAGCTGGGTGAAGAAATTAAAAAAACAGAAAATGAAGTTTCTGAGTTAATAAATAAATCGCCTGAAAAAATAAATAAAATAGCCATTGAAATATCTTCAAATATTGTGAAACAATTAATTGGGGAGGAAGTCAACAATAGCAGCATATCTGCAATAGTTGATGATTTATCAAAAAAGAATAGGTTTAAATATTATGGTAATTGATGCAACATTTTGGGTCGCGGTATCATTTATAATTTTTATATTGGGACTAATTTATTTAAAAATTCCAAAAAAAATAAATACAACTTTAAATAATATGATTTTCGACATCAAGAATGAAATAAATGAGAGTGAAAAGTTGAGAAGCGAGTCAAAAATTTTACTAGATAACGCTCAAACTAAGCTTGACCATGCAAAAGTTGAAACAAAAAAATTTCAAGATCAAGCTAAGAAGGATAGTGAAAACCTAATCCTAGAAATGAATGAGAAGTTTCATAAGTCTATGGAAATCAAAAAAAACCTTGCGCAGACAAAAATTTTGCAAATGAAAAATCAAGCTATAAAAGATATAAAAAATACATCAGTGAAAATAGCCATAGATTCTGTAAAGAAAATTCTCTCGACCTCAGTTGACCAGTCAAAGTTAGATAATTTATTTGATAAAAATTTAGAAGAAAGCAAAGGACTTCTTAAAAAAATAAATTCTTAAGATAATTTCGTTACTTTTTTAAAAAATAAGATAAATTACAATAATGAATTCAATTGTTATTGGCTCTGGTTTTGGAGGTATAGCGGCCGCTCTTCGTCTAAAAGCCAAAGGTCATAAAGTAACTTTAATAGAAAAACATCCAGATCTTGGAGGTAGGGCTAGGGTATTTAGAAGAAATGGATTTACTTATGATGGTGGCCCAACTGTTATTACTGCACCTTATTTAATTAATGAGTTATTTGAATTATTTAAAAAAAATCCGAAAGATTATATTGAATTATCTCCTCTTGATATTTGGTATCAATTTGTTTTTGAAGATAATTCAAAATTTAATTATTCAGGCGACGAAGTTAAAATGAAAAAACAAATAGAGAAAATTAGTAAAGAAGATGTCAATGGATATGAAAAATTGGTCACTTTTACAAAAAAGATTTTTGACAAAGGGTTTACAGAACTTGCTGATGTGCCTTTTGATAAACCATCTGTTATGATGCAACAATTACCAGCGCTAATAAAACTTAAAAGTTATAAGTCGGTTTACTCTTTAGTTTCATCTTTTATAAAAAATGAAAAATTAAGAAGAATGCTAAGTATGCATCCTCTTTTAGTTGGTGGTAATCCATTTACAACAACTTCTATTTATGGACTAATTTTATATTTAGAAAAAAAATGGGGAATACATTATTCTATGGGTGGCACAGGTAATATAATAAAGGGTCTTGAACAATTAATGAATGAAGTTGGTATAGAAATAATTAAAGGTCGCGAAGTAAAAAAAATTATTTCTAATAAAAAAAAAATAACTGGGGTACAATTAGATAACCAAATCAATATTGAAACAAATAATGTAATATGTAATGCGGATCCACCGGCTGTTTACGAAAAAATGTTAAATGGAGACTCAACTAATTCATTTCTTTTTAAATGGAAAAAGAATCGAATGGAATATTCCATGGGATTATTTGTTTATTATTTTGGAACCAAAAAAACTTATGATAATGTAGAGCATCATACAATTAAATTCGGCAATAGATACAAAGAGCATCTTGATGATATATTTGATAATAAAAAGTTGAATAATGATATCAGCTACTATTTACACAGACCTTCTGCTACTGACAAGTCTATGGCTCCTGATGGAAAAGATTGTTTTTATGTTTTAGTTCCTGTTCCAAATAATCAATCAAAAATTAATTGGACTATAGAAGGAGAAAAAATGAAAAATTTAGTAATTGATAAAATGGAAAAAGATTTAATGCCAAAATTGAGAGAAAATATAGTTGATGATTTTTATTTAACTCCAGACTACTTTGAGAAAGATCTAAATACTAAATATGGCTCAGGTTTTTCGATTCAACCAAAATTCTCACAATCTGCTTATTTTAGATTTCATAACAAATCGGAAATTTATGATGGACTTTATTTTGTTGGAGCAGGTACGCATCCTGGAGCTGGTGTTCCAGGAGTACTTTCTTCAGCTAAAGTTTTAGATAAAATTCTCTAATGACTCAAAATTTTTTATCAATTTACGCAAAGTCATTTAATTGGGCTGGTTTTTTTTTACCAAAAAAAACTTATAAGCAATGTTCTGATTTATATGACTTTTGCAGAACATTGGATGATATTGCTGATCAAGATTTAGATTTAGAAATTAAAAAAAAAATATTTCAGAGTTTTAAAAAAGACTTTCAAAATAAAAATTTAAATAATGAAATAATTAAGAAAATTTATGAATTGATAATATGCTTTAAAATCTCACCTCAAATAATATTAGACTTATTTGATGGTGTTGAGTCAGATTTAAAAGCAAAAGTAAAATTAGAGACTAATAAAGATTTAATTGTTTATTCTTACCGTGTCGCTGGCACTGTAGGGCTGATGATGGCAAAAATACTTAATGTTAAATCTAAAAATTCGCTTAGATCCGCAATAGATCTTGGTATTGCAATGCAACTAACCAATATTGCAAGAGATGTTGTTGAAGATGGTGATAGAAACAGAAATTATATAAGCTTAGATTTTAATAAGATTAAAGAAACTTTAAAATTAGCAGACATATTTTATAATAGTTCATTTAAATCAATAAATGAAATTCCACTAAATTGTAGATTTGCAATTTTAGTTGCAAGAAGAGTATACAGGCAAATAGGAAATGAAATTCTCAAAAAAAAAAATATAGAAAATTACAAAAATTCAGGAAAAATTTTTGTATCTAATTTCGGAAAAGTAAATCAAACCTTATTGAGTTTTTTTGATCTAATTAAGTTAATATTTGTAAAATCTAATGAGCATTTAAGGAAAAATGAGCATAATATCATTAACGAAAAAATAAATTTAGATGAAAGAATTTAATTATACCATTATTGGTGGAGGATGTGCGGGCCTATCTTTGGCTTATGAGCTTAATTTACATAAAAAATTAGATAACAAAACTTTGGCAATTATTGAACCTAGAGACGAATATAAAAGAGATAAGACTTGGTCTTTTTGGAAAGTTATACATCACAATTTTGATGATTGTGTAAAAAAAAACTGGAAAAATTTTACTATAAATTCCCCTTCAGAAATAACTCATTTAAAATGTGATGATTTTCCTTATCAAAGTATAGATAGTGGTTTATTTTATGACAAAATAAATAAAGAATTAAAAAAAAATAAAAATATTTATTTTTTTAAAGATATAAAGGATATTAATACCAAAAATTCATTTATTTTTAATAGTATTCCATCAGCAAATAGTAATGACAATAATCTTTGGCAACATTTTTGTGGAGTTGAAATTCAAACAAAGAATAATATTTTTGATGATACAATTATTAATTTAATGGATTTTAATTGTGATCAAAAAAGTAGCGTTCATTTCTTTTATACACTACCATTTGAAAAAAATAAGGCACTTATAGAGACTACATGGTTATCGCCAATGAAAGATAGCTCAATTATGGACTATGACAATCAAATTAAGAATTATATAGAACAAAATTTAAAAATTAAAAATTATAAAATCATTTTTAAAGAACAAGGTGCAATTCCATTGTTTTATCCATTGAATAAAGATGAAAAAAATAAAATAAATATAGGTACTGCTGGTGGTATGACTCGATTAAGTACTGGCTATACATTTCTTAATATCCAGGAACATAGTAAGTATATAAGGAAAAATTTTGATAATATTAGAGATCTAAATAAGTTCAAAATTCAAAATAAATATAGATTTTTAGACGAAATTTTTTTAAAAGTTTTAAAAAATAATCCAGAAAAAATGCCGAAAATATTTTGTGATATGTTTAAAGTCCCAGCTAAAACCGTTATAAAATTTTTATCAAATAAAAGTAATTTTTTTGAGGATTTATCCATAATTTTTAAAATGCCAAAATCAACATTTATTAAAGCTTTATTTAAATAACATGAATGTAAACTATATTTACGAAAGACATCATTACTGGTTTTGTTGGTCAACTATTATTTTTTTAATTTTTTTTACCTCATATTTAAGTGAATTTTTTTTTAATGGAACAACGTCAGTAGATTTTTTCAATAATCCAAATAATTTTTTATCTGCTACCTGCTTACTTCTTATTTTAAGTATTGGAATTTCACATGGAGCATTAGATTATTTAAAGGGATACAAGCTTTTAAAATTTTATAAAATCAATAACAAAATTTTATTTTATTTTATATATAGTTTTATCGCATTGTTAATTGCATGCGTTTGGTTTTTTCTCCCATCATTTGTCCTTACTATTTTTTTAATTTTTGCAGTACATCATTTTGGAAAAGAAGATTGTACTTTTTTAAATGTGAAATCTTCTAGAATAAATTCAATTAAATTCTTTTTAAAAGGATCATTAATAGTTAGTCTTCCATTATTTTTTAAATTTGAGGAAACATTGCAAATTTTCCAATCTCTTTATATTGAAAATGATATTTTTATTAATACATTAATATTATTTAATAAAAGTAATATTTTTTTATATCTAATAATTTTAAGTTTATTAAATAACTTTTTTATTTCTAAAGATAATAAAATAACTTTATTTGCTGAGTCTTTAATTTTATTTTTTCTTTTTTCTAGCACTTCCCCATTAGTAGCTTTTACAATTTATTTTTGTTTTTTACATTCTATAAGACACTCAATTAGTTTAGCAAACGAATTAAATAAAAAAGACTTCAAAGCTGGCTATAGAAGTTTTCTCCATAAAGCTCTACCCTTAACTATAATAACAGCTATTACTTTTATATTTAGCTTATTTATCTTATATAATTATTATTCTTTAAATGACGCCATTTTAAAAGTGATATTTATTGGTTTGGCGTCCTTAACCTTTCCGCATATATTGCTCGAATATTTAATCGAAAAAAATGAAAAATAAAAATATAAATTTATTAGGCTGGATTTTATTTATAGTTTCAGCTATTGGCTTTACTATCTCAAGTGTTGGAAACTTTTGGGCAATGTTTGGTAGTTTGTTTTTTTTTGTTGCTTGTCTTATATTTTTAATCCCATTCTTTAGAAAAGAAAAAGATGAAAAATAAAGAAATTAAAATATTATTGGCTTCTCCTCGAGGTTTTTGCGCTGGTGTTGACCGAGCCATTGAAATAGTGAAAAAAAGTATTGAGAAATATGGTGCGCCAGTTTATGTCAGACATGAAATTGTGCATAACAAACATGTTGTTGAAAATTTAAAAAAAATTGGTGCGATTTTTGTTGAAGAGTTAAACGAAATTGAGGACAGAACAAGACCAGTTATATTTTCAGCACATGGAGTTCCAAAGGTTGTTCCAGCTGAAGCTAAAAATTTAAAAATGGACTATATTGATGCAACTTGTCCATTAGTTTCAAAAGTTCATAGGGAAGCAGAAAATTTAAATAAAAATGGATACCATGTTTTATTAATTGGTCATAAAAATCACCCAGAAGTTATTGGAACCATGGGTCAAATTCCAAATGGTACAATAGATTTAATTGAAAACATCGATGATGTTAAAAAATTTAAAAATAAAAAGAATAAACAGTTGGCATTTGTCACTCAAACAACTTTGTCTGTAGATGATACAAAAGATATAATAAATGCCCTTAAAGAGAAATTTTCACAAATAAAAGAACCAAAGAAAGAAGATATTTGTTACGCAACAACTAATAGACAAGCAGCAGTTAAAAAAATTGCAAAGCTTTGTGATATGTTTTTTGTTATAGGTAGCAGAAACTCATCTAATTCAGTAAGATTAGTTGAAGTTGCTAATAATTCTGGATGTAGTGAGGCAGTTTTAATTCACTCTGAAAGCAATATACCTTTAGAGAAAATCACCAAATGTAAAACTATAGGAATATCCTCAGGTGCATCTGCACCAGAGATTTTAGTAGAAAATTTTATTAATAAATTAAGGCAAGAATTTAAAGTCAATATTGAAGAAGTAGAAATTATAAAGGAAGATATTACTTTTAAAATTCCTGGAAGATTAAATTAATGGCAGTTTTTACGAAAATTAATAATAAAGATATATTTTATATTGAAAATCAATTTAATTTAGGAAAAATAAAAAAGTTTAAGGGTATTAAAAAGGGTATTGAAAATACTAATTATCTTTTAAATATAAAAAATAAAAAATATATCCTAACCATTTTTGAAAAAAGGGTGAATTCGCGTGATCTTCCTTTTTTTATGAATTTAATGTCTGGTCTTTCGAAGTTAAAAGTAAAGTGTCCAAACCCGGTAAAAAGTAAGAATGGTAAATTTATATTTAAAATAAAAAATAAAAATGCATGTATGGTTTCATTTCTTATAGGGAGTGATAAGAAGGAATTAAATTTTAATGATTGTTATATGGTTGGTAAAAATATTGCAAAATTACATATGGCATCAAAAAAAATAAAACTATATAGAAAAAATTCTTTATCGGTGAAGTCGTGGCCTAATTTACTATCAAAAATAAATATTAAAATAGATAAAATATCAAAAAATCTTAAAAGCCTTATGAAGAATGAATTAATCCAAATTAAAAAAGTATGGCCCAAAAATCTTCCAAAAGGAATAATTCACTCTGATTTATTTGTAGATAATATTATATTCTACAAAAAAAAATTTCATGGTTTTATAGATTTTTATTTTTCGTGTAACGATTATTTATCATACGAGCTTGCTACATGTATAAATGCACTATGTTTTGAGAAAAAAAATAATAAATATATTTTAAACAAAGCAAAATCATCAAATTTACTTAAAGGTTACGAAAGTATCAGAAGGTTAAAAAATTCTGAAAAAGAGTATTTTAATATAATGTGTAGAGGTTCAGCACTTAGATATCTTTTAACTAGATCATACGATTTTTTAAATACACCAGAAAGTGCTATTATTAAAATTAAAGATCCAAAAGAATATATTCAAAAATTAAATTTTCATCGAAATATAAATTCTTATAAAAATTATATAAAATAATGATTAAAATATATACTGATGGTTCATGCTTAGGTAACCCAGGTAATGGTGGGTGGGCTGCAATAATTATCATTGATGAAAAAAAAACTTACATTAAGGGAAGTAAAAAAAACACAACAAATAATCAAATGGAATTACTTGCTCCTATAAATGCTTTAAAAAAAATTCCTAAAGATAGCAAGATTCAGATTTTTACGGACTCTAAATATGTAAAATCAGGTATCACTGAGTGGATACATAATTGGAAAAAAAATGGATGGAAAACTACAGGTAAACAAAATGTTAAAAATAAAGAACTATGGATAGAACTAGACTCGCTTTCTAATAACTTTAATATTGAGTGGAAATGGGTAAAAGCCCATTCTATTGATAAACTAAATAATGAAGTCGATGAAATTGCTAGAGGAGCCGCAAACCTTTAACTTCGATACTAAAATTTGATATTTTTTTTAACAAAATTTTTTACTTCCTCAACATCATTCTCAAGCACTTGAAAGTTTTCCTGTTTATTTAAAACATGACTAAGTTCCTCAGGTAAAGTTTCATATTTGTTAATCGAATTGATTGTTGCATCCGGGAATTTACACGGATGAGCTGTTGAAAGAACAACACAGTCATTAAAAGATAGTTTATGAGCAGCTCCAACGCCAATTGCTGTATGAGGATCTAATATTACATTGTTTTTCTCATATATATTTTTAATAATATCTAAAGTTTCTTTTTCACTGCAGCTTTCAGATATAAAGTCTTTTTGAATTATTTCTAATTTATTCTTTTCAATTTGATATGAATTTTGTTTAACTTTTTTCATTATATCTTTTGTTATTTTAGAATCAGATTTATTTATATAATAGATTAATCTTTCAAAGTTGCTTGCTAATTGGATATCCATGCTAGGTGAGGATGTTTCTTTTACTTCTTTTGATACATAATCTCCTCTTGAAATAGCTCTATGCAAGATATCGTTTTCGTTTGTAGCAACAATTAGTTTATTGATTGGCAAACCCATTTTCTTAGCAAGATACCCTGCGAATACATCACCAAAATTTCCAGTTGGTACTGAAAATGAAATAGTTTTTTTGTTTAACTTAAAATATGAGTAAAAATAATATACTGTTTGTGCAATAATTCTTGCCCAATTAATTGAGTTTACTCCTGACATATTTATAGATTTAGAAAATTTTAAATCAGAGAACATGGCCTTTACTATATTCTGGCAATCATCAAAGTTACCTTCTATCGCAATATTAAAAACATTATTCTCTTCAACTGTTGTCATTATTTTTCTCTGTACTGAGGAAATTTTATTATTTGGATGTAAAACAAAAATATTTAAATTAGTCTTTCCCTTTATTGCATCTATGGCTGCGGCGCCTGTATCGCCCGATGTTGCAACGACTATATTAATTTTCTTATCATTTTTGCTTAAATAATATTGGTACAAATTACCAATAAATTGCATTGCCACATCCTTAAAAGCTAGAGTTGGGCCGTGAAACAACTCTAACAAATTTACTTCACCAAGTTTAGAAATTTTTACAACTTCTTTTTCTCTAAATGTTGAATATGATTTATTAATTAATTTCGAAAGTTCATCCTTTGAGATAAAATCTGACGAAAATTGGTGAACTATTTCTGATGATAATTCATTATAATTTAAATATTTAAGTTCCAGTAATTCATTATGAGTATAGCTTTTAAAGGATTTTGGAACGTAAAGCCCCCCATCGTCAGCTAAACCTTTTATAAAGACCTCTTCAAAGCTGTATTCCTTGGAGTTATTTCTTGTACTTACATAAATCATTAATAATTTTTTCTTCTAAAATATAAATATATTAAAAAAATTGAAATCGCTAATGAAAACCATGTAAGCGAGTATTTTAAATGATTATTTGAAATATTTGCACCGATTTTTTTTGCTTTTGGAAACGAGGACCTATCGTGGGTTTCGTAGATAATATAATTTGAAAATTTTTTTCCAGTATATTTTAACAGATCTTCATCTTTTAAAGTAAACCAATAATTATTGGAAATATCATTTTCAGGTTTAAAATAATTTTTATTTGATTTTTTTCTTAAAATTCCTGTTAAATTAGAGTTTAAAATCTCAAAATTTTTATTTTTGAAATTTTTAGGTATCCATCCCCTATTTAAAAGAAAATTACTATTTCCTATAACTATTGTGTTGATTATATCAAAGCCTGGCTTTCCATTCTCATTTAAACTATATAAATATATCAATTTAGAATTTTCCAAATTTACTTTGAAATTAATTTTTTTAAAGTTTTTTGTACTTTTTCCTAAAAAATTTACAGGTTCTAAATTTATACTATTTTCAATTTCTGATATTAGTTTTAATTTCCAATTAAGTCTTATTAATTGCCAACTACCTAATAAAATAAATATGAGTATAAAAAAGTAAACGAATACAGAAAAAAAAAATTTGTATCTCAAGGAATTTATTAACTACCCCAAATATAAATAGCAGCAAACAAAAATAACCAAACTACATCAACAAAATGCCAGTACCATGCTGCTGCTTCAAAACCAAAATGATGATCTTTATTAAAGTGACCTAATTTTCCTCTCCACAAACAAACTGCTAAAAAAATAGTACCTATAAGAACATGAAATCCATGAAACCCTGTAGCCATATAAAAAGTAGCTCCGTAAATATGCCCTGAAAAACTAAATGTTGCATGATGATATTCATAAATTTGTAACGCTGTGAAGCAAGCTCCTAAAAATACCGTCAAACTTAGACCTTGAATAAAGCTTTTTCTGTCATCCTCAAGTAATGCATGATGGGCCCAAGTAACTGTTGTTCCTGATAGAAGTAAAACTAAAGTGTTGATTAAAGGTATGTCCCAAGGGTCAAAAGTTTCTATGTCTTTTGGCGGCCACACATTTCCGACAAATTCTGAAGGAAATAAACTCGCATCAAAATATGCCCAAAACCACGCAACAAAAAACATTACTTCAGATGCTATGAATAAAGTCATACCGTACCTATGATGGATCTGAACTACCGGGGTATGGTGTCCTTGGTGTTCTGCTTCAATCACCACATCCCTAAACCACATAAAGGCACCGTAAATAAGTAAAACGAAACCGAGTATCATTAACCACATTACTTTACTATGAAAGTAGTAGACGGTTCCTATAGCAGTAATCAAGGTCGCAAAAGAAGTATAAATTGGCCAAGGACTAGGGTCTACTAAATGATAATCGTGTTTTTGTTCTCCAGCAGACATTTTAATTTAAAACCTTTGATTGTTCATAATAGTCAGATGAAAAAAAAGTATATGACATAGTAACATCCTCTACATTTGCAGTTTTTGGGTCGTTTACAAGCTCTGGATCTAAATAAAAAACTAGTTTGTAAACTGCCTTTTCTCCTGGATTTAGTACCTGTTTTTCAAAACAAAAACAACCTAACTTATTAAAATATTGTCCAAAAGAGGATGGTGAAACATTATAACTTGCTACTGCAGCAGAAGGTTCATTTCCAATATTCTCAACTTCAAAGTCTATATTATAAACTTTACCAGGTTTTACATCTAATAATTTTTTTTCAGCCTTAAAATTCCAGGCTAAATTACCATTTACATTTGTATCAAGTCTAACACTTATAACTTCATCTAAAACAATTTTAGGCGCTTCTTTTGCAACTTGAGTTGTACCTCCAAACCCTGTAACTCTACAAAATAAGTCATATAAAGGTACTGCTGCAAAAGATAATCCCAACATCAGTACAAAAATTCCAGAAAGTATTAAAGGTGTTAGTGTATTTTTTTTCATTATCTAAATGGGTCTATCAAAAACCCCTATATTATAAAGGCTAAAAATAAAAAGGAAAATAATAAAAATAATTAAACCAATTGCGGTCCAAACATTTTTTCTTTTTAATTTTTTATCAGGTATCATTAAATAACCTTGTCAAATAAAAATAATACAAAAATTAAAAATAAATACAAAATAGAGTAACTAAATACTTGCATTGCAATTTTAATATCAAATTTATCTTTTTTAAATTTATAAAGAGAAAAGCAAATATAATTATAATAAAGTGTTAGGCCTAAAGCGGGAAGTAAATAAGTTAATCCTGCAAATCCAATAAAATAAGGCATAATAATAATAGGGAGCATAAAAAGAGAATATATTAAAATATTTTTTTTAGTATTTTCTATACCATCTGTTATTGGAAGCATTGGTATTTTTGCTTTTTTATAATCATTTGCTTTATAAAGACTTAATGCCCAAAAATGTGATGGAGTCCAAATAAAAATTATTAAAAAAAGTATCAACGGTTCTAATGATAAAGAATTTGTAGCTATAGTCCAACCTATAACTGGAGGCAAAGCTCCTGAGGCTCCACCAATAACAATATTTTGAGATGTTTTCCTTTTTAACCAAATTGTGTAAACAAATACATAAAAGAAAATAGTAAAAAATAATAAAAAAGCAGATAAAAAATTTGTAAATAAATAAAGACTTACCACAGATATAATTGACAATAAAATACCAAAAACTAAAGCTTGATTTCTATTTATTTTTCCTCTTGGTATAGGTCTTAAGCAAGTTCTTGTCATAAGCTTATCTAGATCAGCTTCGTACCACATATTTAATGTTCCGGCCGCTCCTGCACCCATGGCAACAAATAAAATACCTAACATCGCTTCTTTTAGTGAAACATTAACTGGTGATGTTAATAAACCTACTGCACATGTGAATATAACAAGTGACATCACTCTAGGTTTCATTAATTTTAAAAGCTCAGAAACTAATTTTATATCAAAAGATTGATTTTTTTTAATTCTGATATTTGTGCTCGACATTTTTATATTATCTATTCTATAAAAAATCTAACTACTAGATTTTTCTGTACCCTCGTAATCTTCGAATTTTGGAAGTTCATCAAATGTATGAAAATTTGGTGGGGATGGCACTGTCCACTCTAAAGTCGTTGCCCCTTCTCCCCAAGGATTTTGTGCGGCCTTTTTCTTTTTTGCAAAAGCATAAATTAAGTTTATTAAAAATACAACTAGACCCACTACAGAAATATAAGATCCTATTGAGGAAATATAATTCCAATCAGCGAATGCATCTGGATAATCAGCATATCTTCTTGGCATTCCTGCTAATCCTAAAAAATGTTGAGGGAAAAAAACTAAGTTCACTCCTATGAAAGTTAACCAGAAATGCAATTGACCAAGCCACTCTGAATATTCATAACCTGACATCTTTCCAAACCAGTAATAAAATCCTGCAAAAATCGCAAAAACTGCACCTAAAGATAGTACATAATGAAAATGAGCCACCACATAATATGTATCGTGAAGAGCTGTATCAACTCCGGCGTTCGCTAAAACTACTCCAGTAACACCTCCAACTGTAAATAAAAAAATAAAACCTAAAGCCCAAACCATAGGAGTTTTAAATGAAATTGAGCCACCCCACATTGTTGCAATCCACGAAAATATTTTAATACCTGTTGGAACTGCAATTATCATTGTGGCTGCTAAGAAATATGCCTTAGTGTCAGTATTTAACCCTACTGTATACATATGGTGAGCCCATACAACAAAGCCAACTATACCAATTGCAACCATGGCATAGGCCATACCTAAATATCCAAAAACCGGTTTTTTTGAAAAAGTTGAAACAATATGACTAATCATCCCAAATCCTGGAAGAATTAAAATATACACTTCAGGATGACCAAAAAACCAAAATAAGTGTTGAAACAACATTGGATCGCCTCCTGATTGAGCTTCAAAAAAAGCCGTCCCAAAATTTCTATCAGTTAACAACATAGTAATTGCACCAGCTAAAACTGGTAAGGATAACAATAATAAAAATGCTGTAACTAGAATAGACCAAGCAAATAATGGCATTTTATGAAGTGTCATTCCAGGGGTTCTCATATTAAGAATTGTTGTTATAAAATTAACTGCTCCTAAAATCGAAGATGCTCCAGCAATGTGTAAGCTTAGGATCGCTAAGTCCATAGCTGGACCGGGTTGACCAGTCTTTGAAGATAGAGGAGGATAAATAGTCCAGCCTCCACCAACTCCTTGTGCGCCAGGAGGTCCATCTACAAATATTGATGAAAGTAGTAAAATAAATGAGACTGGTAATAGCCAAAATGAAATATTATTCATTCTAGGAAAAGCCATGTCAGGAGCGCCTATCATTATTGGAACAAACCAATTACCAAATCCTCCTATCATCGCAGGCATAACCATAAAAAATATCATTATTAATCCATGACCAGTAACTAAAACATTATAAAGATGATAATCTCCCTCTAAAATTCCATCACCAGGATGCATTAATTCCATTCTCATTAAAACTGAAAAAGCAGTACCGATTAATCCAGCAATAATTGCAAAGATTAAATACATTGTCCCTATATCTTTATGATTAGTTGAGTATGCCCATCTTTTCCAACCTGTTGGATTATGATGATCATGTGCTGCGGTTTGACTATACATTTTTATTTACTAGCTATTAATTTATTATTATCTCCAATTACTTCTTTGGCAAATTTAATTTTTGCTTCTTCAAGCCAATCTAGGTATTCTTGTTCTGATACTACTCTAACAGTTATCGGCATAAATGCATGTTTAATACCACAAAGCTCTGAACATTGACCATAGAATGTTCCTGTTCTTTCAGCCTTAAACCATGTTTCATTTATTCTGCCAGGCATTGCATCTCTTTTAACTCCAAAGGCAGGCAGTGCCCAAGCATGTAAAACATCATTAGCTGTAATTAAAACTTTAACTACTTTATTCACAGGAACAATCACTTCATTATCCACAGCTAATAATCTAGGTTGTCCCTCTTTAAGATCACTTTCTTCTATCATGTAAGAATCAAAAATTATATTTTCATCAGGATATTCGTATCCCCAATACCATTGATAACCTATAGCCTTAATTGTGACATCTGCCTTCGGTATTTCGTCCTGAGAATATAAAACTTTAAAAGATGGAACGGCCATAACTATTAAAATTAAACATGGCACAAGTGTCCATACTACCTCAACTAAAACATTGTGAGTTCTTTTTGATGGGTTAGGATTTCTTGAGGCTCTAAACTTTATCATTGCGTACAACATTAGAAATAAAACAAAAGCACTTATAGCAACAATAATTGGAACAAGCATATAATCATGAAACCATACAATATCTCTCATTGATTGTGATGCAGGTTCTTGAAAACCCATTTGCCACTTCTTAGGCTGATCAGCCAGAAGAATAGTTGGAACAAACAGAATTATTATATTTATAAAAATTTTTTTCATTATTGAGATCTATATAAAGACAATTAGATAAAATTACACCAATGTTTTCGCGACAATTTATCAATTTATAATAAAATTAATAATAGATAATGCCGAAATTGCAGCTGTTTCTGAACGTAAGATGTTGTCACTTAATTTAAGTGATCTGATATCTTTAAATTTTAATATTTCTAATCTCTCCGATTCTGAAAAGTCCCCCTCTGGTCCAATTATTATACAAATTGGTTTTTTATCATTTCTATTGAAATTTATATTTTTTTGTTCTGAATTTAGATCAGTAAAAACTAAATTAATTTTGTTTTCAAAATTTTTTAAAAAACTTTTTAAATTTAGGGTATTTTCTAATTCTGGTAGTCTAATTCTATTTGACTGTTCTGTCGCTTCAATAATAATTTTATTTAATCTATCGCTATTAATTTTTCGTACTACACTTCTTTCAAAAATAATTGGTATAAATTTTGTAACACCGAGTTCAGTTGCTTTCTGAATCATAAAATTAAAATAATTAGATTTAATGGGAGAAAAAGCTAACCATATATCTTTTTTATTATCTTTAGACCTTAACTGTTTTATAATTTTAAATTCTACTAACCCTTTTGAAATTTGTTTCACCTCAGCAATCCATTCTCCAGATTCATTAAAAACGTTAAATTTATCATTTTTTTTTAATCGCATTACTTTACTTACGTAGTGAGATTGTTTTTTATCTAGATTACCAGTAAGATCCTCTAATAATTTTTTTTGATAGAATAGTCTTAAATTATTCATTAATAATTATATTAATCTGATTTATGAAAAATATTAAAGCTATTATTTTCGATGCATATGGCACATTATTTGATGTAAATTCTGCTGCAGAAAAATGTAAAGATAAGATTGGAAACAAGTGGGAAGGTTTTGCTAATCACTGGAGAACAACTCAATTAGAGTATACTTGGCTGAGAAGTTTAATGAAAAGACATAAAGACTTCTGGCAAGTTACTGGGGATAGCCTAGATAAATCAATGAAAGTATATTCAATAGATCCATCAATGAGAAATGAGTTGCTAGATCTATATAAAATACTATCTCCATTCAAAGAAGTTCCTGATGTTTTAAAAATTTTAAAAGAAAAAAAATTAAAATTGGCTATTCTTTCAAATGGAACCCCTATGCTCCTTAATGAATTAGTTAAAAGTAATAATTTAGATAATTTGTTTGATGATATTTTTTCAATTGAGGAAGTTGGAATTTATAAACCAGACTCAAAAGTTTATGATATGCCAATTAAAAAATATAAAATAGAAAAAAAAGAAGTGGTATTTTTAAGTGCTAATACTTGGGATGTATCTGGTGGTGGAAATTATGGATACACTTCAATTTGGGTGAATAGAAATAAAAATATTTTTGATAATTTAGATTTCAAACCTAATAATGAAATTAAAGATTTGAGTGAACTTATAAAGTTAATTTAATTAGAAAGCGGGGAGCATGTATAAAGGGCAAAGAGCAGGAGATAGTGCGTTAGCGGTATATGTTGTAGAAGGAAAATCTTATTATTGGTGTAGTTGTGGAAAAAGTTCAAAACAACCTTTTTGTGATGGATCACATAAAGGTACTGATTTTAAACCAATCATATATAAACCAAATGTGACAAAAAAAATGTTCTTTTGTGCTTGCAAACAAACTAACAATCAGCCATTTTGTGATGGTTCGCATAATAAATAATATGAAAAATTTTATAAATAAAATAAACGACTTTTTTTTAAATTTTGAAGCTTTGGCTTCTTTATTTTTTAGATTTGGAATAGCAATAGCTTTTTTAATTCACGGTTTAAATAAATTTCCCTTACCACCTCAAGGGTTAATTGAATATTTTGATTTATCTCCTACTTTGGCGTCATTTGTTGCAATTTCTGAAGTTTCAGCTGGAGTTCTATTAATAGTTGGTGGTTTTATTAAAAATCCATATGGAAATTTTATTACTAGATCAGCGGGCTTTATTATTTTTATAATAATGGTAAATATATTTGCTATAGCTCATTCTGATTGGTTTATTAATACAAAGCTTTTTACAAGTGAACAAATATTTCTTTTTATTGGTGGATTATATTTTTTAATTAAAGGAAATAGATCTTAAAGTGAAAAAAATTGAAGTTGAAAGAATAGTTGATCCAATTCTTGCTTCTGATGGTGCTGGCGTTAAGTTAAAAAGAAGTATAGGAGTTGATCCAGATTACCTAGATCCGTTTCTTATGTTAGATGAGTTTGGGTCAGAAAATAAAGATGATTATATTGGTGGTTTTCCATCCCACCCCCACAGAGGAATTGAAACAGTTACTTATATGCTTGCTGGAGATTTTGAGCATAAAGATAGTACAGGTGGCGAAGGTAGAATGACGGCAGGAGATGTCCAATGGATGAGAACAGGAAGTGGAATAATCCATTCTGAAATGCCTGCGATGAAAGAAGGTAAACTTCATGGTTTTCAATTATGGATTAACATGCCTGCTAAATTAAAAATGAGTAAGCCAGAATATATTTATATTGATGCAGATAAAATGAGTGTTCATAAAGATGAAGATAAAACTATCAAAGTAATCGCTGGTAAATTTGAAAATGCTGAAGGTCCTGTTAAAGGTCATAACGTTGAACCCGTCTATTTAGATGTTGAATTAAATAAAGATAAAGAATTTAATTTTAAATTACCATCTACTCATAATACTTTTATTTATCTAATAAATGGGGAAATTGAAATTGGTAAAAAAAAACACGATAATGTTAAAGACAGTACATTAATATTATTATCAAAAGGTGAAGATTTATCTGTTAAAGCCAAATCTAACACAAAGTTTTTAGTGATTTCAGGAAAACCTATTAATGAAGAAATTGCTAGAGGTGGACCTTTTGTAATGAATACTAAAGCTGAAATCTTGCAAGCAGTTCAAGATTATCATAATGATACATTTGTTAAATAATGAAAGCAATTAAAATAGAAAAATTTGGAGGTCCTGAAGTTTTAGAGTTAAAAGATATAGAAATTGGAAAACCAGGTCCCACAGAAGTTTTAATAAAAAACTTATCTATTGGTCTTAATTATATTGATGTTTATCACAGAACAGGTTTGTACCCTATTCCACTGCCAAGCGGGATTGGTTTAGAAGCTTGTGGGATAATTGAAGAAATTGGATCAAAAGTTAATTTATTTAAAGTTGGGGATAGAGTTAGCCATGCATCAATGCCAATTGGGGGCTACTCTGAAAAACAAATAATGCCTCAAGAAAAATTAGTAAATGTTCCAGACGGAGTGTCTGATGAAATTGCCTCTTGCATTGTATTAAAAGGAATGACCGCTGAATATTTACTCCATAGAAGTTATGTGGCAAAAAAAGGAGACAAAGTATTATTTCATGCTGCCGCAGGTGGTGTTGGACAAATATTATGTCAATGGGCTAATGCAATTGGTTGTACTGTAATTGGAACTGTAGGCTCAAAAGAAAAAGAAGCTATTGCTAAAAATAATGGTTGCCACCATGTAATTAATTACACTGATAATAATTTTGTTAAAGAAGTAGAAAAAATCGTAGGAAAAAATGGAATTGATGTTGTCTATGATGGTGTTGGTGCTAAAACTTTTGAAGGTTCAATTGAATGTTTAAAAATCAGAGGAATGATGGTCGCTTTTGGGAATGCATCTGGTTATGTTCATACACTGGATATTAAAAAACATATAAACACCAAAGGACTTTTTTTTACAAGACCCTCTATAGCTCATTACACTGTTACCCGTGAAGAATTAGTAGAGTCTGCAAAAAAAGTATTTGATGCAGTAATATCAAAAAAAATCAAAATTGAAATTTCTAAAAAATATTCACTCGAACAAGCTAAGAATGCACATGAGGACTTAGAAGCTAGAAAATTAATTGGGCCCGCTGTAATTATACCAAGCTAATTTATATGTACATCCATATCGGACATATGTAAATTTAATGCACTAGTAGAAATTTGAATTTCTCTTATAAAAAAAATTATTGAAATAATCATAGACAAACAACAAGATCCAAAAATAACCCTAGCTATAAATACTGTATCTAAATATAACGCAAAAACTGTCAGCATGTTAAATAAAAACCCAAATGCTGCAAACATTATCGTCCACCTTAATATAGATATACGATTACTAAGATTCATAAATTGTTTTTTCCACTCTGGGGGAATATGCTTTTCATAGACATGCTCGTCATGAAGTTCTCTTATTAACTTGCTTAAAGTATGAAACCTGTTGCTATAAACACTCATTAACAATGGTATAGCGGGAAACATCAATGCAGTAACTGTATAATCTATATTCATACGAATCAGTTTGATTATGAAACTAGGCTTTGCTATTTACAAGTAAATTCTGATGAATCACATATATAATTTTATTGAATTAACACGCTTAAAAAAACCAGTAGGTTTTATGTTGTTGTTTTGGCCTTGTCTTTGGGGCTTAACAGTTGGTTATGATTTTTCTAACGATATAAAAATATTTTGTAAATATGCGGTGCTATTTTTCTTGGGAGCAGTACTAATGAGATCAGCAGGATGTATCATCAACGATATAGCTGATAAGGATTTTGATGCCAAAGTTGAAAGAACAAAAAATCGTCCTATAGCATCAAAGAAAATTTCAATTAATTTAGGAGTGATCTACTCTCTAACTTTGTGTCTTTTGGCATTTATCATATTAATGCAATTTAATTCTTTTACTATAATTTTAGCCTTAGTATCTATGCCGCTTGCATTTACTTATCCATTCATGAAAAGATTTACATATTGGCCACAGTTATTTCTTGGTATTACATTTAATTATGGTTTAATTCTTGGATGGACAGTTACAAATAGTGAAATATCATTTATTCCTATTATTTTTTATATTGGTGCCATATTTTGGACATTGGGTTACGACACGATATATGGATATCAAGATATTAAAGATGATGAAATCATAGGAGTCAAATCAACATCAATTAAATTTAAACAAAATCCAAAAATATTTATTTCATTATGTTATTTAATATTCGCTATAAGTTTACTTTTTTTAGGATACAGCATGGAATTTAGTACAGTTTATTTCTTTATGAATATTATAATAGTAATGCATTTATTTACTTATCAGATTTTTTTTTTAAATATTAGATTGGCTGAAAATTGTTTGAATAAATTCAAATCAAATAACTTTTTAGGTTTATTGATTTTTATTAACCTACTTATTGGAAAAATTTTTTTATGATTAGTAATTTTCAAATTTTAAAAAGATTATATTCAGATTACTCTAAAAATTATATATGGAAAATAATGTTATCTGGATTATTTTCACTAATTGTTGCTGGATCAACTTCAGCAATAGCATACCTACTTGACCCAGCAATAAAAAAAATTTTTGTTGATAAAGACCAGTCTTTAATTTTAATTATACCTGCATTAATAATCCTCGCTTTTTTTGCAAAAGGTATATCTTTATATGCTGCCAGAGTTTTAATGATAGGTGTTGGAAATGATATAAAAAAAGATATGCAGGATGATATGCTTAAATCATTAATTAAAGCAGACACTAATTTAATTCATGGCAAGCATAGTGGAAAATATCTGAATCATGTTTTGGGTGATACTGCTCATATTGTGAATTTAGTAAGTACAACAATTTTAAATGCCTTCAAGGATAGTTTAACATTGTTTGGCCTTTTAGTTGTTATGTTTTACCAAAACTGGAAGCTTTCTTTAATAGCAATTTTAATGATTCCAATTGCGACCCTTGCAGCAAAAAGTCTTGGTAAAAGAATTGGTAAAGTAACTACTGAGGCTCAAGAAAAAACTGGAGAAGCTTCAAAATATCTTATGGAATTATTTAAAAATCATAAACTCATAAAAATATTCCAAAGAGAAGAGTATGAAACTGAAAGATCAAGTAGTTTTTTAGGAGATGTGAAAGAAAAAGCAAAAAAAATAGCAATTGTTTTTACCAGAGCCTCGGTCGTCATGGAGCCACTAACAGGAATAATGATAGCGATATTAATATTTGTAACGGGTAAATTAATAATTAGTGGAGAAATTGATATAAATAATTTTTTCTCATTTCTAGCAGCTATGATGCTAGCTTATCAGCCAGTAAGATCTTTGGCTACTTTAAATGTTGGTATCAATCAAGGCTTATCTGCTGCAAAGAGGATTTTACCCATTATTGATATAAAAAATAAAATCAAAGATAAAAAAGATAGCAAAAATTTGAAAATTTCTAATTGTGATATTGAATTTAAAAATTGTGATTTTAAGTACTTTGATGATCAAAGTTTAGTTCTTAAAGATGTAAGCTTAAAATTTGCTGGAGGCAAAATGACAGCTTTAGTAGGTCATAGTGGAGCTGGTAAATCATCTATCTTAAATCTAATACCAAGATTTTATGATTGCTCTTCCGGTAATATATATATGGATGGTCAATCAATTTATGATGTCAAACTAAATGAATTGAGAAAAAATATTTCGATAGTAACTCAAGATACAACTTTGTTTGATGACACAATAAAAAACAATATTCTTTATGCAAATCCAAATGCAACAGAGAATGATATTTTAGATGTAGCTAAAAAATCTTTTGCTCATAATTTTATAAAAGATCTTCCAAAAAAATATGAAACTATAATTGGTGAAAATGGTCTTAGACTTTCGGGTGGTGAAAAACAAAGAATATCAATTGCAAGAGCGATGTTAAAAAAAGCACCAGTTATACTTCTAGATGAAGCAACCTCATCATTGGATGCTGAAACTGAGAGTAAAATTCAAGAAGCAATGAACTTACTCACCAAAGGAAGAACTACTATTGTAATTGCTCATAGATTATCAACTATTTTAAATTCAAATAAAATTTTCGTAATAGAGAGTGGAAAAGTTTCTGCTGAAGGTTCTCATGAAGAATTATTAAAAAAATCACTTACCTACAAAAGCTTTTATGAGAAGCAAATTAGAAAAGACTAATGATATTATTGGTTTATAGATTTTTAATAAACTTAGTTTTGTTTATATCACCGCTAATCATTTTATTTAGATTAATAAAAAAAAAAGAGGATTTAAAAAGATTTAAGGAAAAACTTGGTTTTTTTTCTAAAAAAAAAATTAAGAATAATTTAGTTTGGTTCCACGGAGCTAGTGTTGGTGAATTATTAAGTATTATTCCTTTAATCGAAAAATTAGAAAGAAACAACAAAGTTGATCAGATACTTGTAACTACCTCTACGTTAAGTTCAGCAAAAGTTTTTAATAATTTTAAATTTAAGAAAACTATTCATCAATTTTTTTATATTGATACAAAAAGTATTTCAAAAAAATTTATCAACTATTGGAGTCCATCTTTGGCACTTTTTGTAGATTCTGAAATTTGGCCTAATACACTTTTAGCTCTAAAAAAAAATAAAATATATACTATTCTTATCAATGGTAGAATTACAAAAAAATCATTTAATAGATGGAAAATTTTTAATAGCTTCTCAAAAAAAATTTTTAATTGTTTTTCAGATACTTTTCCATGTAATAAAGAAACAGAAAAATATTTAAAACTTTTCGAAGTAAAATCTATTAAACCTATTGATAATCTCAAATTTTCACAAAAAAAAAGTAAAAAAAATATAATTCCGATAATATTAAAAAAATTTTTTTCTAAGAAAAAATTTTGGTGCGCAGCAAGTACTCATCATGGTGAAGAAGAATTTTGTTTAAATATTCATAAAAATATTAAAGAAAAACAAAAAGATTTAGTAACTATTTTAATACCAAGACATATAAATCGAAAAGAGAATATAATTAAGTTAATGAAAAATTTTAATTTAAAGTTTCATTGCCATAGTTGGAAAAAAAAAATATCACACAATATTGATATATATTTAGTTGACACTTATGGTGAGACTGAAATTTTTTATAATTTAAGTGAAATTGTTTTCATGGGCGGGTCACTCATAAAACATGGTGGTCAAAATCCACTGGAAGCTGCAAGAAATGGATGTAAAATTATTCACGGTCCATATATTAATAATTTCAAAGATATTTATAAACTTTTAGACAATTTGAATATATCTGAAAAAATTCATTCTCCAGCAACTGCGATTGTTAATATTCAAGCTTCTATAAAGGGTAAAAAAGGATCTTCTTTAATTATTAGAAAAATTGAAATGATGGGTATAAAAGTATTAGATAAAGTTACAAAAGAATTAAATAAAGTGATCTAAATGAAATTTAGTAAGCCTGAGTTTTGGGATTTAAAAAAACCTAATTTTTTATCTTACTTTTTGCTTCCTTTAACATTACCTATTTCACTAAATAATTTCTTTTTAAAAAAAAAGAAAAATTGGAAGAAAGATAGAATAATTAAAGTTTGTGTTGGTAATATATATATTGGTGGAACGGGAAAGACGCCGCTTTCAATTAAAATCTATGATTTACTCAATCAAGAAAATATTAAAAGTATAGTAATAAAAAAGTTTTACAAAAATCAACTTGATGAGCAAAAGCTGATCAAAAAATATTCAAATTTAATTTGTAAGAAAAATAGATTAAATGCATTAAAAGAAGCTGAAAATCATGGTTATAAATATGCTGTATTCGATGATGGACTACAAGATAGATCCATTAATTATGATTTAAGTATAGTTTGTTTTAGTAATTTACTGTGGATAGGAAATGGTTTTCTAATACCAGCTGGTCCACTAAGAGAGAAAATTGAAGCTTTAAAAAAATATGATGCTGTGGTGTTAAATGGAAATAAATTATTAAATGAAAAAATCATAAATCAAATAAAAGAAATAAATCCTAAAATTGAAATTTTTGAATCTAATTATGAACTTAAAAATTTAAGTAAATTTAATAAAGATATAAATTATACAATTTTTTCAGGTATTGGTAATTCTAAAAATTTTTTTGAATTACTAAATAAAAATGAATTAAAAATTATTAAAGAATTCAAGTTCCCTGATCATCATAATTATAAAGATGATGATTTACAGAAAATTATTCATTTTGCAAAAGTTAATAATACTAAAATTATTACTACTGAAAAAGATTTCATAAAATTAGAAAAAAAATATTTAGATAAAATTATGGTGGCAAAAATAGAACTAACAATTAGTAAAAAAAAAGAATTTGTAAATTTTTTAAAATCGAAGCATGAAATCAATTAGTTACTTTTTTCAGTTTTGCATTATAAAAATTTTATTTATTATATTTAAAATTTTAAGATATAAAAAAGCATCTAGACTAGGTAATGTTATCGGAAAAAAACTAGGCCCAATTTTTAAATCAAAAAAAACAATAAAAAAAAACTTAAGTTATATAATTCCAGATTTAAAACCAGAAGACGAAAGTAAAATTATCGAAGAAATGTGGGGTAATTACGGAAAAATTTTAGCTGAATATATGTTTATAAAAGATTTTAGGAACGACAAATTAAAAAAGCATATAGAAATAGTTGGCTTAGAATATTTGTACGATATAAAGAAAAAGAATCAGCCAGTTGTTTTTGTTTCAGGTCACTTTAATAACTTTGAATTAATGGCAATGGAGATTGAAAAAACAGGTGTAAAGCTAGGAGCTATTTACAGACCCTTAAACAATTTTTTTTTAAATAAAACAATGGAAAAAATACGTAAAAATTATATTTGTAAGATACAAATAAAAAAAGGACTTTCTGGTTTACGTGAAATTTTGAACTTATTCAAAAAAAATATTTCTATTGCTTTAATGATTGATCAAAGAGTAACTGAAGGTGTTAAAGTGAATTTATTTAATAAACCAGCTTTTACAACTTCTATACCAGCACAATTAGTTAAAAAATTTAATTGCCCAATCCTAACTTTGTATATTGAAAGGGTAAATGAAGTAAATTTTAAGATAATTATAAATAAACCAATTTATTTTGATAAAAACCAAAGTTCAAATGACATTACAAAAAACCTTAATAAATGGATTGAAAAAATGATATTAAAAAATCCTGAGCAATGGATACTTACTCATAATAGATGGAAATTATAGGTTTTATAAACTTATATCTTTTTTTTTAGCAGCCTCAATATAAGAGAAGTAAGGTTCTTGCAATTCTACATTCCAGTAAGTTAATTGATCTAAGGGTATTTTTTTATTGGATATGGCGCATACTACATGATCACCTGGAACTAGAATTTCAAAATTGTTTGGCAAATATTTTAATTTAGCTAATTTATTTTTCATAATTAAGATATATAAAATATATATATGAATATTGGAATTATTGGAAGTGGTGGGCGTGAACATGCTTTATGTTTAAAACTTAATGAATCAAAAATTATTGAAAAAATTTATTGTTTTCCTGGTAATGCGGGTACAAGCAAAATAGCTGAAAACTATGATATAAATATTGATAATTTTAGTGAAATAAAAAAAATATCTGAAAAAAAGAATATCGAATTATTAATAGTTGGCCCAGAAAAACCTCTTGTAAATGGTATTGTAGATTTTTTTAAAAATACAAAAATAAAAATTTTTGGACCTAATAAAATTTCATCTCAGTTAGAAGGATCAAAAACGTTTACAAAAATGCTTTGTAAAAAATTTAATATACCTACCTCTAATTTTGAAATTTTTAAAAATAGGGAAGACGCTATTAGATTTCTCAATAATTCTAATTTTCCTATAGTAATAAAAGCTGATGGTTTGGCAGCTGGAAAAGGTGTTTATATTTGCGGTTCCAAAGAAGAATCAATATCTGCAGTTCATGAAATATTTGATGGTAAATTTGGAAATGCAGAACTTGTTTTAATCGAAGAATTTTTAAAAGGTGAGGAGATGAGTTATTTTGTTATTTGTGATGGAAAAAATTATAGTTTTTTTCAGACTGCGCAGGACCACAAAAGAGTTGGTGAAGGGGATACCGGATCTAATACTGGTGGAATGGGTGCGTATTCCCCATCAAGATTAAATAATCTTGAATTACAAAATAAGATAAATAAAAAAATTATAGAACCTACATTAAAAGGATTAGAAGATTTAAATACTCAGTATGTTGGCTTTCTTTATGTTGGGCTTATGATTGTAGATAATGAACCGTACTTAATAGAATATAATGTAAGAATGGGAGACCCAGAATGTCAAACAATATTACCTTTACTGAAGTCAGACTTGGGAAAGATAATTTTATCTTGTTGTAATAATGATTTAAAATCAGAAAAAATTGAATGGCTTAATGAAAAAAGTATTTGTTTTGTTCTATGCTCAAATGGATATCCTGGAAATTATAAAAAAAATATAAAGATTGATAATATTAAAAATTTAGAGATTAAAGAAAAAGGACATTTTATTTTTCATGCAGGTACAAAATCTATAGATAAAGATATTTACTCAGATGGTGGTAGAGTCTTAAACGTTGTTATAACATCAGATACCTTTACAGATTGCAAAAACAAAGCTCTAGAAGTACTGAAAAAAATAAATTGGATGGATGGTTTTTATAGAAAAGATATTGGATATAAAGTCACAAATTTATGAGGATAATTTCTGGTAAGTACAAAGGAAAAAAAATAATCCAACCTCTGGATAAATTTACCAGACCACTTAAAGATTTAACAAAAGAATCGATATTTAATCTGATAAAACACTCTAAACATGTTGAAGTTGAAATTGTAAATTCAAATGTACTTGATCTTTTTTCTGGTTCAGGTTCTTTTGGTTTGGAATGTTTGTCTAGAGGAGCATCAAATATAACTTTTTGTGAAAACTATGCTCCAGCTATAAAAATATTAGAAAAAAATATTAATCATTTTAAATGTAAAAATAGTATTGAATTAATAAAAATTGATATTTTTAAGTTAATAAAAGATAAAGATTTCTTTAAAAGTAAATTTGATTTAATTTTTCTTGATCCTCCATTTAAAGAGGAAAGAATAAGAAAACTAATATTGGACATAAAAAATCTAAAATTACTTGATAAAAGTGGAATAATTATTTTGCACAGAAGTAAAAAATACAAAGATTCTATTGAAAATGACTTTAATGTAGTTCTGGAAAAAACTTACGGTATATCAAAAATTTTTTTTATTAAATTATAATTTTTTTAAAATTTTATTTGTTTCTATTTTAATTAATTCTACAGATGGCTGGTCGAAAGGATTCACTTTCAACATATGACCAAGTAAAATTGTTTCTAACATAAAAAAAATAAACATTTCCCCCAAAGATGACTCAGATCTATTTCTTAAATCAAAGCTACGATAAGGAATTTTCTTTTTATTAAAAATATTTTTTGTAGCCTGTTTTTGAGATAATTTAATTTTTTTTAACATTCCATATTTTGAATTTTCAAGCACATCAAAGAACGTATAAAAACTATTTTTTGGTCCATCTAAGTATAATTGCATCATACTATGATTGTCTTTAGGAAGATTTGATATCAAGGGCAGAAGACCTTTAGATTTTTTGCCCAAACTCTCAGCTAATAACTGCTGATACCATTTAAAGAGATCCTCTGACTCCTCATCAAAATTTAAAATTATAGAATTTAATTTTTTATTTTTTATTAACTTTATTATTGATGAAACATTTTTAATTAATTCATTAACAAATTTTTTATTTTTAATTAAATTATCAAATCTCTTAAATTTTTTATCATCTAAACCCATTAATATTGCAGGTAGCATACCGACTTCAGATAGAACTGAGTATCTACCTCCAATAAAATTGTTGTGATCAATAATCTCATCAGTTAATTGATTTGCAATTTTTCTTAAGTAATTATTTGAATTTTCGCAGATAAATAAATTTTTATTTTTATTTTTTATATTTTCAAAATTTGATATTGTTTCTAGAGTATTTCCTGACTTTGAAACTATTATATTTAAAGTTCTCTTTTTTGAGTTAATTTTTTGATTTAGATTTATATTATCGATAAAATTAAATTTTTTTTTAATTTTATTGTTCAGAAAACTATAGATAGCTTTTGTTCCTAATGATGAACCTCCCATACCGATTAGATTAAAATTTTGAAATTTCATATATTTTTTTATTTTTATTTTATCAAAACTGTACTGATAATTCTTAGAAAAACTCTTTATTAATTCTGTTTTTGAATAATCTACTAATATTTTTTTTAATTTATTATTAAATTTTATTTCCTTAAAATTTTTAAAAATTATATTTTTAGTGAACATTAATTTTTATTAATTTCTTTAATAACAAATTCTTCGGCAGATTTATTTTTTGAGTTTATTTTTTCTGATTTAGTAATAGATTTTACAAGCTCTTCAATTTCTTCATCTATCTCCTGTGATCTATTCTTATTTTCGTCCACTTTTGGAACTGGTAGTTCTTTAAAGTCAGGAGGTATTTCTAGTGGATTTTTTTTTTCAACTAAGAATTCATCACTGTTTTCATTTTTTCTTCCTGAAAGACCATCCTTTACAGACTGGCAGGAATTTAAAAAAAACAAAAAGCAGATTACAAAAATAATATTATTTTTCATTGTTTAAACCTTTTTATCTGAAAATAATTCAACAAAAATAAGGCACAAAATACCTAACGTTATAAATATATCAGCAACATTAAAAACAAACCAATGAAAATTATTATAATTTAAATCTATAAAATCAGGAACTGCTGAATAATAGAGTCTATCAAACAAATTTCCAAATGAACCTCCTAGAATCATTGAAAAAAAAAATTTTTGAGTATTATCAGAATTAACCAATAAATAAATTATTACAAAATTAATTATAATTATTAGTATAGTAATTAAATTATATGTTAAGTTTCCTTCTAACTGAAATAGCCCAAATCCTATTCCAGAATTCCAAACTAAAATTATATTTAAAAAAGTTGTTATAGTAATGTTAAAGTTGGATAAATCGTCTGCTAAATTAATTACGTAAATTTTTGATAATCTATCTACTAAAAATATTATAGAAATTATTAAAATATGATTTAAATATTTTTTTTTCATATACTATTTGATATGACCATGTCTGACACATTTATTTTTTGAAATCTTCCAACAAATAGGACATTTTTCACCTTCAGCTTTAATTGTTTCTACTTTGATTTCATCGCTAATATTTTCATTTAAAACTATATCTGCATCTGATGTAATACAAATTTCTGAAAAATCATAAGATTTAGCAAGATCAAAAAGCTTTTTACCTAATTCGATTTTAACTTTTGCTTCAAGGCTTGATCCTATTGTTTTATCCTCTCTTTTCTTTTCTATGCTTGAATTTACTACATTCCTAATTTCAATTAAATTTGACCAATCCTGTTGGATTTTATTGCTTCCCCAATTTTCGTTTATTTTAGGGAATTGCTTTAAATGAATACTATTATCATTTTCTTTATTCAGTAATTTAAATATTTCTTCTGTTGTAAACGACAAAATTGGTGCGAACCATTTTAACAAACAATCTAAAATTATATTTAATACAAGGATACAATCTCTTCTTTTTTGAGATTCTTTAGGATCACAATAAAGTGTATCTTTTCTTATATCAAAATAAAATGAAGATAGATCTACTGTACAAAAATTTAATAATTCTTTATACAAAACATGAAAATTATAAGAATTAAAATTATTAAGAAAATTGTAATTTAAAGTAAAAACTTTATGAAGCATATATTGCTCTAAATATGGTAATTTTTTAGTATCTACTTTTTCAAAATCTATCTCTTGAAAATTATCATTTAAATTACCCATTAAATATCTAAAAGTATTTCTTATTTTTCTATAAGCTTCAGCATGCTGTTCGAGAATTGTATAATCTATTCTTAAATCTTCTGCATAGTTTGATGAAGCTACCCAAATTCTTAGAATATCTGCACCATATTTTTTTAATATATCGTCTGGCGAAATTACATTTCCAGTAGACTTAGACATCTTCAGTCCTTTTCCATCGACTACAAAACCATGGGATAAAATACTTTCAAAAGGTGCTTTTCCTCTAGTGCCGCATGATTGTAGAAGTGAAGAATGAAACCAACCTCTATGCTGATCTGATCCTTCTAAATACATAGAAGCAGGCCACTTTAAATCTTTTCTTGTTTCTAAAACAAAAGAGTGCGTAGAGCCACTATCAAACCAAACTTCAACAATGTCGCTCAATTTTTCATACTCTGATGATTTATACTTTGAGCCTAAAAATTTTTGTGGATCATCTGAGAACCAACAGTCTGAACCCTCTTTTTCAAAAATTTTAGCAATGTTATCAAAAACCTTTTGATCAATTAAAATTTCTCCATTTTTTTTTGATACAAAAATTGGAAGTGGAACACCCCAAACCCTTTGTCTAGAAACACACCAGTCAGGTCTTGTTTCTATCATTGATCTTAGTCTTTCCTTACCTTTGCTAGGATAAAATGATGTCTCATCAATTGCTTTTAATGCTTTATTTCTTAAACCGTGACTTTCCATAGATATAAACCACTGTGGAGTTGCTCTATGCACTAAAGGTGCTTTAGATCTCCATGAATGAGGATAAGAATGCTTGAGTTTTCCTGAGGCTAATAAATTTTTTTGTTCTTTTAATTTTTCTATAATTATTTGATTAGCTTTAAAAATATGGGTTCCCTCAAATAGAGAAATATTGCTAGTATATTTTCCATCACCATCAACTGTTTCTAATGCTTTGATTCCATTATTTATACATAAATTAAAATCGTCAGGTCCATGGCTTGGCGCGCAATGGACAATTCCTGATCCTTGCTCGATTGTAACAAAACGTGCTTCTAACATTGGTATATCATAATCATAACCAATTTTTAAAAAAGGATGAGAACAAATTGTTCCTTTAAAATTTTCTCCAGAAAATTTTTTAATTTTTTTATACTTTTTAATTTCACAATCTTTAATTAAACTCTCTAACAAATCTTCAGCTAGAACAATTTTTCTACCTTCAAATACACCAGGATCCTCAATTTTTATGATTATATAATTTAAAGACTGATTAAAAGCCAAAGCTTTATTTGCAGGTATAGTCCAAGGAGTTGTTGTCCATATAATAATTTCACAGTCTTTTAAATGATCATGATTTGTTTTTTTAACTGGAAATGATGCGTATATTGTATCCGAAATATGATCCATATATTCAACTTCTGCATCAGCTAATGCTGTCTTTTCAACAGTGGACCATAGAACAGGTTTATATCCTCTGTATAAACTACCTTCTTTTAAAAATTTACCAAGTTCTCTTACAATTTGTGCTTCTGCATCAAAACTCATTGTTGAGTAATAATTTTCCCAATCACCAATAACACCAAGTCTTTTA
Organism: uncultured Pelagibacteraceae bacterium; assembly: GCA_902515185.1. Classification (GTDB taxonomy): domain Bacteria; phylum Pseudomonadota; class Alphaproteobacteria; order Pelagibacterales; family Pelagibacteraceae; genus Pelagibacter. Next base: position 31,237 of record CABXTN010000004.1, on the reverse strand, counting down.
AATTGATCTTTATGAATTTTTATCCATTTATTTGCAAAGTCTCTGCACTCTTTTCTAAACTCAACAATTGGGACATCATTTTTATTTTTTTTATTTTTTTTATATTGTTCCTCAATTTTCCACTCGATTGGTAAACCATGACAATCCCAACCTGGTACATAAACAGAGTCTTTTCCACTCATTTGATGAAATTTTATTATTATATCTTTAAGGATTTTATTTAAAGCTGTACCCATATGTATGTTTCCGTTTGCATATGGTGGGCCATCATGCAGAACAAATTTTTCTTTACCGTTGCTATTTTTTCTCAATTTTTCATAAAGATTAATTTTATTCCAATATTCAATAAATCCTGGTTCTTTGTTTGGAAGATTTGCCTTCATGGAAAAGGCTGTTTTTGGAAGATTGATATTTTCCTTGGTCATAATTTAATATTTTTTCGCAATTTTTAAGTCTAACAAAATTTGTTTTTTTAATTGATTTATACCGCTAAATTTTTTTTCTCCTCTTATAAACTTTAAAAATTGTACAGTCAGCTTTTTATTATAAATATTTTTATTAAAATTAAATATATTTACTTCTAAAAGAATTTTTTTTTGATTAAAAGTTGGTCTATATCCTAGATTAGCTATGCCTTTAAAAGATTTGTTGTTTTTTTCAATAAAAATTTTTACAGCATATACACCTAGCTTAGCTATCACATAATTCTGTATATCAATATTACATGTTGGAAATCCAATTTTTTTTCCCATCTGTCTACCTTTGATGACATTTCCTTCAACAGACCATTTTCTACCTAAATACTTATTTGCTAAATGTAGTCTTCCTTTTTGCAATAAACTTCTAATCAGAGTAGAAGATATTATTTTATTTTTAGTTTTTAAAGCAGATGGTTCAAAAATTTTGTAATTATATTTTTTTTCTAGAGACTTTAATAATTTAACATCTCCTTCTCTATTATTTCCAAATCTAAAATTACTACTTACAAAAATATAATTAGCTTTTAATTTTTTATATAAAATATTTTCTATAAATTTTTTACAATTTATTTTTGAAAATTTTTTGTTAAATTTCTGGTTTATAACAAAATCAACTTTAAATTTTTTAAAAAGGTTTAATTTTTGACTAAAATTTGAAATTCTATAATTTTTAAGTTCTTTAAAAAAAAACATTTTTGGTATTGGGTCAAATGTATAAACCCCTACGTTAAGTTTTGTTTTCTTTTTAAGAATACTTGCCCTATGAAATAATTTTTGATGGCCAAGATGAAGACCATCAAAATTTCCAATTAAAATAATTGAACCTTTGTGTTTTTTTTTTATGTTAAAGTTTTTATAATTAGTAATATTATTTACCATAATAGTTTTGATTGTGTGTAGTCTACTCTAACTTTGTGATTTGATAATAGTTTATTTAAATCTTTTGAGTTTTTATGAATACCACTTAATATAAAAAGGGAACTAAAATTTTGTAAATTTGCTCCCTTGATATCTGTATTCAAATTATCTCCAATACATAGAATTCTTTTATTTTTAATGTCAGCTGACTGATTGTAAACTAATGGGTAAGGTTTTCCAAAATATTCAACTTTTCCTCCCATATCTTCAAATACTTTTGCAACTGAACCAGCGCAAAATTCTGTTTGATCTCCCCTATCAACAATTAAATCTGGATTTGTACATATCATCTTTTTTTCTGTGCAATTTTTAAAAATTTTTTTATAAAAATTTAGATCATCTTCAAAATTATCAAATAGCCCTGTGCATAAAAGAAAATCACTTTCATTAATATTCTTAACTTTATTTTTTTCAAGTAGTTTAAATAAGTCAAAATCTCTGGGTGGACCTATATGATAAAATTTTAAATTTTGTAATTCTGATTTTAAATATTTTAAAGCCGCCTCACCAGAGGTAAAAACTTTTTTACATTTTTTATTATCTAGACCCATCTTGTTTAGAAAATTTATAACAGTATCATTAGGTCTTGGTGCGTTTGTCAAAAGAATATACTCTATATTTTTCTTTTCCAATTCATTCAAAACTTCAACAGATTGGTCATATAAATTAATACCATTATGGAGCACTCCCCAAATATCGATAAACAAAAGATCGAATTCTCCAATTATAGATTTTAGACCTTTTTTATCTAAATTTTTTGCCATTTATCAGATATAGCTTAAAAATAGCTATATTTCTTTGGTTTTTTTTAATTATATATTTTTTGGAATATCTTGAAAAATTACCCTCTTATCTTTATATGACCTGCATATTTAAAGGAGTTATATATGAAATTTAAACCATTGCACGATAGAGTGCTTATAGAAGTTTTAGACGGCAGTGAAAAGACTGCGGGTGGAATAATAATACCGGATACTGCCCAAGAGAAACCTCAAGAGGGGAAAGTTGTTGCAGTCGGTAGTGGAGCAAAGACTGAGGATGGAAAACTTATCCCTATGGATGTTAAAGTTGGAGATAATGTTTTGTTTGGAAAGTGGTCAGGTACAGAAGTTAAAATAGACGGAAAAGAATATAGCATAATGAAAGAGTCAGACATTATGGGTATTTCAAAATCAAAATAATAATTAAGGAGATTTATAATGGCAAAAATAATAAAATTTGATTCAGATGCTAGAGCATCAATGTTAAAAGGTGTGGATATTCTTGCAAATACTGTAAAAGTAACACTTGGTCCTAAAGGTCGTAATGTCGTTATTGACAAATCTTACGGTGCTCCACGAACTACAAAAGATGGTGTCTCGGTTGCAAAAGAAATCGAACTAGAAGACAAATTTGAAAATATGGGTGCTCAAATGGTTAAGGAAGTAGCTAATAAAACTAATGATGAAGCTGGCGATGGAACTACAACAGCGACTATACTTGCACAGGCAATAGTAAAAGAAGGTTGTAAATATGTTACTGCTGGAATGAATCCTATGGATGTTAAAAGGGGAATAGAAACAGCAGTTCACCATGTTAAGGAAAAATTAATATCTTCAGCAAAAAAAGTTAAAGATAGTGATGAGATAGCTCAAGTTGGAACAATATCTGCAAATGGAGATAAAGAAATTGGAAACATGATATCAAAAGCTATGCAAAAAGTTGGAAACGAAGGAGTTATTACTGTTGAAGAAGCTAAAGGTATTGAAACTGAGTTAGATGTTGTTGAAGGAATGCAATTTGATAGAGGTTATTTATCACCATATTTTATTACAAACGGGGATAAGATGACTACAGAGTTAGAAAATCCACTAATTTTATTACATGAGAAAAAATTAACGAACTTACAGCCGATGGTCCCATTATTGGAAGCAGTTGTTCAAGCTGGAAGACCCTTAATGATTATTTCTGAAGACGTAGAGGGAGAAGCTTTAGCAACCTTAGTTGTAAATAAATTAAGAGGTGGTTTAAAAGTAGTAGCTGTTAAAGCACCAGGTTTTGGCGATAGAAGAAAATCAATGTTGGAAGATATTGCTATTTTAACTGGCGGCCAAGTAATTTCTGAAGACTTAGGAATTAAACTCGAAAATGTGAAATTAAATGATTTAGGTTCTGCAAAAAGAGTTAAGGTTGATAAAGAAAATAGTACTATTGTAAGTGGATCTGGAAAAAAAACTGATATTGAAGCGAGATGTGCCCAAATAAAACAACAAATTGATGAAACAACATCAGACTATGACAGAGAAAAACTTCAAGAAAGATTAGCAAAACTTGCTGGTGGTGTAGCAGTTATAAAAGTAGGTGGTGCTACAGAAGTAGAAGTAAAAGAAAGAAAAGATAGAGTGGAGGATGCATTAAACGCAACAAGAGCAGCTGTTGAAGAGGGAATAGTTGTTGGCGGTGGATGCGCTCTTCTTTACGCTTCTCAGGATTTAGATAAGGTAAAAGTTAAAGGCGACGATCAAAAAGCTGGAGTAGAGATAGTAAAAAGTGCGCTTCAAGCTCCAATTCGACAAATCACAAAGAATGCTGGTGTAGATGGATCAGTTGTTGTTGGTAAACTTTTAGATACAAATAAGTCATCAACCGGTTACGACGCTCAATCAGAACAATATGTTGATATGTTCAAAGAGGGAATTATTGATCCTGTAAAAGTTGTAAGAACTGCTCTTCAAGATGCAGCTTCAATTGCTGGATTGTTAGTTACAACCGAAGCAATGGTTGCTGATAAACCAGATGATAAAGACTCTGCGCCTGCTATGCCTGCTGGTGGTATGGGCGGAATGGGTGGTATGGGCGGAATGGGAATGTAATTTTCCTTTCTGTTTATAAAACTCTCAGTTAATATTAATTAAAGAAAATTAGAACCCTCAGAAAGTGATTTCTGGGGGTTTTTTTTGGTACTTTCAATAATAAATAATATAAATTCTGGTTTGATAATGAAAAAATTTTTAAAAAATTTTTTAAAGTATTTTAACTATGAAATTATAAGTAAAAATTCATGGTATAAAAAACAAGAAAACTATATTGCAGAAATTGATAAAGAGGAATTAGAAATACTAAAAAAAATTCAGAAATTTTCTATGTGTTCGATTTCAAATCACTGGGCAATTTTACAATCAATGAAATATATTTCTTCTAACAAAGTTGAGGGGGACTTAGTCGAGGCTGGAGTTTTTAAGGGTGGAAATTTAATGCTACTTAATTATTTTAATAAAAAACTAAATATGTCAAAAAAAATATATGCTTATGATACTTTTGAAGGCATGCCCGATGAAAATAAAGATTATGATTTTGATTTAAAAAATAAATCAGCACATGAGTCTCGAAAAGAATACAAAAATAATGATTGGTGCTTAGCCTCACTTGATGAAGTAAAAATGAATTTAGAAAAATTCGACACAAATTATGAAAAAAATTTCATATTTGTAAAGGGAAAAGTGGAGGATACACTTAATGAAAAAAAAAATATTCCAGATAAAATTTCTTTATTGAGACTGGATACTGATTTTTATGACTCAACGAAAAAGGAGCTGGAAGTTTTATATCCAAGACTACAGAAAAAAGGAATTTTAATTATTGATGATTATGGGCATTGGAAGGGTTCAAAAAAAGCAGTAGATGATTATTTTAAAAATGACCTAGATTTTAAGTTTTTACATAGAATTGATTATGCAAGTAGATTATATATTAAAAATTGATTTTTTACTCTACCCTTTTCATGGTGGTCGAAAAGTTAATTTAATAAATTTATGTAGCCTTACTTTAATAAACCACATTATTTAATATTATTAGAAACAACCGGTTGTAGTTATCACTTTTTAAGAGAAAATTTTCTTTACTAAAAATAAACTTAAAGCAATCGCGGGACCTATACCAAATGCAAATATTAATGTTCCTGGTCCAACAGTCCCTCCTAAGTACCATCCTATAGTTACGACTGAAATTTCAAGAAAAGCTCTAACAACAGCGATTGGAAGATTAGTTTTTTTTTGTAAACCTACCATTAAACCGTCTCTTGGGCCTGCACCTAAATTTGCTATTAAATAAATACCACCACCTATTCCAACTGTTAAAACTGCAAACACACCAAGAAATAACTTTGATTGATAACTTTCTGGAGTTGGTACAAAATTTATACATATATCAATCATGAAAGCTATAATTAAAGCGTTAAGAATAGTTCCTATTCCAAGCTTTTGTTTAAGAGGAATCCATAAAATTAAGACCAGGCAACTGATTATAAAAGTTATTAGTCCGATTGATAAATTAACTTTTAAGGAAATACCTTGGGCCAAAACACTCCAGGGAGAAGCGCCAGAATATGAAACTATTAATAACCCTTCACCCAACCCAAAGATAGATAAGCCGAGGCACAAAAAAAATAATGATGAAATTTTAGGTTTTAAATTGAATGGTGTTTTAGAGCTCCAAAAAACTTTAGGTATTTTTTTTATAGTTAAAAACATATTTTAGATGGTATTTACTATTTGTTAGTATTAAATACCAACAATTTATATGTATAAGTTTGTAATTTTAATTATTTTTTTAATAATCCCTTTAAATTCTTTTGGGCACGTATCTCACTATAAAAATATTAAGGAAATCGAAATGGAAGTTTTTAAAGATGGAAAAAGTATTGGCTATAGTAAATATAAGTTTATTAAACGAAATAACCTCATTGAAGTGCATAATATGACAAATTTTGAGTTAAAAGTTTTTGGTGTAAAAATTTTTGTTATTAAAAGCAATGGCATTGAAATATATAAAGATGATAAACTAATTTCATTTAAATCAGAGACTCTTCAAAATGATAAAAAAAAGTATGTAAATTTAATATATGATGAAGAAAAAAAAAAATATAATATTAAAGGCTCTTCGTACACAGGTGAAGCAAATCAGGAGTGTATAATTGGAAATTGGTGGAACCATAGAATTTTGCAAAGTAAAAAAACAAATTAGTCCATTATCAGGAAGTATAAAAAAACAAGATGTAACTTTTATAAAAAAAGAAAAAATTATCATTTATGGTAAGCAATATTTTGCTCATAAATTTAAATTAAAATCCCAAAATCCGAATATTGAAAAAGATAAGAAGTTAGATTTTGATATTTGGTTAGAGCCCAAAAAAAATTTGATTTTAAAAGTAAGTTATGAACGTTTGGGTAAATGGGAGTATATTCTAAAAAATATAATAAAAAATTAATTTTGATTTTGCTTCTTTTTTCTAACTTTTGCAACTAATTGCGTTAAAGAATCTACCATTAAATCTGAGGCTTTAAAAATCTCACTAGATTTAAACTCATAAGATAAATTTTTTTCAGGATTTGTTTTATCCTCAATTATTATTCCTTCATCGGGTGAGTTATTTTTAATATAAATTAACAACAACCATTTATCATCATCACTTTCGTCCCACTTAATAAAAATTTCTCCTGTCTCAAACCTTCTATCTATACATCTCAAAATTGACATATGACGAGTAATATGTTTTTTATTAAGTTGAAATACAAGACTACTTGAACTTCTGTAAAAACTTTCTAAAGAAAATTCAATTTTTTGTCTTGCTAAATTATAATCTCTTTCTTTTTGTAAAAGAGTTTCTCTATCTTCATCACCTAGAGTTTTAATTCCAAGAGCTTCTACTCTCTCTCTAATTTTTTGGTCTCTTATTATTTGATATTTTTGTTTAAGCTTATCTATTCTTTCCTGTAAGCTTGAATAGTCTTCTCTTTGTTCTTTTAGGGAAATTTTTTCTAATTGCTCTAATTCTTTAATTTCTCTAATTCTAAATTTTTCAATTTGTTTTTCTATTTTTAATTGTTCTAAAAATTTTCTTTGTTTTTCAGCTTGTTCTTGACGAATTATAGCTTGTTCTTTTCTTAAAAAAAGCTTGATATCTTTTGTTCTTTCTTTTTCTAGTTTAATTTCGTCTTTTAAAATTTGCTCTTTTAATTTGCCCTGAAGATCTTTCTCTGCCTTAATTGCCTTCTGTTTCTCTATTTTTTCATTTTCTATTTTTTCTAATTCTTTAATTTTTGTAATTCTTCTCTGCTCTTTTTTTAAAGATTTATATTCAATTATTGTTTCAGATATATTTTGAAAAAATTTCTGTAGAAATTTATCTATTGATATAAAAGGATTAAATTGAATTTTAAAATTTGGTTTTAATTTTTCTTGCAAACTTATAATTTTTAAAAGAATTTGGTTATTTTTTTTTGAAGTTAAACGAAAAACAGTTTTATTTTTGATTTTGATATTTCTTTTATTTTTCTTTTTTATATATCGTTTAATTTTCTTTTTAGATTTAATAACTTTTTTTTTTATAGTTTTTTTTTTATAAAATTTTTTTTTAGATTTTTTAGGCTTTTTTTTCATACTTAGAGCTAAAGATTTACCAATTTATTAATGATAAATATAGTCCCTTGTAGTTGGTGTCGTATTATTTTTTTTTATTAACTGAAATTGATATACAACCTGATCACCCCATTTAAATGCCATTTCGCAACCTACTAGATAAAATTCCCACATTCTAAAAAAACGTTCATCAAACATCTCTAAAACTTCACTTTTTTTACTCAAAAATCTTTTTTTCCAGTTTCTTAATGTATGAGCATAGTGTGTTCGTAAAACTTCTAAATCAGATATCATTAAACCTGACTTTTCTATTGGGAGTGAAACCTCACTTAAACTTGGAGTATATCCTCCAGGAAAAATATACTTAGTAATCCATGGATGTGGGTTTCTAGGTGGCATAGTAGATCCAATTGTATGAATTAACGCTACGCCATCCTCGGAAAGTAATTTCGAAACAGAATTAAAATAAGTTTGATAAAATTTTCTTCCGACATGCTCAAACATTCCAACGCTTACAATTCGATCAAACTTTTCATTAAGTTGTCTATAATCAATTAAACGAAAATCAACCTGATTTTCTAAATTTAATTCTTTTGCTTTTTCTTTACTATATTTAAGTTGATTTTCAGACAGTGTTATCCCTACCACTTCACATTTAGTTTTTTTTGCAATTTCTATTGCAAGTGTTCCCCAACCACTACCTATATCCAAAACTCTCTGGTTAGGTTTTAGATTAAGTTTTTTGATTATATGATTCATTTTATTTTCCTGTGCTTGCTCTAAAGTATCATTTTCATTTTTAAAATACGCACATGAGTATTGTCTATTTTTATCTAAAAAAAGATCATATAACTTTTCAGATATATCATAATGATGCTCAACGTTTTTCTTAGATTTTTTTATTAAATTAAAGTTTGTAAGAGTTCTATAAAATCCTTTAATTTGATTTAAAAAACTACTATAATAATTTATTTCACCTCTACCTATATTCTCTAAAGCAATTTCCAGAAATTCTGTTAAATTTCCATTTTCAATTACTATTGATCCATTAGTATATGCTTCACCAAAATATAAATCGGGATGCAGAAGTAGTTTATGATGTAGTTTTGGATCCAATAATTTAAGCTTAATAGGATTTTCTTTGTTTGCTTTTCCAATTTTATATTCTTTTTGATTTGCATCTATAAGAATAAATCCATTTTTCTTTATCAGCTTATTTAAAAAATTAACAAGTTTCATAATTTAAGCTACTTTTAAAAACTCATAATTAAAATCTAATTTTTTTAAATCATCAAGTAGTTTTTTTTTATTAATATCATTAAGTAAATTAAGGGGTGGTAATATATTTTTAAAAGATTCATCTTTTTCTGACAAATACGTATGTAAACCAGAAATTAAATTAAACTTATCAAATACCAACCTTATGTTACAAAGCTTATCATTATAAATTTGATTCTTTTGATTTAAAAAATCATCATATACTTTTCTCGATAAATTCGCTGTAACATTACACGTAGCCGTAATAATTCCAGAGCAACCAATTTGTAATCCTTTAAGTAGTTTTGTCTCTGAGCCTGGTAAAATAGAAAAGTTATTAATTTTTAAACTTTCAAATAAGTTGTAAGAACTATCTTTTACACCAATAATTTGCGCAGGAAAAAGATTTACCAATTTTTTTACACAGTGAGCACTGAATTTATAACCTGATAACTTTTCAAAATTATATAAAATAATTTCACAATCGCTAACGCTTTCTATTAATTTTTTATAAAATCTTATAACGTCCTTATCTTCATACATATAGTAAGCTGGTGGCATTATTAAAAATTTATTAAATTTAAATAAATTACTTAATTTCAGAAACGACACTGTGTCTATAAGAGAGTTAAGACCAGTTCCAATTATAAATTTATCTTTAAACTCACTTTTTGAAATTTGTTCAACCAGTTGAAACTTTTCATCTAACGAGATTAACTGAGACTGTCCAGTGCTACCAAATAAAACAACTCCATGACATCCGTTTTTAATCAAATTTTCTGAATGTCGGATAGTTTTTTTAATATCCAATTTTAGATTTTGATCTAAAATTGAGATACTAGCCGCATAAATGCCATTAATTTTACTCATAAATTGAGCTTATATAAAAAAAAAAATTTAGTAAACATATAAGAAAATAAATGAAAATTTTAATTATACAAAATAGAAAAGGAATAGGTGATTTAGTAATTTTCTTACCTTTCATTGAAGCTATTGCAAAAAAATTTTCAACCAAAATTTATCTTCTAGTAAAAGACAACTCAAAAGCAATTGAATTATTGAAAGAGAATAAAAATATTAAAGAAATTTTAATTCTTGATAGAGATAATAAAAATAATAATGGAATTCATGATGGATTAAGAGGGACACTTTCGTTGATAAAAAAGCTTAAAAAATATAAATTTGATAAAACATTTATATTTAATTCATCTTTGAGATTTAATTTGATAGCGAAGTTTTCATCTATTAAAGAAATTTACCAATATCCACTTTATTTTAAAAAAAATCAAAATATAACAAAAACAGCTCAAAAATTTCTTAAACTTAAACTAGATATTACCGTTGAAAGTAATCCACAAATCTTTTTAGATAAAGATGAAATTGAAAAAGTAAAAATAAATCATAATATTTTAAACGAAGAAAAAAATATTCTTTTAGGTATTGGCGGGTCAGGTATAACAAAAAGAATTCCAGCAAATATTTTTTTAAAATTTATGGATTTTTGCAACCAAAAATATAAATGCCGTTTTTTTTTAGCAACAGGAAAAAATAATGATGAACAACTTATATTAAATGAAATACTTAATTCAAAATTTAAATCAAAATGTCTCCGGCTTGATAATATGAGTTTACGGGAAACATTACCTTTTATAAAAAATTGTGATATTTCAGTATGCAATGACTCTAGTTTCAGTCATTTATCAGCTGCTCTTGGATTACCAACGATAGTTCTTTTGGCAGATACTCCAATCATATATGGAAGTTACAGTCCAAAAATGTATCCAATACTTCCCGAAGGTGTAAAGGTAGTAAAGCATAATACCCATGGTAAAGACAAAATAAGTCCTCTAACTATTTTCGAGAAATTTAAATCCTTATTAAATTAAGTTATATCTTTTATAATAATTTCTTTGGCACCATTAACTATAGAGGCTAATCTTGTTAATTCTGGACTGACATCAGGATGAATTTTTTTCATAATTTTTTTGTATGAGTTTAGTACTTGTTCTTTTGTATATTTCTTACTAGGGTCTAAATTTAGAATCTTATAAGCCTCTTCCCTTGAAATATTTTGTGTATTAAAATTTGATCCATTTTGATTAAAATTAAATCTTCCTGAATTTTTTAATATTTTTAATAAACTCCAAAATCTTAGAACTTGGAGCAATGTAAAACCAGCCTTTGTTTTAATCAATGGTAAGATCATCATTAAAAAAGGTAATGAAAAAATAAACCTCCCAGCATAAGCCATTATTATTGCTAAAATTACAGATGAAATGATAACAAATGTTCTAATACTTCTAGATATTTTTGCACTTGAGGTTTTTATAAACCAATTAAGTGCTAAATAAAGTAGGACAAAAATAAATAGTGTTAAAAAAAAAATATTCATATAATAAACAACCATGAAATTACCACAATTAACAAAAAAACCAGAAAAAAAATCTTGTCACAATACTGATTGGGAGGACAATTATAGCTGGATACATCAAAAAAATATTCTTGAAGTTTTAAAAGATGGATCAAAGTTAATGCCTGAAGTTAGAGAGTATTTAGAAAGCGAAAATTCATATACTGAATTTCATCTAAAAGATACAAAGGATATTCAAAGAAAACTTTTTGATGAAATAAAAGGTAGAATTAAGTTAGATGACGAGTCATTACCTTTTAAAGATAAAAAATATATTTATTGGACTAAAACAACTGAAAAAGGAAATTACTCCATTAAACTAAGAAAAAAAATTGGGACAAATCAAGAAGAAGAGATCTGGAACGGAGATAAAGAAAAAGCAAAATTAAAAACAGAATATTTTGGAGTTGGTGATCTTGAGGTTAGTTGGAATGATGAGTTTTTAGGTTATTCTTTAGACCTCAAAGGATCGGAATATTATACGATATTTATTAGAAATATAAAAAACGATAAACTAGTTACAGAAAAAATAAAAGATACATCTGGTTCTATTTTGTTTAGCTTAGATGATAAATATATTTTTTACTCAAAATTAGATGATAATCATCGACCAAGAAAAATTTTTAGACATAAATTAGGTACATCTATAAATGAAGATATTTTAATTTTTGAAGAAAAAACTGAGGCGTTCACAGTAAGTATAGGTTTAAGCTCAGATGAAAAATATTATTTTATTGTAAGTTCAGATCATAATACTTCAGAACAATATTATTTTTCGACTGAAGAGGATGAGCCTAGTCCAAAACTAATCTTAAAAAGAGAAAAGGGTATTATTTATAGTGTTAATTCATGGAATAATAACTTTTATATGCATACAAATAAAAATGCAGAAGATTTTAAAATTGAAAAAACAAACGACATAAATTTTAAAAAATGGGAAAAATACATACCAGCAAAAAATGAAACTTTAATAGGTGGATTAACCTTTTTAAAAAATTGGATAATCAGATCTGAAGTATCAAATGCATTAGGAAAAATATTTGTAAGAAATCTAAAAGATGATTCTGAGGAAGAATTAATTTTTTCAGATGAAGAAGTTTATGATGGTGGAATTTCTTTAATTCAAAAAGATAAAGATACAGATTTAATTCATATATCCTATTCTACACCTAAAACTCAATCTCGTGTTTACTTGTACAATTTAAAAACAAAAGAAAAAAAATTAGTAAAAGAACAAATTATTCCCTCAGGTCATAATTCTGAGGATTATATTGTTGAAAGACTAGAATGCCAATCACATGATGGAAGAAAAGTACCACTGACGATCACAAGACACAAAAAAACTAAAATTGATGGTAATGCAAATTTATTACTCTATGGATATGGATCTTATGGTAATTCAATGTCACCCAACTTTTCGTCAACAAGACTTAGTTTAATTAATCGAGATATTATTTGGGTCACAGCCCATATTAGAGGTGGTTTAGAGAGGGGTATGAAATGGTGGAAAGAGGGAAAGCTTTTAAATAAAAAAAATACTTTCAAAGATTACTTAGCAGTAGCAAAATTTTTAATTGAAAATAAATATACATCTAAAGGAAAAATTATTGGAATGGGTGGATCTGCTGGTGGCTTATTGATGGGTGCTGTTGTAAATGAGTCTCCTGAAATATTTTGTGGAATAGTCATGGCTGTACCATTTGTAGATAGCTTAACAACTAATTTAGATCATTCGCTACCACTTACTGTTGGAGAGTTTGATGAATTTGGTAATGCTAAGGATAATAAAGAACATTTTGATTACATTTATTCTTATGCACCTTACAATAATATTAAAAAAATGGATTACCCTAATATTTTAATTACAACTAGTTTAAGTGATAACAGAGTTTTGTTTGATGAGCCTGCAAAATTTACAGCCAAATTAAGAGATTATAAAACAGATAACAATTTATTATTATTAAAAACAGAAATGAATGCGGGCCATGGTGGAAAGTCTGGAAGAGACGGTGCAATTGAAGAGATAGCTTTCGACTACAGTTTCATACTAAAAATTTCAAAAAAAATATAATTTGTATCTTGAATTTATAAGATTAATACCCAATTATTATCTGTAAGTTGCCTAATGGGACTTACAATAACCTTGCTAACAAAGGAGGAAAAATGACAAGTAAGGATCTATCTATATTTAACTCTCTAAGACCATTTTCAATTGGTTTTGATGATATGTTCGATCAATTTGAGAATATGTTAGGAAGTGGAAATTTGACAATGCAGTCAAATTACCCACCTTACAATATTAGAAAAACAGGAAAAGATAAATACTCAATTGAAGTTGCTTTAGCTGGCTTTTCTAAAAAAGATGTAGAGGTTGAATTTGAAGATAATTTATTGACCGTAAAAACTAAGCAAGTTAATAAATCTGAAGATAAAAATGAAGATGGTGAAATTCTACACAAAGGTATATCTCAAAGACAATTTGTGAGATCGTTTACAATTGCTGATGATGTAAAGGTAGATGGTGCTGAGTTAAAAGATGGTCTTTTAACAATTGAGTGTGAAAGAATAGTACCAGAATATAAAAAAAAAAAACTTATTGAAATTAAATAAGTAAACCTTGCTTGTGGGGTCACACCCCACAAGTTTTAAAAACACCCTTTTGAAACAAAACCTATTACTATTTCCTTGTTGTCTAGTTCAAATTTTCTTTCACAAGGAATTCCATATTTTTTTGTTTTATATATAAGAACTCTTAAATCTTTATTACTACGCTCCTCTTTATCAGGTTTGCCCATCTGTATTTTCAATTCTGATAATGGCTGACCTATAAATTCACTTAATCTCTCATTTTCTTTTTTTACAATTTCATCTGTTTTACTTTTTATTGTGTTACAGCCGGTATTTAAGAAAAATAAAAAAATTATTAAAATTTTTATAATTTTATTCATATAATAAATATATCATCTATTATTTTTTCAAAAAACTAACTTATAAGTTGAAATTTGTTAACAAACAAAGATTTAAAGAGAATTTTTTTAAAGAATCGAATAATTATCTTATCTAGGAGGAAAAATGTTAGATAAATATTTTGATTATAAAAAACATAAAACTGATTTTAAAACAGAAGTAATTGCCGGAATTACTACATTTTTAACTATGGCATACATAATGTTTTTAAATCCATTTATTTTAAGTGGTGAGTTTGCAGGGCCTGATGCTGGATTTTTTGATTTTGGCGCAGTGTTTACGGCAACAATTTTAGCAACAGCTATAGCTTGCTTTATAATGGCGTTCTATGGAAAAACTTGGCCAATTGGTTTGGCTCCAGGAATGGGTATTAATGCATTTGTAGCTTTTGGTGTTGTGGCAGGAATGGGATATACACCTCAAGCAGCACTAGGTGCTGTGTTAGTTGCAGGCGTATTATTTTTAATAATTTCATTAACACCTATCAGGGCTTGGTTGATAAATTCAATACCAAGAAGTTTAAAACTTGGAATTGGAGCTGGTATAGGATTGTTCTTAGCAATTATTGGTCTTGAGATTATGGGTGTAGTAGGAGATCATCCTGTAACATTAGTTACACTTGGAGATATTAAAAACCCTTTGGTACTTTTAGGTTGTTTAGCTTTTGTAGTAATGGTTGTGCTAGAGAAACTTAAAATAAAAGGTAATATAATTATAGGAATACTTGTATTTAGTATAATTGCATGGGTAACGGGTCTTGCTAAATTCAATGGTGTGGTTGGAGAGATTCCTCCAATGACTTACTTGTTTGATTTTGATCTTAAAGCAGCGCTCACAGCTAGTATGTCAACTGTTGTATTTACTTTATTGTTTATTGATTTTTTTGATACGGCCGGAACATTAACATCTGTCGCCAATGTTGCGGGTAAAGTTGATAGCAAAGGACGAGTACAAGATATAAATAAAGCTATGTTGTCAGATAGTGTTGGAACGGTTGCTGGAGCTTTGATGGGAACAACAACAGTTACTAGCTACGTAGAATCAGGAGCTGGTGTAAAAGCTGGTGGTAGAACGGGAATGACTTCTTTAGTGATTGGAATTCTTTTCTTAATGTGTTTATTTTTTGCGCCCCTTGCGACTAGTCTTCCAAAAGAAATAGATGGAGCGGCATTACTTTATGTAGCAATACTGTTCGTAAGAAACATCACTGATATTGAGTGGGATGACATCTCGGAATCAGCGCCAGCAATAATCGCTATGATCACAATGCCATTGACATATAGTATAAGTAATGGAATTGCTTTGGCTTTCGTGTCGTACGCACTTATTAAAATTTTTACTGGTAAATTTAGTACTACATCACCAGCTATATGGGTGATAGCAGTTTTAAGTATAATAAGTTTTACAGTAGCATAAAAAATAATTATAGGGCTAGATTTTCTAGCCCTATTTTTTTTGTTTTAAAACTATCTTATCTATTGAAAGTTCTTCATAATGTTCAGTTGGTTGAACAATCCATGGATCACTCTCGAGTTTAACTGGACAATAATCTGGGCTAAATTTTGATGATTTTTTTTTCCATAAACATGCAGTTTTGATTTCTTTAATATAATTTTTAATAGGATCATACTTTTTAAGCCACTCAATACTTTTATTAAGAGTAAGCCCAGTATCTGATAAATCATCAACTAATAAAACTTTTTCAAAATCTTTTTCACTAGCAATCGAACTAATCTCTCTAGCAAAAATTAATTCACTCTGTTTATCCTCCATTCCTAATCCGCTATAGCTTTGTATAACTATATAAGCTGTAGGTAATTTGAATATTCTTGATAATATATCAATTATAGGGGCCCCCCCTCTCATTATACCTACTAAAACTGTTGGATTAAAATCTTTGTTTATATCTACAGCAAGTTTTTCAACTGTATTAATATATTCATCAAAGCTTACTATTAATTTTTTTTCCACAATACTCTTTTAATATAGTATTAAGTTGAATTAAATAAATTTATGAAAGTATTTGATTGTTTCATGTATTTTGATGAAGATTTAGTTTTAGATCTTAGGCTAAATTTACTCGATAAATACATAGATTATTTTGTTATAGTTGAAAGCAAGTATAATCATAAAGGTGAATATAAAAAACTTAAATTTAACATAAAGAACTTCAAAAAATTTGAAAAAAAAATAATTTATTTAGTTTATGATCAAGAACCACCTGATCTTTATAAATTTGAAAAACAAGATACTAAACCAGATATATCAAGTAAATATATATTCAACGCTGGTAAGAGAGAAAATGGACAGAGAAATTTTATATCAAATGGTTTAAAAAATGCATCTTCAGATGATATTATAATAATTTCTGATTTAGATGAAATACCTGATCTATCTAAATTAGACTTAAATAAGATAAATAATGAAATCATAATTTTTAAACAAGATATGTTTTATTATAAATTCAATCTTAAACTTCCTGGTTTTAAATGGACTGGCTCCAAAGCATGTAAAATGAAAATATTTAAAAATCCTCAATGGTTAAGAAATATTAAAGATAAAAAATTTGCATTTTATAGATTGGATATTTTATTTTCAGAGACTAAATATAGAAATTTGAATATTATTGAAGAGGGTGGTTGGCATTACACAAATATAAAAACACCCGAAGAAATTGAATATAAACTTAAATCATATTTGCATCATCAAGAATTCGATGAAAATCCACTAAATTTAGAACAAATAGAAAATATAATTAAAAATAAAAGAGCAATTTACAATCTTGGAGTTGATCAAAGACAAAACAAATTTGGGAAAGGGCCTCTTCTATTAAAAATTAGTTCAAATGAGCTACCAGATTATATAAAAAGTAATTCTAATATTTTTAATAAATGGCTAGATTAGAATGAAAGCAAAAATTTGCGGTATCAAAGATGATAAAACATTAAAGTATATTTTAGAGCATAGCTATCCACCTGACTATATAGGGTTTATATGCAATTATCCAAAGTCAAAAAGATTTGTTGAAATCGAAAAACTTAAATACTTAACAAGCATAGATAAAAAGAACGTTCAGTTTGTTGCTGTTTTAGTTAATCCATCAAACGAAATTCTTGAGAAAATAAAAAATTTTAATTTTGACTTATACCAGCTGTATGACACTAGTCCTCAAAAAACTAAAATGATTATTAGTAATTATAAAAAAAAAATTATAACTGCTTTGACAATTAAAAACAAAAATGACGTGGGTAAATATAAAGATTACTTAAATATTTCAGACATTTTTTTATTTGATGGAAAAGGTTATGAAAAATCAATAGGTTTTGAGCATTCTTTAATAAAAGACTTGCCAAATAATATTGAAAAAATGATAGCTGGAGATATAAAATACAATGACAATCTTGATAATTTCCAAAAAATTACAAATATAATAGATTTATCAGGAAGTCTTGAAACAGAAAATATAAAAGATTTAAAGAAAATAGATATTTTTTTAAAAAATTTGAGAGAGCTGAATGCTAAAGATTAAAAAAAAAATACCCCTAATAGATCAACACGATAAAGGTGGTTTTTGGGGTGGAAAATTTGGTGGTAATTTTATTCCAGAAACTTTAAAAAAACCTGTTTCTGATTTAGAAAATCTATTTTTTAAACTCAGAAATAACAACTCTTTTATTAAAGAAAGAGATAAACACTTTAAAAATTGGGTAGGATCTCCAACTAGATTTATTAAATTACAAAATTTAACTGATGAGTTAAATGGTGCTCAAATATGGGCCAAAGTTGTTTCGGATGCAAATGGTGGGGCACATAAAATATATAACGCTACTGTACATTGTTTAATTGCAAAAAAAGCTGGTAAAAAATTTATAGTGGGTGATACAGGCGCTGGTTATGCTGGTAAAATGTTAAGTATGGCAGCAAAGAAATTTGGTTTAAAGTGTAAAATATTTATGGGGGCAAAAGATATTCAAAGACAAAAACCTAATTGTGATGCAATAAGGAAAAATGGTGCTGAAATTGTTCCAGTTTATACTGGAAGTCAAACTTTAGTTGATGCTGTATCAGAATGTATGAGATACTGGGTTTCAAATTGTGATTCAACGCATATGTGTGTTGGATCTACTGTTGGTCCAAATATATTTGTGAAGATTTGTGGATGGAGTACAACACAAATCTCTCGAGAACTTAAAGATCAACTTAAAAAAAATTTTGGCAAAATACCAAAAAAAATAAAATTAATAAATTGCGTTGGTGGAGGTAGCTCAGCATATGGTTTTTGGAGTGAATTTATAGATTTTAGCAAAAACCAAGTTGAACTTATAGGTGTAGAGGCAGGGGGACCAAAAAAATCGAAGTTACATGCAGCTCCCTTAAGTAGGGGTGCAAAGTTAGGTATTTTACACGGTGCAGCTTCTTATGTATGTCAAGATAAAGAGGGTCAAATTAAAGATACTCAATCAATTAGTGCAGGTTTAGATTATCCTGGTGTGAGTCCAATTCATTGTTTTTTAAAAGATACGAAAAGAGCAAGATATACATATGCAACAGATGAGGATGCATTAGATGCATATAAATTAGTTACTAAACTTGAAAAACTTAACCCAAGTCTAGAGCCCAGCCATGCATTTGCAGAAGTAATAAAAATAGCGCCAAAACTTAGCAGAGATACAATCTGTATTATTAATAGCTGTGGAGATGCCAAAAAGGATCGTGATATTTTAAAAAAAAGATTAGGAAATAATGTCATTAATTAGAAAATCTTTTCAAAAATGTAAAAATGAACTTAGACCAGCTCTTTTAACTTATACTGTTGCTGGAGATAATTCTAAAAAAAAATCCTTAGATATATTAAATAAAATTTCTAAATATGCAGATATTTGTGAGCTTGGTTTCCCTCATAATACTCCAATAGCTGATGGAGGACAAATTCAAACAAGTTCTAATAGAGCATTAAAAAACGGAATTAAAATAAAAGATGTATTTAATATAGTAAAAAAATTCAAAGTAAAAAATAAAAGTAAACCAATTATACTTATGGGTTATTACAATATGATATTCCAGCTAGGTGAAAATAAATTTTTAAAAAATTGCAAAAAAGCTAAAGTTGATGGAATAATTATTGTTGATTTGCCCTACCCTGAAAATAAGCAATTTGCAAAAAAATGTTTCAATAATTCAATATGCTTTGTCCAGTTAATATCTCCCACCACCTCAGCGAGTAGAATGAGAAATATAATTAAAGACTCTCATGATATGATTTATTATATAAGTATGTTATCAACTACAGGAGGAAAACTAAAAGTAAAACCGAGTGAAATTTTTAAGAATTATAATAAAATAAAAAAAATAAGTAAGAATAAAAATTGCGTTATTGGGTTTGGAATAACAGAAAAAACTATTTCAAAACTAAAAAAAGCAGACGGACTGGTTGTAGGCAGTGCTTTATGCAAAGAAATTACTAATAGTATTCAGAAAAGACAAAATCCTGTCACAAATCTAGGTAATATGGTAAAAAAGTTAAAATCTAAAATTATATGAATTGGATAAAAAAAACTATTAAAATTGGTGAAAAGATCAAAAAGTTATTAAAAACAAGACCCACTAAAAAGGATATGGAGAATAGTGACTGGACATCTTGTTGTAAAGGTCCAGTTTTAAAAAAAGATTTAGAAGATAATTTATGGACATGTCAACTATGTGGAAAGCATCATAGAATTAATTGCAAACAAAGATTTGATATATTTTTTGGTAAAAATAATTATAAAATTTTAAACACTCCAATACCAATGGACGATCCATTAGAATGGAATGATTCAAAGCCTTATAAAGAAAGATTAAAGAATGCTAGAAAAAAAACTAACCAGGAAACAGCAGTACAAATTGCAAAAGGGAGATTAAATAATATAGAAGTTACTGTTGGGGCAATTAATTTCGATTTTATTGGTGGTTCTGTTGGTGCTGCAGAGGGGGAAGCAATAATTTATGGTATTCAACATGCTATAGATAATAAAACCCCTTTTATTTTTTTCCCATGTGGTGGAGGTCAAAGAATGTTTGAGTCGCCTATAGCACTATCTCAAATGACAAGAACAACTTTAGCTATAAATGAATTAAAAAAAAATAATCTTCCATATATTATATGTTTTACAGATCCAACAGCTGGAGGAATAACTGCATCATTTGCTATGCTTGGCGATATATCTTTATCAGAACCTGGGGCACTAATAGCATTTGCGGGGAAAAGAGTAATTCAAGCTACTGTCAAAGAAGATTTACCAGAAAATTTTCAAACAAGTGAATATTTGCTTAAGTGTGGCTTTGTAGATTTGATAGTTGAAAGAAAGGATTTAAGTCAAAAAATAGGACTTCTTTTATCAATATTATTAAAACAAAAATCTGATATAAGCCTAACTTCAGATGAAACTTCAACAACTATTAAAGAAATTAGAGAAGCATCATAATAAAAAAATCGATCTTTCTTTAGATCGTACTTTTAACTTACTAAAAAAACTAGGTAATCCACAAGACAAACTTAGAAATGTTATTACAGTTGTTGGTACTAATGCTAAAGCAAGTATGTGCTGTAGCTTAAAATCAATTTTAAATCAGGGTGGATATAAGTGTAATTTGTATACTTCTCCACATTTACAATCCCTTTCTGAAAGATTTATATTTAATGATAAAGAGATTCTTGATGAAGATTTAATAAATTTGTTAATTGATGTCGAAAAAATTCTTGGTGATCAAAATG
This sequence comes from uncultured Pelagibacteraceae bacterium, assembly GCA_902515185.1. Taxonomy (GTDB): domain Bacteria; phylum Pseudomonadota; class Alphaproteobacteria; order Pelagibacterales; family Pelagibacteraceae; genus Pelagibacter. Next base: position 10,056 of record CABXTN010000004.1, on the reverse strand, counting down.
CAAGCTTATTTGAAATATTAACATGCGGATTTTTGAAATATGCAGAAAACTTTAAAGATAATGTGAATATAATTGAGGCAGGTCTATTCCATCAATTTGATAGCACAAATGTATTTAAAGAAAATCTATTTACTATGATAGGTTATATTGGCCTTGATCATACTCATTGGATAAAAAATAAAACAATTGATGGAATAATACATGAAAAAACAATAAAATTACTTAACTCAAGTATTTTTGTAAATAAACAAGATACAGATGAAATTACAAAAAAAATTAAAAAATCTTTAGGTAAAAATAACTCAAAAAAATATTATTTTAATGAGAATTTCAGTATTTCAAGAAAAGAGAATAATTTTATATATTTTCAAGACGATTTGGGAGAAATTTTGCTACCTGAGCCAAATATTTTAGGCGATCATCAATTAGGAAATATTAGTACCGCTATAGCTGCATCAAGAAAAATTTTCAAAATTAAAGATGAAGATGTTAAATTAGGTATAAAAAAAATTGAACTTAAAGGTCGCCTACAAGAACTGAAAACTGGTAAATTAAAGAATATTATTGGAGATAATAAAATATTTTGTGATGGTGGGCATAATATTGGTGCAAGTAAATCACTTGCATTATGGATTAAACAACAAAATGAAAACGTACATGTAGTTGTTGGTATGATGGAAGATAAATCACATAATGAGTTTATATATAATTTAAAAAATGTGGCAAAATCCATTACCTTAATAGATATACCAAATCACACAGGGTCAATTTCAAAAGAAAAATTTAAAAAAAAATTAGAGGATATGGGTAATGAAGTGATGTTATCAGACAACGTTGAAAGTATTTTAAAAAAGTTGTCAAATACACAAAACTCAATTTGTCTTATTACAGGTTCACTCTATTTAATGGGTGAAGTATTAAACCTAAATTAAAGATTCTCTTTTAAGAAGTCTCTCATTTGCTGCTCAGGAAGACCACCGACTTTACGTGCAACTTCTACACCTTTTTTGTAAACAACGACAGTTGGAACTCCTCTTACCGCTGCTGCACTAGCTGAGTTTATTGCTTTCTCGTCTATATCTGCGTAATAAAAATTAGCTTTATCTTTAAACTCGTCGGATAACTTTTCCATAATTGGTTTTAAAACTTTACAAGGTCCACACCAAGCGGCTGAAAATTGTAGTATAGATACTTCTTCGTTTTTTACTTTTGATTCAAAGTCAGAGTCTGTAAAATCTATAAGCATAATGTTTATTTAATTATATTAATCATAAAGTCAACTATGAATTTTCGTATTTTTTTTGTATTAACATAACAAAATCGTTAAGTTGATCTAAAAATTTTAATTTTTCTTCATCATTTTCTTCTGAATACTTATTTCTTAAATTATCAATTTCAAAATAACATTCCTTTACCGTCCAAAATTTTTCTTTTTTTTCACTTAATATCCGTCTTGCAATTTCACTTTTAATTTTACGATACATCTCATCTGGTAAAACTTCTGGAGCCTCTTGATAAATTATTTTTTTTCCAAAACCAACAAGTCTATCATCATCAAATTTATCCAATAATTTTAATTTTTCTTTCCATGGTGCTGCATGCCATGCGGGAAATAATGCTGTATCTTTATTTGATGTAAATTTTTTATATATACTTTCTTCTGCGTAAATATCTTCTTGGGATTTTAATTGTTCTTTTTCTTCTGCAATTTCTCTTAATGCATTCAAAATTTTTTTAGAAAATTCTTCGTTTTCTTTTACTAAGCTTGCTCTTTTTTTAATTAAACTTGGGTCCATCGCATTATATGGTTCTACTTTCATTCCATACTCTCCATCAATCATAATTGGGGCTTTATTCGATCTAATTGTTCTTAAAAATTTAGGTGTCTTTTTCATCTCAGCTTTAAGTTCATTTATGGACATGTCTATTAAAGGCTCTACATCAACACGCAAATCTATAGCCTGTCCCCATTGATAAACAGGGTGAATGCAATGATTTGGATGAAGTGGTGCACAAAGATATAATCTAGATTTTCCATAAAAATATTCATTTAAAGTAATGATTTTTTCTTTTTTAAATATTGTTTCAGTATCTGATTTATTTGCAGTCCTAAGAAAGTTGTTCCAAGTGTTTGGTTGCCTTGTTTTGATTAAATTTAATACCTTACAAGTCAGCTGAGAGTCTACAAGTGCTGAATGAGCATCGCTTGAATCAAAACCGTTCATTCGGCTTAAAGACTCAAGCTTAAAAACTGGATTATTTTTTTCATTTATTTCTGTTTCAAGAACCGATGGATCTATAGCATAAGCTCCTCTTGCTATATTGAGTCCATCATGCCGTTTATTAGGTGTTGCATTAGTAATATATGGATATCTTATACTTTTAAAAAATTCTTTTCTTATCATCTCATCATCAAAACCTATATTAGACCATCCAAGAAAAATTGCCGGACTCCATTTTTTGAATATTTTCTCTACCTCCCCTAACATTTGGTAATGGCTTAAATTTACCTTTGTTAACTGATCAATACTTGTTTTATTAACTATTAAGGCCATTGCTTGAGGAATTTCTCCTTCTGGTAAGCGACATCTTAAATTAAATCGATCTTTTTCCTTAAAATTTTCATCAACCAGTATACCGCCAATTTCAATAATACTTCCAAAATCAGTATTGGCACTTGATGATTCAATATCCCAAATAACTAAGTTCATATTTCCTTTGTTTTTATAGCAATGTTTAGATTGAAATTATTTGATATTAACCATCTGCATCTAAACAAGTAGCTATTAGTTAACAATATTGCTTTTAATAATTGAATGATCAAAGTCAAGTAATATTGTTTATTTCATAAAATTTTTTGACTCTTCCTAAGAATAAATTTTGATACATTTCTAATTCAGCGCCTTCTATTTTAAATTCTTGAAATAAGTTATCCACAGTACATAAAAGAATTATTCCAGCTTTCATTTTTGTTCCATGCACTACATCATGAGCTAAAGTATATGCCCCAAGTTGTAAAAAATAATCCTGAATATAATCTGATTTCTTTGGTCGATTTGACTGTTTAAAATCTACTAAAACATCTTGGCCTTGATACTTGCAAATTAAATCTGCAGTACCAGCATACTTTTCAGGATAATATAATGTTTCCTCTATTCCATAAATTTCTTCTATTTTTCCCTTAATTCCTTTTTCAATAATTTCTCTGGCCATATTTTTATATTGTTCATTGCTCTCAAAAAAACTTTCATTAACTCTTCCTCGTAAATAGTCTTCAATATATGTATGCATAGAGGAGCCTCTATTACTAGCTTCAGTTTTTATTCTATTTGCTTCTTTATAACCTACTCTTTTCCTCCATAATTCGAGTGATGCTTTATCTTCTTCAGATTTAGTAGCACTTAAAATAGACGTAACACTTGGAAGTTTATGGTCTCCAAATAAATATTTTCTTAGCCCACCCTCATTTGATCTAGAATATTTTAGATAATTAAACTTGTTATTCCATTTCATTTTATTGTTTATATGAGTAATTAAAAAAAAATGAAATTAGTTTTTTGCTTGTTTTGAACGATCAACAAACTTTTCTACATTCTCATTTTTTACTGCTATTTCAACTTGCTCGGGATCTTTAATATTTTCTAGAGTTCTAGTAATTGATCTTGCATCAGTTCCAAATTTATCTACTACAGTCATTGCTTCCTCTAATTTTTTTCTTAGATTAATAATATTATCAAAATGTTTACCAAATCTTGTCGTAATATTTTTAAGATGATTATATATTTCTGTAGCTCCTTTTTGAACTTTCAAAGACTGAAAGCCCATATGCAGAGATTGTAAATAAGCTGAAAGAGTATTGGGCCCACAAATTACTATTTTATATTTTTTCATTAATTCTTGGGTTAATAATTCTTTAGTGTTTGGGTCCTGATATTCTGTTAATTCTTTATAAAGACTTTCTGTTGGTGCGTATACTATGGCAAAATCAGTCGTCTTTGGAGGAACAATATACTTCTCATTAATACTTTTTGCTTTAACCTTAAAAGCACCTGCTAACTTTGTTCTTGCATCAGCTGCTGCTTTTTTATCATCGGCTTCATAAGAATCGGTGATTGCTTTTAATTTTTCTATAGGAAAGTGAGAATCTACTGGAACCAAAACATCTCCTTGAAGTTTAATCGCAAATTCGACATTTTCATTTGTGTCCTCTTTCATCTTAACATTTTTCATGAACTGAGATGCAGGCAATAGATCCTTAATTAAAGCATCAAGACTGTATTCTGCTAAAACCCCATATTTTTTGACACCTGCCAAAATTTTTGTAATCCCCTCTTGGCTTTGATTTAATAACTGAACTTGCTGGTTAAAATTTCCAACTTTTTCATCCACTTTTGTTAAAGCTTCAGTCATATCTTTTGTAACTCCACTGGATAAAGCATTAAATGAAGTCGACATTGAACCCAGAGAATTATTAATAGTAGTATTTAAAGTATCTTTTAGTCTTACTATTTCCGCATTTAGATTGGAAATTTCTTCTCTTTCCTTGTTATCACCTGATGTTTTAGATTTTAGGCTAAGGTATAAAATAGCTAAAGTCGCTACAAGCAATAAAAATAAAGTAATTAATAAAATTATATCCATGATTCGTAACTTATATTATAAAGGTTTTTTATGGAATTATATCTAATTTTAAAAATTATATTTATAATAGGATGTATTATGACCCTTTATGCAGTTATAAGAAATTTAGATGTTATTAAAATAATTCTGATTTATTTGAAGGATAAATTACTTAGAAAGTAATTTAACCAATTTTTTTATTCCGTTTTTTTTTAAATTTTTTTTTGATACAAAAATACATGCTTGGGATTTTAAAATTTGACCATCCTTTAAAATACGTAAATTATTACTTTTAATTGTTTCTCCTGTAGAACTAATATCTGTTATTAAATTAGCAGAACCTGTAAAAGGATATGCTTCGGTAGCACCTAAGCTTTCAACAGTTTGGAATTGTGTAACGCCTTTTGAAAACAAAAATTCTCGAGTTAAATTTGGGTACTTTGTTGCAACTCTTAATCTTTTTTTCTTTCTATCTCTAAATTCAAACGCAATTTCCTCAAGATCAGCTACTGTTTGAACATCAATCCATGGATCTGGGATAGCAACAACCAAATTTGCTTTTCCAAATTCATATTTTTTTATAACATTAATTTTTTTCTGCGTATTGACTTCACTTTCTCTAAGTAAATCATACCCTGAAAAACCAATGTCTAAGGTGCCATCACCCAATCTTTCAACTATTTCTCGTGCATGTAAATAAAGTATTTTTACATTTTTTATATTTTTAATTGAACCAATTAAATCCCTCTTTCCTCTTTCTGAAATAAGATTTAATCTTTTATTTTTAAAAATATTTAAAACATCTTTTCTTAACCTACCCTTACTTGGAATTCCTATATTGATTATATTTTTCATAAGTTAATTATTTAAATTTATTGCAGCTCCAACAGCAGGTATTTCTTTTGTTGATCCTAGATCAGAAATTAAATGATCATATCTTCCACCATTATAAATATTCGTCACTTTGTTTTTTAATTTAATATCAATTTTAAAAACCATTCCTGTATAATATTCAAGTTGTCTTCCAAAGGATGTGGAAAAAACCACATTAAGTTTTGAAACTTTATTATTTGATATAGGAAAATATTTTTGGTCTACAACTAGACTAATTTTATATTTTTTAAAAAATTTATTTAACTCTCCTGCAGCTTTATTGATTGGACATTTGATTTTTAAAAATTCTTTAATAATTTTTGATACATTTTTTCCTTTACTTGGCCGTCTTGGGTCTTTAATTTTTTTGTCAAATCTACTCAAAATTTCTTCTATAGATCTACCGGCAATAATTGATAATTTATTTTCTTTCAACATTTTAAAATAACGTTTTTTATCAATTTCAACAATCGTTGGGTCCACATCTGAATTTGTTTCTAATCTTTTCAATAAGTCATTGAAATATTCTTCTCTCCAAAAATGTCTAGAAAGTCTTAACTTCCATCTTTTTGGAATATCTAATTTAGATATTAGAGTATTAAATATCTCAACGTTACCAAGTGTTAAAGTTCCTGTAGAATATTTTAAATTTTTTAATGATTTCAAAGAAGTATTTATTATCTCTTTATCATCATTTTTTTCATTTTGTGAGCCGATTATCTCAAATCCAATTTGATTTCTTATAATTGAATCTTTTTTATTTTGAGATTTTCTATATGCCTGTCCACTATAAAATATTTTTTCTTTTCCCTTAAATTTATTTTCCAAATATCTCAAACACGAAACAATCGTTAAATCAGGTCTTAAACATAATTCATTTCCATTTTGATCGGAAAATGAAAATATAAACTTTCTAAAATTTTCCCCAGATCTTTTAACAATATGATTTGCTTCAATTACTGAGGGTAATTCTATATACTTAAACCCCATTGTCTTTACTGACTTTAGGATTTTTTCAGATAAATTTTTTAATTTCATTAATTAAGTTTTCTTTTGGAATTGTAATTTGATTATTTTCTTCTTTTGGTCCTAATAAATTCTTTATTGTAATAGAGTTATTTTTAAATTCATTTTCTCCACAAATAACCGCAACGGGACATCCTTTTTTATTGGCATAGGTCAATTGTTTTCCAAGATTTTTGTCACTATTTAAAAAAATTTCTGAATTAATACCGTTATCTCTTAAAATTTTTAAAATTCCATAGTAATTTTTGATATATTTTTTATCCATTACACAAACAATTGCTGGTTTTTGATCGTTAATTTTTATTTGATCTAACTGCAAAATAGCAAACAATAATCTATCTACTCCAATGCTAAATCCTGTACCTGGAATATCTACTCCTTTAAATCTCGAAATTAACTTATTATATTGTCCACCTGAACATATGCTTCCAATATCAACTTCTTTACCTTTGCTGTTTGACACTTTAAATTTAAGATTAGTTTCAACACAAAACCCATCATAATACGCAAGGCCTCTAACAATTGTAAAATTTGTTTTAACCTGATCGATAAAATCACCATAGGCTAAAACATCATATAATGCCTCAATCTCATTAATACCCTGTTGAGTTAAAGGATTTTTAAAATTTTCCTTTAATTCTTTAAGTTCTGTAATTTTCAAAAAATTAATAATTTGTAATACTTGATCATTATTTAAATCTGCACCTTTTGTGACTGCACCACTTTTGTCTTTTCTTTCCTTTTTCAATAAATCTTCAACACCTTTTAATCCAAAACCTGGTTTATCAAGCTTATCGATTGCTCTCATTACTTTTAACTGTTTTACTTCTGGAATTTTTAAATCCTCCAATAAACCTTGAATTATTTTTCGATTGCTTACATTAATAATAAATTGATCTTTTTTAAGACCACAATTAATTAATGTGCTTGCAATTAAATTACATAATTCTGCATTTGATTGAGATGGATTTACATTTCCAACTATATCACAGTCCGCTTGAGTAAATTCTCTGTAACGAGCATTACCAGCTTTTTCATTTCTAAAAACGTTTTGTATAGCATAACGTTTATAAGGAAGTGGAAGTTCTTGGTTATTCTGTGCAACAAACCTAGCTAAAGGACTGGATAAATCATATCTAAGTGTAATATTTTTTTCTCCATCATTAAAAGTAAAAACATCAGACATAGGATTACTGTCATCATCTGCAAGGAATGATCCTATATTTGAACTAATTTCAAATGATGGCGTTTCTAATGGTTCAAAACCATATTTTATAAAATTTTCCTCAATTAACTTAATAAGTTCCTTCTTAAGGTATAATTTTTTACCCCATCTATCTTCAAAACCTGTAGGTAATCCAGGTATAAGTTTTTTATTTTTTTCCATTTTTTGGTACCCTGGCTTGGGATCGAACCAAAAACTAAAGTTCCACAAACTTTCGTGATAACCATTTCACCACCAGGGCCTTTCTATATTTTATACTAATTGTTATTAAATTTAAATTTTAAAATGATTAATAGCTGGCTTAGCAGCCATGCGAGTGATGTCTGTGAGTGTCTTTTAAGATGTTTACTTTTTTAATCATTGGTAGGTTATTTAACATTAAAAGAATTTAATGCAAGAATTAATTGTATAGGGTACTAGCCAAATGGCTAGTTACACCTATACAAATTATATATTTATTGAAAAATTAAGATTTTTTTTGAAGCTTAACAGCTGAAGGTCCTTTTGGGCCATCTTCTATTTCAAATTGCAGTTCATCACCTTCATTTAAAAAACGAAGTCCTGCATCTCTAACTGCGCTCGCATGAACGAACACGTCCTTCTCTTTGTCTTCTCTTTCTATAAATCCGTAGCCCTTCTTACCGTTGAACCACTTGACCTTCCCGTTTAATGTACTCATACTTGTTTTACTCTTTCAACAATCCTTCTTTAAGCATTAAACCCAGATTATTCTTTGAAATTCTCCATTGAGAGTCGGCACTTTTATAAATTATATGTCTTAAATCATTAAGTCTTCCAGGATTTTTTGGTTTACTTTTTTTATTCCAATATTCTCTAGACTGGCCGCCTTTCCAGTTTTTTGTTGTGAAACCTAAAATTTCAACTTTAACAGCACATCTTTCTAAAGTCCTAGATAAAATATCAGCACATATCGCAGCAATGGTTATAGGTCTTCCACGCATACTACCACTATTATCAATTAGCAGTGTCACTACAGTATCTTTAAATTTAAAATCTTTTTCTTTCTTGAATGATAAAGAGCTATATGGGTCCATTATTATACGAGTTAATTTTGAAGTATCTAATAAACCTTCTTCTAAATCAAACTCCCATGCTCTTTTTTGACTAGCCAATAATTGCCTTTGAAGTTTATTAGCTAATTTCGTTATTAAATCTTGGAATGTGACTAATTGATGATCAAGATTTTTTCTTAATTTTGTTATTTCCTCTATATTTTCGAGGTTTTCTGCTTTTGCTATTTCATCAAATTCTTTTGTAAATATTCTATAATCTTTATCACTTAAATCAGAATTTATTTTTTGAATGACCGCTTCTAAAACTCTTTGAATAACAAACATAACATCTGGTCGACCAGCATCATATTCATCAAAAACTAAAGCCACAGGGTTTTGAATAGACCATGGTAGAATTCCTTCTTTAAATTCAGTAATTTGTTTACCATCTTGAATTGTTATTGCATCTTTTCCAATCAGATCTATTCTGCTTACATGGCTATCTAGATTAATTCTTATACATGGCCAATTCAATCTTGCAGCAATTTGCTCAATGTGCGTAGATTTTCCTGTGCCATGATAACCTTGAACAAGTACTCGTTTGTTAAAAGAAAATCCAGATAGTATCGCTAAAGTGGTATCTCTATCAAAGATATAATTTTTATCTATATCTGGAACATAGTCATTTTTTTTTGAAAAAGCTTCTATATCAAGGCTAGAGTCAATCCCAAAAGTTTGTTTAACTGATAATTTGATATCAGGCTTTAAATTTAAATTGTTAATCAATGTTTTTCCTATAAGTATTTTTTAATTGTGTATAAGCCAGAGTAATTACTTTCAATTTTTCTTCATAAACTTTATCCCCAGAATTAATATCAGGGTGAAATTTTTTAACAAGTTTTTTGAACTTCTGCTGTATTTTGTCCCATTTTAAACCCACAGAAATACCAAGAATGGCGAAAGCTTTAATATCGTTATTATCAAATTTAAAATTATTGTCTGAATTGAAATGTTTTTTAAATTGTTTTTCATCAAAACCATCATTTAAGGCATTATTCCAAAGGACTTTAAAAAAATTGTCAGAAGAGCTAAAACCCTGAGTAGGTTTATGCCAAGTAATATCTGATTTTAAGAAGTGCATTATTTCTTTATCACTCATTCCGGAAAAATAATTCCAATTTTTGTTAAATTCTTTTACATGCTTTAAACAAAGTAACCTAAAATTCTTACTATTATCTTTTTCTATTGGTGCTTTATATTCACCAATCTCGAAGCAATTATTCCAGTCACAAATGGTTT
>CABXTN010000003.1 GCA_902515185.1 uncultured Pelagibacteraceae bacterium | reverse complement strand
ATTGATAGTATTCCATCCTCATCATTTAATATTTTTGAGTAGGGATTGCCAAGTTCAAATAAAAATTCCTTAGCATTTTTATTGTTATCTTTATAGTTAATTCCTATTAAATTTAGATTATTGTCTTTTAACTTTAGTAAGAAATTATGTTCTGTTCTGCATGGAATGCACCATGATGCCCATATATTAATTATATAATAATTACCTTTTTCAAAAATAGTCTCTGATGAGATGTTTTCATCTGAAAAAAAATCGCTACTTATAAAACTTGGAAGTTTTTTTTCTTTTTTAAGCTCTGGACTATATGTATTTGGCTTTTGTAAACCTTGATAAAATACAACAAAACAAAAAATAAATAGAACACTTCCAATAATAACAAATATTTTATTTCTCATTTTTTAAAAAATTTATACTTCCACCTATCATAATCAAGATTACCGAAATCCAGATCCATAACATTAGTGGTTTTTCTTGATATCGAACGTTAAAGTAATCTTTATTTTTAATGGGATTAATTACTAAAAATCTATCTTTTAAAATACTTGTTTTAATATGTGCCTCACTAGTAATCACCTCAGGTTGATTATAAATTCTAATTTCGGGCAAAAATACCGTTTTATTATTTCTAGAGTCTTTTATAACAAATTGTCCAATAACTTTTTCGAAATTAGGTCCTGAACTTATCTCTATTTTTTTAAAAAATATTTTACTATTTTGAAATTTAATTTCATCTCCAACTTTTAGGTTAGATGTAATTTCTTTTGAAAGTATTGAATTAAAAATTATACTCAATATTAGAAGGCTAAAACCAAAGTGAGAAATCCCTTGTGCATAATTTTTATAACTTTTTTTTAATAAATCTTTAAATGAAATAAAGAAAAGATAAAAACTTGCAGTAAGTAGTAAAATTAAAGTAAGCTTAGTTTTTCCAATAAGTTTTAAAATTACATAAGATAAAATTAAATTTATTATAAAAAATAATAATAAGTGAAACTTTTTTTTAATTACTTTATTATTGATCCATCCTAAATTAGGACCCAAAGACATAAATATTAAAAAAGGTATTAAAAATGGAATTATTAATTTATTGAAAAATGGTGGGCCAACTGAAATTATTTGGTTTGATATTACCTCAAGAAAAATTGGATAAATTGTACCGATTAAAATTACAGATAAAAAATACATTAAAAACCAATTATTTATTAAAATATGGCTTTCTTTGGTAAATAATCCAAAAGTTTTTTTAGTTACTTGTAACTTTTCTTCATAAAAAAAATAAATGATTAGTGACATGAAAATTATAAAAAATAAAAATAATAAAATATATAACCCTCTCTCTGGATCATTGGCAAATGTATGAACTGAATTTAATATACCTGATCTTACTAAAAAAGTTCCACATACACTTAACGTAAATGTAGATATTGATAAAATTATGGACCAAGAACCTAGGGTCGATCTTTTTTCTAAAACCAATATACAGTGCAACAATGCTGTTAAACTTATCCATGGCATTAAAGATATATTTTCAACTGGATCCCAAAACCAAAAGCCTCCCCAACCCAACTCGTAATATGCCCAGATAGAGCCTAATAAAATTCCACCAGTTAGGAATATCCAGGATCCTAATATCCATGACTTTATATGACTTGCCCAACTACTATTAACATTTCCACTAATTAATGATGACATTGATGATGAAAAAATAATTGATGTACTAACATATCCCAAGTAAAGCACTGGAGGATGAATAGCAAGGATAGGATCTTGTAAAATTGGGTTTAAGCCAAGACCCTCTTTTGGAGTTGGAAATATTTCACTAAATGGATTTGAAGTAAAAATTAAAAAAATAAGAAAACCAAGTATTATTATTTGTTGAAAAATAGATGTAAAAAGTCTTTCTTTAATTGATCTATTTTTTGAAGTTAAAAAATATGAAAAATTAATAAAAGTAAGTATTAATAACCATAGTAACAAACTTCCCTCGTGGTTACCCCATAAACCACTTATCTTATAAAATATTGGCTTTGTAGTATGGGAATTATTATAAACTGTGATGTTTCCAAATTCAGAATTAAGGAATAAAATTAACAAAGAGATAAAACTTACTAAAACAAAAAAAAACTGAAAAAAAATTAAGTTTTTTAAATTAAAACTTAAAAAATGATTTAAATTTTTTAGCTTGAAAAGAATTTTTAAGAAAATAAACACTGATAAAAAAAGTGAGATGATTACAGAATAACTACCTATAAAATTAAAAATCAATTTATTACTCTTCTATTTTTTTATTTAATTCTGGAGGCATATAATTTTCATCATGCTTAGCTAAAATTTTTACAGCTTTAAAATAATTTCTGTCTTGTAAAAAACCTTCTGCAACAACACCTTTATTTTCTTGGAACAAGTTTGGTACTAAGCCAGCATAGCTTACATTTATATCATTTTTAAAATCAGTTATTACAAATATTATTTGATCATTATTAATATTTATAGAATTTTTTTTTACCATTCCACCGACTCTTATTTTATCTTTTTTTATTTCACTAAGAATTTTAACTTCTGAAGGGGACAAAAAATATACAACGTTTTCCTTTAAGGAGTTTAAAACAAAAAAAACTGTTAAAGCAATTGTTAAAACTAAAACTATTAAGAATAAAATTCTTAGTTTAACCTTTTTACCATACATTTGTTAAAGTTAAATCTTTGAAAGAATACCCGCTGATAATATTTCTTTATTTATTTTTTGTTTATTGGCCTCAGAAACTTTTTCCGCACTCAACTTACCAAATAACTCAGCAAATTTTTGTTGTTCCTTTTTAAATTGAGAACTAACAATAAAATACAATCCAGCAAAATTTATTAAAGTAAAAATAAAAGCTGAAAAAACGTAAATTCCATATCCATTCATGTTTAAGAAATTTGTAATCATAATCTATCTAAACCTTTAATTTTAATTTTTATCAATTCTGTATTATATTTCATTAAAAAAATCAGTAAAGAAAATAGAGCAAATGCCGCAGTCATTAATATTAAAGGTATTAACATTGACTCGTGAATAGTTGATTCAGATAGTATTTTAATTGAAGATGGTTGGTGAAGAGTGCTCCACCAATCTACAGAAAATTTTATAAGTGGTATATTTATTGCTCCTATTATGCATATTAATGATGTTATCTTAACTACATTATCTTTATTCTCAAATACTCGCCAAGCTAACAAGTACATAAAATAAAAAAATGCTAAAATTAACATTGATGTAATTCTCGCATCCCAGGCCCACCATGTCCCCCAAGTGGGTTTACCCCAAATCGAACCCGTTACTAAAGCTATTAAAGTAAAGACAAACCCTGATGGAGCTAAACTTTTTGAAATGATTATTAAATTTTTATTTTTAAAAACAAAAACTAAAATTGATAGTAATGCCATTAAAGAAAATATCCCTAAGGAAATCCATGCTGAAGGAACATGGACATACATAATTCTAACTGAATCTCCTTGTAGATAATCTTGTGGTGATAAAAATAGGGCTTCTGTTAAACCTAAAAGTAATATTAATAAAAAAAATATTAGAACAAAACTTTGATATTTATTTATTAATGAAAAAATTTTACTTTGATTAAAAAAATCCATGCCAAATTATATACGAATTTTGAAAGTTATGAATGGGCTAAAAAGTCAGTTTCTGACCAGGAATGAGAGGGAGATAATTAATAAGGGAAACAATATCATTCCTGGTCAAGAATTTAGATTAACAATTTTATATGACCAAGATTTGAACTAATTGTGTTTAAATAATGTATTTTTTTAATTTGAAGGCTTAAAATAGCTAGAACCCCTCTTGCCTGAGAAAATTTCGTTAATCAGCGGGTGTTTAATAGGCTCTTCTGAATCATCCATTAAAAGATTTTGCTCTGACACATAAGCTTCGTAAGTAACGTCATCATTTTCTGCAAGAAGATGATAAAATGGCTGATCCTTTCTCGGTCTTACATTTTTTTGGAATAGACTGATACCATTCCTCTGAATTATTAAACTTAAAGTCAACATCATATATCACACCCCTAAAATCAAAGTGTTTGTGTTTAACTATATCTCCGATTGAAAATTTTGCTTTTTGCACTGTCATTAGGAATAGTATATGTGTATTTAAATCTAAAAATCAATAAAAAAATACTAAAGTTTTTTTAAATCTGTTAATATCTTTTTGTGAATAAGTCATTTTTTAAATTTGTCACAGACTTTGGTCCTCTTTTAGTATTTTTCTCTTTTTATTATAAAAATGATAAAAGTTTAGAAGTTGCAATTCCTCCATTTATTATAGCTACATTAATTGCGCTTGGTTTTGTTTGGATTAAAGAAAAAAAAATACCAACAGTTCCTTTAATAGGTGGAATTTTGATAACTTTTTTTGGAGGATTAACTATTTATTTTAAAAATCCAATTTTTATTTACATTAAACCAACAATTATTAATATCATCTTTGGTTTAGCTTTAATTTTTGGAAAATTATTCACAAAAGAACCGCTATTGAAAAAAATGCTTGGAAATGCTCTAAAACTTTCAGACATAAGGGTGGAAAATATTAAATCAAAGATGGGCATATTTCTTTTTTGCACTTGCAATTTTAAATGAAATTGTTTGGAGGACTCAATCAGAGGAATTTTGGGTAAATTTTAAAGTTTGGGGAATGTTGCCAATAACATTTATATTTACTGCTTTCCAATTTAATATAATAAATAAATATAAAATTGATGAATAATAAGCTTAAACTTGTAATAGATAATACTTTCAAAGAAAATGATAAGAATTATTTTTTTGAGAAAAATGAGTTAAAGATTATTCTAAATTTATATGCAAAAAAAGTTTCCGAGGGATCCTGGAAAGATTATGGTTTAACAATATCAAGTAAGCAAGTTAGTTTTAGTGTTTTTAAAAACTCAACAGAAAATGCTACTTATAAAATCAGCAAAAATTTTAGACCGACAAGTAAAAATTTGAAATATTTAATTACTGACTCAAAAGGCAAAATTTATAAAAATTCAAATAGTTTAGAAGTTTTACTAAAGAATACAAATTGGAAAAAATTATAATTATTAATTATCTTCTTTGACCAAAAAGTCTTAAAAGCATTATGAAAAGATTTATAAAATCTAAATAAAGTGTTAGTGCGCCCATTACAGCTTTTTTACCGATAACTTCTCCTGAATCTGAAGCTGCATACATGTTTTTAATTTTTTGTGTGTCGTAAGCTGTTAATCCAACAAAAATTAATACACCTAAAATTGATATAACAAAGTACATCATTGAAGATTTTAGAAATATATTAATTAATGATGCAATAATTATTCCTATTAAGCCCATCATCAAAAAAGAGCCTAACTTAGTTAAATCTCTTTTAGTTGTGTAGCCATAAATACTCATTGCTCCAAAAGTTGCTGAGGTAATAAAAAAAACTCTTGCAACACTTACTCCCGTGTAGACTAGGAGTATCCAAGACAAAGATAGTCCCATTAAAGCTGCGAAGACCCAAAAAACAGTTTGAGCTTTACCAGCGCTCATCTTGTTAATTCCAAAACTCATGTAAAATACAATTCCAAGAGGAGCCAGCATAACTACCCATTTTAATCCTGAAAAGAAAAGTGCATTTCCTAGTGATGTAAATCCTACTATAGCTCCTTGAGCATCTGTTATGACTGACATTTTAAAAGATAATAATGCAATTATACCTGTTAAAAGTACTCCTGTTGCCATGTAGTTATAGACCTTAAGCATATACGACCTAAGACCCTCATCCCATACAACTGTTTTTTTTGCAGCTGTTGCTTGAAATAAATTTTGTCTATTAAAATTCATATAATATATATAATAATATTTTTTCGTATTTTCAAGAGATCAATTAAAAGTAATAAATATTTAATGAATTATAAGAAATTAGGTAATACAGACTTAAAAGTAAGTACAATTTGTCTCGGTACAATGACCTGGGGTGAGCAAAATTCTAAAGAAGAAGGTTTTGAACAAATGGATTTTGCATTAGATAAAGGTGTTAATTTTTGGGACACTGCTGAAATTTATTCAATACCTCCCAAGGCTGAAACGTTTGGCCATACAGAAGTAATAATTGGTAATTGGTTTGAAAAAACAAAAAAAAAGAGACAAGGTTATTCTGGCTACAAAAGTTTCTGGTCCTATGAGATCTTATGTCAGAGGTGGGGGTAATCAATTTGGAATTAAGAATATTTCTGAGGCAATTGAGGGTAGCTTAAAAAGACTAAAAACTGACTATATAGATTTATATCAATTGCACTGGCCCGAAAGAAATACAAATATGTTTGGCAGATTAGGTTATGAACATAATGATAATGATGACTGGAACAAGTTTGAGGATGTATTGGAAAATTTACAAAAATTTATTAAGGATGGAAAAATTAGATACGTTGGTTTATCAAATGAAACTCCTTGGGGTGCATCTAAATTTTTACAAATTTCAAATGAAAAAAATTTACCAAGAATGATGTCAGTACAAAATCCCTATAATTTACTAAATCGTACATATGAAATAGGTTTAGCAGAAATATCTGTGAGGGAAAAAATTGGTCTACTAGCATATTCTCCTCTTGCAATTGGTTTCTTAACGGGAAAATATAGAAATAAAGAAAGACCTGAAAAATCTAGACTGGCAGTAGATGGAGATTTTTGGACTAGATATAATAAGCCAAATACTGAAAAAGCTGTTGAAGCTTACTATAAAATAGCACAAAAGCATAACCTTGATATGGCTCAGATGTCACTTAAGTTCTGCGAAATCCAACCTTTCGTTACTAGTGTGATAATCGGCGCAACTAGGATGGATCAGTTGAAAACTGATATAGAAAGTGTAAATGTTAATCTTACAAAAGAAATTTTAAAAGAAATTAATGAAGTTCAAAATTTATATCCAAACCCATGTCCCTAATTAAAAAAACATTTTTTATAACCCTTTTTTTATCTTTTGGATTTAACGTAATTGGGGATGAGGTTAAAAAAGTTGGAAAGTTTAAAGATTGGGAAACTATGGTTTTGGTAAAAGATACTGGGGTTGTTTGTTTTGCACAATCAAAACCTGTTCTTCAAGCTCCAAAAACAAACAAAAGAGATGCTAGATTATTTGTAACTTTTAGACCAAGCGAAAAAATTAAAGACGAAATTAGTATCACACCTGGTTATGAATTTAATAAGCAAAATTCAATTACGGCTAAGTCTGGGAAAAACAAATACAATTTTGATATCGCGCAGCAAAATTTTGCATGGATTGCCGATAATAAGATTGAGAAAAAAATGATTAGAACTATGAAAAAAGGCTCAAGAATTATGATATCAGGATATAATTCATCGGGATCACAAACAATTGATCACTATTCACTTTTAGGTTTTACAAAAGCTTATAACGAAGCAAAAAAAAGCTGTAGTTAAATAAATAATGAAAAAAAGAAAAATTGTACTCGCGTACTCTGGCGGTTTAGATACATCGATAATACTTAAGTGGCTTCAAGAAAATTATGATGCCGAAATAATAGCATATACTGCAGACATTGGACAAAAAATAGATAAGAAAAAAATTATAATTAACGCAAAGAAGCTGGGTGTAAAAAATATAATAATAAATGATCTAAAAAATATATTTGTTAAAGATTATGTTTTCCCTATGATCAGAGGTCATGCAATCTACGAAGGTGTCTATTTACTTGGCACATCCATAGCTCGACCCTTAATTGCTAAAGATCAAATAAAAATTGCAAAAAAATATAAAGCTTATGCAGTTTCTCATGGATCTACAGGCAAAGGTAATGATCAAGTAAGATTTGAGCTTGGTTATCATTACTTTGACTCAAAAATAAAAATTATTGCTCCTTGGAGAATTTGGAAACTTAAATCTAGAACTGATTTAATTAATTACGCAAAAAAACATAATATACCAATACCTAAAGATAAAAAAGGTGCACCACCTTTTTCAGTAGATGATAATTTATTGCATACATCTACAGAAGGTAAGGCATTAGAAAATCCAAAAAATTCGGCACCAGATTTCATATTTCAAAGAACTACATCTCCTGAGAAATCACCTAACAAATCAACCTATATAACAATTGGATTTAGCAATGGAGATCCAATAAGTGTAAATGGGAAAAAATTAAATCCTGCAAAACTTTTAGAAAAATTAAATCAAATAGCTGGTAAAAACGGAATTGGTAGAGTTGATTTAGTTGAAAATAGATTTCTTGGAATAAAATCTAGGGGTGTTTATGAAACTCCTGGAGGTACATTACTGATTCAAGCACATAGAGCTATTGAGTCAATAACATTAGACAAAGAGACGATGCATAAAAAAGATAGGGTAATGCCAAGATATGCTGAATTAATTTATAACGGTTATTGGTATTCAAAGGAAAGATTAAAAATTCAAAAAATTGTAGATGCAAAAAGAAATAAAGTTAACGGATCAATAAAATTAAAACTTTATAAAGGTAATGTTATAATTCATTCAAGAGTTACAAAAAGTAATGCTTACTCTATGAAAAAGGTATCTTTCGAAGAAAATAAATCATTTAATAAATCAAATGTTGAAAGATTTATAAATTTTCACAAAAAAAAACTAAAATAATCGTTAATGAACTTTTTGCCAAGTAGGTCTGCAGCCATTGAACGATTAGATAGGTTTGTTGAAAATAATCTTAATCAATATGCAAAGCTTAGGAATTTTGACTATGGCTCTAAAAAAAGGAATAACATATCATGTCTATCTCCGTATATTTCACACGGAATTATTAATGAAACAGAAGTCATAGATAAGTCTCTTAAAAAATTTTCTTTCACTAAAAATGAAAAATTTATTCAAGAAGTTCTGTGGAGAGTTTATTGGAAAGGATGGCTGGAATTAAGACCCACAGTATGGAAAGACTATTTATCCGATTTAGAAAAAATTAGAAAAAATTATACAAATAATCAGAATTACAAAAATGCAATTAACGGAAATACTAATTTGAAATGCTTTGACGAATGGGTAAAAGAACTTAAAGAAAATAATTATTTACATAACCATACTAGAATGTGGTTTGCTAGTATTTGGATTTTTACACTTAAATTACCTTGGCAATTAGGTGCAGAATTTTTTTTACAACATTTGCTTGATGGTGATGCTGCCTCTAACACTTTAGGTTGGAGATGGGTGGCAGGGGTACAAACAAAAGGAAAAAACTATATTGCTAAAGAATGGAATATAAAATTGTTTAGTGACAACAGATTTCAAAATATAAAACTAAATGAGGATGCTCAGACAATATTTGATAGTAGAACTTATTCTATAGAAACAAAAAACTTTGAAAATAGACGAGATATTGAAAATAAAAACCTGATTATTTTTGATAACAATCTTTCATTTGAAACTTCTGATTTTAAGGATAACAAATTTAATAAAATTTTTTTAGTATTAAATAAAAATGCAAATAGAAAAATAAAATTAAATCAAAAAAATATTCAGTTTAAAGAAAATTTATTTGAGGATCAAAAAAAGAGACTTTTAGAAAAATCAATTGATTGCGAAATAATTGATATTAAAGACCTAGAAACTATGAAGGATAATTTATTATGTTTATATCCTTCAGTTGGTGAAAATCTTGATTTTATAAATTCAAAAAAATTAAAAAATATTTCATTTTTATATAGAAAAATTGATCAGTATTCTTGGAAATATTGTAATAAAGGTTTTTTCAATTTTAAAAATTATATTCCAAAAATAGTTCAAGAATTTATTTAGAAGAGCATTTTTTTGAGCAATACTTTACCCGGTCCCAATTTAATCTCCATTTTTTTCTCCAAACAAAAGGTCTTTTACAAATTAAACAAGTTTTAGAGGGTAAATTTTGTTTTTTCACTTTAGTTGGTGTTTATTTTTTAAAAATAAGAAATAAGCAATTACTTCATAGGCATAATGGAATAAAACAAATAAAGGCTTAATTGAAAATATTTTTGCAAGAAAATTATATTTAGGAATTTTTGACCATATTATTACAAAAGCTTTAGCACCGCCTATCACCTTTCCATCCTCGATTACATGAAGTCTTCTTAATAATTCTGCCTGTGATTTTGAAGTTAATTTCAAAGCTTCATTGTTATTTGTTATGTCAACCCATTCTAAATTACTATCAGCAATCTTCTTGTAGTGATTTATCTCTAATCTACAAATATTGCAGGAATTGTTAAAAAAAACTTTAATTGCCATATGTATTTTTATTAATAAATTTTTCAGCCTCTGACAATATTATTTTTTTTCTCTCAGGTTTCATTTTGTCAAAAATTCTTACCATCATTGACAGTCTTGGATTTTTTAAAAAGAAAGTTCTATTTTTGTTTATAAATCTCCAATACAATCCATCCATTATATTACACCACTCCCCTTTTTTAAAATCCATCATTTTCATAAAATAACTAGATCCACATATATAAGGTTTGGTTGCAAATATACCTCCATCACTAAACAAACCCATACCATAAACATTTGGCACCATTACCCAATCAGACGAGTCTACAAACATTTCCATAAACCATTTGTAAACAATTTTAGGATTGAGCTCACATAAGTTCATAATATTTGAAAGTATCATTAACCTTTCAATGTGATGCGACCAACCATGATTTAAAGCATTTTTAATTGCATAATCTAAGGGGGGCAAACCGGTTGTTCCTTCGTACCATGAGTCTTTCATTTTTCTGTTTTGTTTAAAAAAATTTCTCGATTCCATTTCATTGCTATACTTTTGATAAACACCGCGCATAAATTCTCTCCATCCAATAACTTGTCTTATATAGCCTTCTAAAGAATTCAGTCTAATTTTATTTTTTTTATGAAATTCTAAAGTTTTAGAAATAATATATTCAGGAGTTATAAGACCTAGATTGATGTATGGACTTAACGCACTATGAAATAAAATATTATTTTCTTGATCAACCGCATCTTCATAATCACCAAACAGATTTGATTTTTCTTTTAAGAAAAAATTTAAAAGTTTCACAACATCATTATATTCTGTAGCAAACCAAAAATTTTTTGTGCTTCCTGGGTGATCTTTAAATATTTTTTCAATAATAGGTTTTAAATTTTTAGTGTGTTTTGTTTCATTAATATTTGGAAATCTTGGAACTTTTGTATTTTTGGGAAGTTTCTTTCTATTATCTTCATCAAAACTCCATTTACCACCCTCAGGATTCCCATCTTTCGTCATTAATATACTTAATTTTTGTCGGGTACCTTTATAAAAAGTTGCCATAAAAGGTCTTTTATTTTTTGATAAATAATTATTAAACTCTTCTCTGGAATTTAAAAACATTGGTGATTTAATTTTGTTCCAAATAAGATCATTTTTTTTTACAAAGTTTTGAACTTTTTTTTCAAAAAATTTATCTTCAATTTCGAAACTCGTAATTTCTCTTATTTTTTTTAATTTTATTACTTTTTTAACTTTCTCTAAGTAATCTTTTTTAAAATCATTTGAGTCAATTTTAGAGTATTCAACTTTAAATCTATTTTTTTTCAAATGGTCTAAATGGGATCTCATTGCAGACAAAAACAACAAAATTTTTAATTTATGGTGCTTTTCATATGTACATAATTTATGGTCTTCAGACATAAAAAATAGGTGATCATTTTTGAAGCGGTCTAAATATTTAGGTGGAAATAACTGATTTCCAAGTATAAAAAATAACTTCATAATATAACTATAACGTAAAAATTATTTATGTCAGGAAAGTTTTTGATATTTGGTGCCACAGGTTCAATTGGATCTAGTTTAGCAGAACAATTGAAAAATGCAGGCATTTTAAATGTTCACTTAGTTGCAAGAAATGAGGAAGAAGTAAAAATTATATCAAATAAACTTAACTATAATTATACAGTTGCAGATGTTCTAAAAGATGGTTTTGTAGAAAAAGTTAATAAAGATGTAAATGAAATTTGTGGAATTGCATATTGCGTTGGATCAATAGACCTTAAGCCAATTAGAATGGTAACTGAGCAAGATTTTAATAAGTGTATGAAACTAAATCTTTACTCTGCAGTTGATGTTATTAAGGGGTTTCAAGAAAGTTTAAAAAAAAATAAGGGATCCGTTGTTTTGTTTTCTACAGTTGCTGCACAAAGAGGTTTTACTAATCATTCGATAATCGCATCAGCAAAAGCTGCTGTGGAAGGTTTAACAGTTTCACTTGCTGCAGAATTTGCACCAAATATTAGAGTTAATTGTGTTGCACCAAGTTTAACAAATTCAAAGATTGCTAAACCTATGTTGAAAAATAAAGCACTTGCTGAAGGCATAGCTAAAGCGCATCCATTGAAAAGACTTGGTGAAGGTAAAGATTCAGCAGCACTAGCAAAATTTTTGCTGACTGAAGAAAGCTCTTGGGTTACTGGTCAAATTATTGCTGTTGATGGTGGTAGGTCTAAGCTCTCTTAGTTTTTGTTATTATAATTATTTTTGAGATCTTTTGAAACACTCAATGGTGTTTTTAATTAAACAAGCAATTGTCATAGGGCCAACCCCACCAGGCACAGGAGTTAATGCTTTAGCAACCTTGGAAACTTCGTTATAAGCAACATCGCCTACTATACCTTTTTCTGTTTTATTAATTCCTACATCTATTACAATTGCATCATTCTTAACCCAGTCTGCTTTAACCAATTCTGGAATACCAACCGCTGCAACAATTATATCTCCTTTAAGACATTCACCTTTTAAATCTTTAGTTTTGGAGTGAGTTATTGTTACAGTGCAATTTTCTTTTAATAATAATTGAGTCATTGGCTTTCCATTTAAATTTGATCTTCCAATTACCACTGCTTTCTTTCCTGAAAGATTGGGTTCAATTTTTTTTATTAATAAATAACAACCAAGTGGTGTGCATGGTACTGAACTTTCATATCCTGAAGATAAGTTACCAACGTTCATAGGATGGAAACCATCAACATCTTTTTCTGGCGATATTGTTTCTATAACTTTTTGCTTATCAATATGTTTTGGCAAAGGTAACTGAACAAGAATACCAGATACTGTACTATCATTATTTAATTCTGATATTTTGTCTAAAACTGTCTTTTCCTCTACAGAGTCTGGATATTTTATTACTTCAGATTTCAAACCAACTTCGTTTGCCGACTTTTCTTTATTTCTGACATAAATTTGACTTGGGGTTAAATCTCCAATTAATATTACGGTAAGACCAGGAACTTTATTATATATTTTTTTTAGCTCAGAGACCTCAAGTTTAAGTTCCTCTCTAAGTTCAGCAGCTGCTTTTTTTCCGTCAATTAAAATCATGAATTAATTAAATAACATTGGTGCTATATAAATCTTCATACACATTTCTATGAACCATATCAATAAAAGAAGGATTATAGGTGATATATCAAATGCTCCAAGATTTGGTAAAAAACGTCTTATCCTATTCAAAATAGGATCTGTTAATCTATATGAAAAATCTAAGATTGAGTAAACAAATCTGTTAGAAGTATTCAACACATTAAAAGCAACTAACCAACTTACCACGACATTAGCAATTACGACATACGAATAAAGCTTCAAAATTTGAAGTACTAAGTAAAATATAGCGATCATTTTTTTTCAACATATATTGACTGACTTGGAAAAGCAAAAGATGCTCCATTTTTTTCAACTATTTGTTTTATTTCAATTGCTAATCTTTCTTTAACTTCTAACCAATTTTCCCAACTTTCGGAATTAGTAAAACATCTCACATACATATCTATTGAACTGTCTGAAAACTTATCAACTCGAACTGCATAACCAATTTTTGAGTTAAAATCTTCATGTGACTTTATATAAATTTCAATTTGATCTCTTATAGTTTTGAGCTGATCAACTGTTGTATCGTATTGTAAAGTTATCACCCAACTTATAATCCAATTTGTGGTTTGGCTTACATTAATTACTGCATTTTCAGCAAATTGAAAGTTTGGTATTATTGCTAATGATTTATCAAACTTTCTTATAGTTGTTGATCTAAAACCTATTCTCTCAACTATACCTTCAATTATTCCTTCTACTAATATCCAATCACCCATCTTAAATCTTTTTTCCACTAAAACCAAAATGCCTGAAATTAAATTTTTAAATAAATCTTGAGCACCTAATGCAACTGCAACACCAAATAATCCAAGTCCAGCAATGATTGGACCAATTTTAATTCCCCATAGTTCTAAAACTGCTGCTGAACCGAGTATAAAAATTAGAATTTTAAGTGATTTAATTATCCACCCAATTAATTCTCTGGTTAGGATTTTTCCTAATCCACTTAATATATATGAGATAGGTTCTATAATCTGATGGATAATCCAGAATAATAAAATTGTAATTAGAGTTCTATTAATATTTTCAACAAAAGCCCTGCTGTGTTCTTCAAAAGACATATAATAACTGGCAATAAAAAAACCCAAGACTATTGGCAAAAATCTTGCGGGACCAATCATTGATTTTACAAAAGTATCATCAAGCTGATTGGTTGTTCTTTTGGAGATAATTTCTAATTTTTTTATAATTAGTTTACTTATCAAGCCTCTAAATATTAAAAAAATTAGAAATATCCCAAGACCAATTAATATTTCAAAAATATCTATCCCTAGGATACCTCTATCCCAAACAGATAAAAAAAGCTCATTAAAATTGTTTATTAATTCCATAGTCAAACTTTATATAATAAATATTCTTCTTCTCCAGGATTGAATAAAAAAATTTTTTTCCATTTAATATCATTTAAAACCGAAGAAGTTTTTTCACTAATACACATCAAATTAGTGTTCATCCAATGATTTTGCAAGTTGAAGTTTGTAATTAAGCTTTTAAAGCTTATCGCGCTATTTTGTGAATATATGTAAACAATATCAGGAATATTATTTTTTAAATCATTAATTAGATTTTCATCATATTTTTCAATTGGATTTGATGAATAATTTATAACTCTTTCAATTTTCAAGCCTTCAGAAATTAAGTATTTATCCAAATCAGATGTTATAATTTCTCCACTAACATAAAGTAATTTTCCATCCGTAGGTTTAAAATTTTGTAAAATTATTTCTTTTAAATTATTTACATTTCCTTCAGCTGAATAAATATTTTGAAAACCTTTATTTTTTGCTGCCTGTTCTGTAAAATTTCCAACACAAAAACATTTAATTTTTTTATTTAAAAGTTTTAAATCTAAAAACTTAATAGCATTTGAACTTGTAAATATTATTCCATTGAAAGATGAATAATCTAATTGTGAATATAGTTTCTTTTTAATTGATATGACAGGTATACTTGAAACCATATGACCCAAAGTTTTAAACTTTAATATTAGCTCTTTGCTATCTTCAAAAGGTCTTGTAAACAAAATATGCATACTATTTTTTATAAGTGTTATTAGATTTTTTCTTTAATATTTTTCCAATTTCTTTCCCAAGCTGAGATGCAAACTGCAACTCTTTGGAAGATTTAATATAAAATCTTTCTTTTCCGTCTAGCGAAAAAAGTTCTGCTTCTACAGAAATATGATTGTCAACTATTTGTGCATATGCGCCAATAGCTGTGTCACAGTCTCCCTCTAAAATTTTCAAAATATTTCGCTCAGTATCAACACAATATTTTGTTTTATCATGGTTGACATTTTTTAAAATTTTTTTTATTTCCAAATCGTCATTACGACACTGCAGAGCAATAACACCCTGGCCGATACTTGGAATAATTTCAGAGGTAGAAAATATCTGAGAAATATATTTTTCTAAATTTAAAAATTTTAAACCAGTTAACGATAATATAATAGCATCGTATAAGCCACTATTTACTTTTTTTAATCTAGTATCAATATTCCCTCGTATAAGTTTAAAATTTAGTTTACTATTTCTTCTCTTCAGTTGAAATTCTCTTCTATACGAAGATGTTCCAATAACAGACCCTTTTTCTAATTTATTAAGCGTTATTTTATTTTTGCTTATGAGAGCTTCCCTTGGGTCATTTCTTTCTAAAAAGCATTCAGTTAATAAACCATCTGTTTCTGCTGAAGGCATATCTTTTAAAGCATGAACGGCTATATCAATTTTATTTTCTTTCAACTGATCTTCAATTTTTTTTGAAAACAAGCCTTTGCCACCTGTGTCTGATAATCTTATATCTTGTATTAAATCTCCATCAGTTTTAATTTTTTGGATTAATATTTCTCCAAAATTAAATTTATTTTTAAGTTTTAATAATTTTTTCTTTGCAATTTCAGCGTAAATTAGCGCTAATTTGCTACCTCGTGTTCCAATAATAATTTTTTTTTTATTCATTAAATATTTTATACTGAAATTTTATATCTGAATTGTATTATCATTAAAAAAAAATAATGAAAAAAAATGCTTTAATTTTAGGTATTGAAACTAGTTGCGATGAGACTGCAGCAGCAATTATTCAAGAAAATGATAGTTCGAGACCGACTATTTTATCAAATATAGTATCTAGCCAAATAGATGTTCATAAGGAATTTGGTGGTGTTGTACCAGAATTAGCTGCAAGATCACATATTGAAAAAATTGACTTAATTGTACAAAAAGCTGTTTATGATAGTGGTAAAAAATTTTCAGATCTAGATGCCATAGCCGTTACCGCTGGACCTGGACTAATCGTATGCTTGTCTGTAGGTTTGAACTTTGCAAAATCACTAGCTTTAAGTTTAGATAAACCTCTTATAGCTGTAAATCATCTAGAAGGTCATGCCTTAAGTCCAAAATTAGTAACAGATTTAAATTATCCATATTTACTACTTTTAATTTCAGGAGGTCATACTCAATTTTTAAATGTAAAAAAATTAGGTAATTATCAAAGACTTGGTACAACAATAGATGATGCACTAGGTGAAGCATTCGATAAAACTGCAAAAATGATTGGTATAGAATTTCCTGGTGGACCATATTTAGAAAAATTTGCAGAAAAGGGAAATCCAAGTAGATTTGATTTACCAAGGCCAATATTAAATAAAGGCGGGTGTAATGTTTCTTTTGCAGGTTTGAAAACAGCAGTTCTAAAAATCTCAAAAACAATTAAAAATAAACAAGATAAATACGATTTAGCTGCATCTTTTCAAGAAACTATTAAAGAAATCTTATATGTAAAAACTAAAATTGCATTTAAAGAATTTATTAAAGTAAATAAAAAAAAATTAGATAAAGTTTTTGTAATTGCTGGAGGTGTAGCGGCAAATAAATGTATAAGAAAAGTTTTGAACGATGTAAGTCTTGAAAATAATTTTAAACCAATATTTCCTCCTCAATACTTGTGTGGGGATAATGCGGCCATGATAGCTATAGTTGGACTTGAAAAATTTAAAATAAAAAAGTTTGATAAACTAAATTATCCAGCTAAACCAAGATGGCCTCTAGATAAGAAAGCTATTTTTTTAAAAGGAGCTGGAGTAAAATTATAAATCAATAGTATTTTTTTAGTTTAATCTTTGAAATTCTTTTTTCCTATAGTCAATCTGACTTAAAAGTTTTTGTTTCATGTATTCAGTATCATCTATATTTACTTTAAATTTTTTAAAACTTTCATCGCTTATTTTTTTAGAATAAATTAGCCAATTCTTTATAATAAGTGCATCGCTGATATTAATACCGGAAATAGAGTTTTCTAAAATTGTTCTACTATTTTTATTAAATTTTTTATTTTCTTTATCTATTAATTTCTCTTTTTCTTCCCATTTAGGATCATAGTTCATCAAACTATCAATTTCTTTGTATTCTGGATACGATTGTGCAAATTCTGTGCAACCTCTTTTAATTATAATCGATAAACTTTCATCTATAGACTTTTTAAATATAGGCAATATATAACTGTAAATTTCTTTTGCCTCATCTAACCCTGAACAATATACAAGTCCTTTATAAACACCTTCGGTATTTGGTCTTAATTCAATAATACATTTTCTTATATTATTTTTTTTAAGCTTAAGATTATCAAATACAATATAGGTCTTGAGTAATTCAATTATATTTTTTGGGCTTATCACAATCTTATAACAGCCAAAACAATATTTGGGTATTATATTAAATTTATAAAATACTTTAAAATGTCTATCACAATTTAAATCCAGTTGATTTCTTCGAAAGATTTGTTCATTTTCAAAATTACTATCACCAAAATTTTCTTCTAAAATCATATGTATTTTTGAAAAGAAATTTATTATTTCCTCATCTGTTATTCTTTTATTTAAATGAAATTTAAAAGTATTTTTAGCTAATAATTCATTTGTTTTAATAATAGAATTAGAAATAATTTTTTTTGGTCTATAAAAAGTTAAAAGATTTACTAAATTTATAAATGCATTTTTATTTTTAGAGTCTAAATCAAGTGTCTTTACAAAGTAATTGGCCGCCTCTTCCCAATTCTTTAATTCCAAATGGCTTACTCCTATATCATTATAGATTGGAGAAAAATTTTTATTAATACCTAACGCCTTTTCAAAAGTTTCGATGGCCTCTTTATGTTTTAGTAACTTTTGAAGAGTTAGGGCTTTTCCGTAATAAGCATTAATATTATTAGCGTCAATTTTAATAACTTCATTAAATGTTTTTAATGCATCTTCAAAAGACTCTGATTGCATCAAAACATTTGATAAATTCAATCTTGCCTCTAAGTAGTTTGGATTAATTTCTATTGCTTTTTTAAAATTTACTATTGCCTTATTTAAATCATTCAATTTTTTATAAGCATTTCCCATGCCATTATATGCTTCAATATAGTTTGGATTAATTTTTATTGCCAATTGCCAATTTTTTAATGCATCTTCAAATTTTCCTTGGTGAAATAAAATAAATGAGTAGACATTAAATACTTCAGAATTATCAATTTCTTTCTGAATTATTTTTTCACATCTAATTTTTGACTCTTCTATTTTGCCTTCTTGAAAAAGTTTAATTATTTCATTCAAGTCAGATTTCAATTGTTTTACCTATCTGTTTATAAAAGCTTAAAAGCATATATTGCATCGCCTAATTTATTCTCATAACCATAATATCTTCCACCACTTGAATTTATAATTATGTACTGCTCTCCCTTGTAATAATACGTCATAGGTGGAGATGATCCAGCAAATTCTATTTGTTTATTCCATAATTTTTTTCCATTTAAAGCGTCAATTGCAACTACTTTTTTATCAGTAGTACCAGTTGCAAAAATTAAATTACCTTTAGTAGAAAGTAAGCCTCCAAAATTCATGTCACCATTTATAATTTTATTATCTTTGTATTTCTTCTGTCCAAAAGGAATCTGCCAATTTTTTTTTCCGTTGATTATTGAAAAGGCAGTAATTTTTCCATGTGGCGGTATTGATGCAAAATTACCATTTTTATCTAATAGTAATTGCCATCTACCATCAATTCTATAAACATCATTCTCCAAAAGATAATTGTCTCTTTTAGTGAAATATTTTCTAAGTGAATTTAACTCACTTTCATTAATTTTTATTTTTGAGGAATACTTATGAGCATAATTAAAACTATTTACATCTTTTAAAGACTCAAACTTTTTTAATGTGCTAATTCCATTTAAAGATGGGATATACTTATCGCCTGTAAATTCTGGTTCATAAAAACCATTTTTTCTTTTACCATGACATGACTTGCATTTTTTCTGGTAGGTATAAAACCCTTTTAAATTAGTAAGATTTCTTAAAGATAAATCAAATTTTCTTTTAACTTCTGAGACTTTTTTTTTACTACAACAATTATAATATATGCGAACTATCCATGGATAGTGATTGGTTGGTATTACAATTTGATTATTAAGCTTGTCATGGGTTCCACCAGGCCACTCTGGCCCACCATGTAAACCCAACATTATAACATCATAGTTTAAGGAAAGAGGAATATAACTAGAATCCGATTTAGTGTTTCTCGTCCTATGTTTCACGTATTCTAAATTAATTTTATCTTTTGAAATATAGCTTAAATATTCCTCTAGATTATATTTCAGATTCATTAAATTTACAGGATTTGATACTTCTATCTGATAATCAGAATATATTTCACCTTTAATAGCAGATTCATTAGAAGTTTTAATTTTTTTAATAGAATCTGAATTTTTTAATTTACAACTTTTTAATTCTATAACAAATGTATTACCAGTTTTAGAAAAGGCATAAGCAAGTTTTTCGGTTTGATTCTTTTTCTTAAGTAAAATTGGATTACCAACCATATCAAGATCCCAATGATCATGTATTGTATCTTTAAATTTGCATCTTAATTTACCTGTAAGAGAATCAACAACTATAACACTATTTGAAAAATCATTTTGAATTTTAGTGTTACCTAAAAGATTAACTAGATTACTTGTGACAAAAACTAACGACTCCGTTTCTTTATCGAAAGAAATACCTGACCATACTCTAGCTCTATTCAAATCTAATTTCCAATTTAATTTTCCTGATGGCAATTCGTGACTCGATAAAAATGTTTTGTAAATAATATAAATTTTATCTTTGAATACTATTGGTGGAACTAATGAAATCTCTTTATCTCCAGTTCCGATTAAACCAAATTTTCCAAATGTATTATTAAGAATTCCACTATGCTCATTTATAACAAAAACACCTTCTAAACTTGGAACAAAAATGTTTCCATCAAAAAAAGTCATTCCCCTTTTGGCAGTTGGGCTTTTTAATTTTATTCTCCATTTCTCTTTTCCGTTTTCTGGATTTAGAGCAATAACAAAATTATCTAAACTAGTAACTATAAGGCTATTTCCAGTAAAAATTGGTGTTGATTGATTGTTGCTTATTGATTTAGTTCTATCAGAAACATGTCCATTGTTATAAACCCAGGCAGTATCAAGATTTTTTATGTTATCCTTTGTAATGTAATTAAGATTGGAATATTTTGAGGAATCGTAATCTGCGGCACTAGTAAACCAGCTATTAGAATATGAATAGGAAAATTTAGTTAGAAAAAAAATTAATAAGAATATAAACTTGAACATAAGTAAATATTAACAAAAAAAATATTAAATTGGAAAAAATATATGCACTACTGGTTACTTAAACCAACGCTTCTTATGCTTCGATAGACCCCTACAGACTTCCACTAACTTTTACTTTATTTTTTTATTCATAAAGTACGACTGACAACAGTTATTAGCGTTCAATGTATAGTACGTCGCGTAGTAAGGGTTTATTTCTTATGATAAGATTATTTAAAATTTACAATAAATTATGACTGATTTTTTTAACAAAACGGACTTATCAAAAAATGATGCAGAAAAAATTGTTTCTGAAACACTAAATAAATGTGACGATGGTGAGCTTTATTTAGAGAATTCAAAGAGTGAAACTATTGTGTTAGATGATGGTAAAATTAAAAACTCTACTTATAATTCTGATTTAGGTTATGGCTTAAGAGCTGTGACAGGTGAAGTTGTTGCTTACTCTCATTCAAATGAAATTTCAAAAAATTCATTAAAACAATCAGCCGATAGTTTAAGCTCAACTTTGAAATCGAAGAAAGGTGTTTATAATTATAAAATACCCAAAACAAATGAACAATTTTATAAAAATATTAATCCCATGGAAGAAAAATCACTTCAATCAAAATTAGATCTCTTAAAAGAAGTTAATAATTATACAAGAGCAAAAAGTGGGATTGTTCATCAAGTAACTGCCAGTTTTTCTGGAGAACATAAGTGTATAGAAATAATTAGATCAGGTGGTGAAGTACTGACAGATGTTAGGCCTTTAATTCGTTTTAATGTTTCTGTAATGCTCGAAAAAAATGGAAAAAAAGAAACAGGGGTTTACGGAATTGGTGGGAGACAATCGTATGACGAATATCTAAAAGATGATAATTGGAAAAAAGTTTGCGACGAAGCATTGAGAATTGCTTCAGTAAATTTAGATAGTAAACCTGCTCCAGCTGGAGAGATGAAAGTAGTTTTAGGACCTGGGTGGCCAGCAATACTTATTCATGAGGCTATAGGACATGGTCTAGAAGGAGATTTTAATAGAAAAAAAACTTCTGCATTTCATAATCTTATGGGTCAGAGAATTGCAAGTGAAGGTGTTACAATTGTTGATGATGGAACTCTACACAATAGGAGAGGTAGTTTAACAATTGATGATGAGGGAACTCCAACAGAAAAAACAGTCTTAATTGAAAATGGTATACTAAAAAATTTTATGCAAGATCGTCTCAATGCAAGATTAATGAATACTAGATCTACAGGAAGTGGAAGAAGAGAAAGCTACAAACATATTGTTCTTCCAAGAATGAGAAACACAATGATGCTAAATGGAAAATACTCTCAAGAAGAAATGATTAAGTCGGTAGACAAGGGAATCTTTGCAGTGAGTTTCGGTGGTGGTCAGGTTGACATTACTTCTGGAAAGTTTGTATTTAATTGTACAGAAGCTTACGAGATTATAAACGGTAAAATAGGATCTCCTATTAAGGGGGCAACCTTAATTGGAGATGGTCCATCAATTTTAAAAGAAGTTTCATTGGTTGGTAATAATATGATGCTTGATCCAGGTATTGGAACTTGTGGAAAAGCAGGACAAGGAGTTCCTGTAGGAGTAGCCCAGCCTTCGATTCTGATAGATAAGATGACTGTTGGTGGAACTCAATTATAAATCATATGGTTAAAGATCAAGATTATTTGAAAAAAACAGCATCTTTTTGTATAGATTTAGCAAAAAAACTGGGTGCAACAGATGCCACTGCAGTAGTAGGACATTCAATTTCAGAAACAGTTAATTTTAGAAATAGAAAACTAGATGAGTCTGACAGATCAGATAGTTTAAGAATTGGTTTAGAAACTTATATCGGTAAAAAGAAATCTGGTATCACATCATCAAATCTTAATAAGAATAATATAAAAACTTTAATAGAGAGATGCATTGAAACAACAAAAATTACACCAGCGGATGAATTTAATTCTTTGCCAGATCAAGATTTGTTAGCAACAAATATTAAAGATTTAGATTTATATGATGATGATCATATTGAGAATAATAAAAAAATTGAGTATTTAAAAGAAGTTGAAGAAGTTGCTCTTGAAAAGAAAGAAATTATTAATACAGAGACTGGTTTTTCAGAGACTAAATCAAATTTTATATTAGCAAGCAGTGATGGTTTTTTAAATGGATATAAATCCTCTTCTTTTTCTGCATCATGTGTTGCTATAGCAAAAGACTCAAATGATAATATGGAAAGAGATTATGAGTTCACGAGTACGTGTCATTTGCATGATATGCTTAGACCAAATCAAATTGGATCATTAGCAGCAAAAAAAACAATTCAAAAATTAAATCCTCAAAAAATAGAAAGTGAAAAAATAAGTATTGTTTTTGATAGAAGAATTTCGAAAGGAATATTAAGTACCTTTGCAAGTGCAATATCTGCATCGTCAATAGCTAGAGGCACTTCATTTTTAAAAGATAAGATAA
Organism: uncultured Pelagibacteraceae bacterium; assembly: GCA_902515185.1. GTDB lineage: Bacteria > Pseudomonadota > Alphaproteobacteria > Pelagibacterales > Pelagibacteraceae > Pelagibacter. Next base: position 72,249 of record CABXTN010000003.1, on the reverse strand, counting down.
ATGAAGAAATATTTTCAACTAAAATAAATATTTACGATAAGCCTGATATAATTAAAGGGTTAGGTTCAAGATATTTTGACTCCGAAGGCGTAAAAACTGATGAATTAAAATTGGTAGATCAAGGTGTTTTAAAACATTATTTAGTTGATACTTATAATGGGAAAAAATTAAATCTTAAGTCAAATGGTAGAGGAGGTGGAACAAGTAATCTGTTTTTTGAAAAAGGGTCTATCTCGTATAAAGATCTTTTAAAATTAAATACAAGAACTCTTTACATTACAGAAACCATTGGTCATGGAAGTAATCTAGTTACAGGAGATTATTCAGTTGGAGCCAACGGGTTTATGGTTGAGGATGGAATATTTAAGTATCCTGTTAGTGAAATTACAATAGCTGGAAATTTTAAGGATATATTTAAGAACATAACTCTAGCAGATGATCTTGAGTTTAAATACTCTACGAATGCTCCGACGATGTTAATAGAAGGTATGGTTGTCGCGGGAAAATAAAGCTATGAATTTTAATAAGTTTCATAAATATTGGACAAACAAATAGATGCGATACTGGTTGTTAAAATCTGAACCTGATGTTTGGTCAATTAAACAACAAAAAAAGGTTGGGTTAAAACTTTAATAATTTAAAATATATTTATGAAAATAGTCACTCTAATACCAAGCGCAACTGAAATAGTTGCTTTTTTAGGTCAAAAAAAATCTATTATAGGAAGATCTCATGAATGTGATTTTCCAGATGATTTATCTAAAATTATAAAACTTACCGAGCCTAAAATTAATGTTGAAGGCACCAGTGGTGAAATTCATAAACAAATAGAAGTAATTTTAGAAAAATCTTTATCAGTTTACAAAGTTCATGTAGATGAGTTGAAGAAGTTAAATCCAGATTTTATTGTAACCCAGTCTCACTGTGAGGTTTGCGCGGTAAGTTTTTCAGAAGTAGAAAATATTACTAAAGAGCATTTAGGAAAAAATACTAAAATAATTTCTTTGCAACCTAACAAAATACAAGAAGTCTTCGACGACATAAGACGAGTAGCTAAAAGCTTAAACATTGATAATGATCATAACAATCAACTAATAAATAATTTAGAAATTAGATTAGATGATATAAAAAAAAAAACACAAAAAATAAAAAAACCTAAAATTTTATGTGTGGAGTGGATAGATCCACTAATGGCTGCTGGAAATTGGATTCCAGAAATGACCAATATAGCAGGAGGTGAAGATATTTTGGGGAAAATTGGAGTAGACTCACATTGGATAAAATTTGAAGATATACAAAATCAAGATCCTGACTTCATAGTTTTTATACCTTGTGGATACAATCTAAATAAAACAAACGATGAGGTAAAAAAATTACTTAACAAAAATAATGATTGGGAAAAATTAAAAGCTTTTAAAAATAAAAATTTTTATGTGGCTGATGGTAATCAATATTTTAATAGACCCGGACCAAGATTAATTGATTCTGTAGAGATATTAGCTGAAATATTTCATTCTGATACGTTTAATTTTGGACACAAAAATAAAAGTTGGATCAATTTTTTTGACAAGAGATAGATTTAATAGGCAATATAAACAAAGGATAAACAATTAAATGCAGTATTGGTTATTAAAATCAGAACCAGACGTTTGGTCTATAGATCAACAAATGAAAGCCGGAAAGAAAGGCGCTAATTGGGATGGTGTTAGAAATTTCCAAGCTGCAAAAAATTTAAAAAGCATGAAAAAGGGTGATCTTTGTTTTTTTTACCATTCAAATATAGGAAAAGAAATAGTGGGTATAGTAGAAGTGATCAAAGAATCTTTTGTTGACCCTAGTGATAAAAATAAAAAATTTGTAGCTATCAAAGTAAGCTTTAAAAAATACTTAAATAAACCAGTATCTTTAGAAATGATCAAAAAAAATAAATATCTTCAAAATTTAGCATTAATCAAACAAAGTAGATTGTCAGTAATGCCTATAGATACTAAAAGCTGGAAAATCTTAAATAAGATGAGTAATATTAGATAAATAATTTATAAAAATGGCAAGAAGACCAAAAAAACTTAAGACAAAAAAAAAGAAAAAGAAAATCTTTAAAAAAAGAAAGAAATCTAAATTAATTAAAAATAAAAAAGTAAAAGTTAAAAACAACATTCAAGAGCCAATATTTAAAACTAAATCAGATTGGATCAAAAAAGCATATGTAAACAAAAAACAATACGAAAAAAAGTATAATGACTCACTTAAGCACAATGACGATTTTTGGAAAAAAGAAGGTAAAAGAATAACTTGGATAAAACCGTACACCAAGATAAAAGATGTAAAGTATAGTAAAACTGATGTTCATATAAAATGGTATTATGATGGTACCTTAAATGCGTCTGCTAACTGTATAGATCGACATCTTAAAAAAAATAAAGATAAAACTGCAATAATATGGGTTGGTGATGACCCAAAAGTTCAAAAAAAAATATCTTACAAACAACTGAATAATGAAGTTTCAAAAACTGCTAATGCTTTAAAAGATTTGGGAGTCGAAAAAGGAGATAGAGTAACTATCTATTTAACAATGATACCCGAGCTAGCATATACGATGCTTGCATGCGCAAGGATTGGAGCAGTTCACTCAATAATATTTGGTGGATTTTCTCCAGATAGTATTTCAGGAAGAATTAATGATTGTAAGTCTGATTATATTGTTACAGCTGATGAAGGATTAAGAGGTGGCAAAGTAATCCCTCTTAAATCAATTACTGATGAGGCTTTATTGAATTGTCCAAGAGTAAAAAAATGTATAGTGGTAAAAAGAACTGGAAACAGAATTAATTGGGATGAGAGTAGAGATGTCTGGTATCATGAGATTGTTAAAAAAGCTTCTACTACTTGCGAGCCAGAAGAAATGAATGCTGAAGATCCTCTATTTATTTTATATACCTCAGGTTCTACTGGTAAACCAAAAGGTGTTCTACATACTACAGGTGGTTATATGGTTTATGCTTCCATGACACATCAATATATTTTTAATTATAAACCTAAAGATATATATTGGTGTACTGCTGATATTGGATGGATAACGGGTCATAGCTATATCATTTATGGACCTTTAGCAAATGGCGCTACAACAATAATGTTTGAGGGAATTCCAACTTATCCTGATACCTCAAGATGGTGGCAAATAATCGATAAATACAAGGTAAATATTTTTTATACTGCGCCAACTGCCATTAGAGCATTAATGAGAGAAGGGGACGGGCCAGTTAAAAAAACATCGAGAAAAAGTTTAAAACTTCTTGGTACAGTGGGTGAACCAATTAATCCTGAGGCTTGGCAATGGTATTATAAAACAGTTGGTGACGGAAGATGTCCGATTGTAGATACCTGGTGGCAAACGGAAACAGGTGGAATTTTAATAAGTCCACAAACTGGTGCTATTGATTTAAAGCCTGGATCGGCAACTAAACCTTTTTATGGTATTAAACCATTAATAGTTGACCCAGATGGAAAAGTTTTAAAAGGAGAGGCAAAAGGAAGATTATGTATTGGTCAATCTTGGCCAGGCCAAATGAGAACTGTTTATGGTGATCATAATAGATTTATTGATACTTACTTCTCACAATTTGATGGAAAATATTTTACAGGGGATGGTTGTAGAAGAGATAAAGATGGATATTATTGGATAACTGGGAGAGTTGATGACGTTATAATTGTTTCTGGTCACAATTTAGGAACTGCAGAAATAGAAAGTGCTTTTGTTGCACATCCAAAAGTTGCTGAGGCTGCGGTTGTGGGATATCCACATGATATTAAAGGCAATGGACTCTATTGTTATGTAACTTTAAATGTAGGTGAAAATCCGAATGGAGAATTAGAGAGAGATTTAAAACTTTGGGTAAGAAAACAAATTGGCCCTATTGCAACTCCAGATCTTATTCATTTTTCACCTGGCCTACCTAAAACTAGGTCTGGTAAGATTATGAGAAGAATTCTAAGAAAAATTGCTGCAAATGAACATGAACAACTTGGAGATACTACAACTTTAGCGGACCCAAGCGTAGTTGAAAGTTTAGTAAAGGACAGAAAAAATATTTAAATACTTATTAACTTAGTAAATTCTTCTTTTATATTATCCCACTTTAAAATCATTGAGTTTAGAACAATCTTTCTATCTAATGTCTTTAGTTCATCTGATATTGGTGCCCACTCATATAATGCTAATGCACTTTCATTGAATGGTAGAGAACTATAATGTTTTTTCCAATCAATTTTTTTAAATCTTTCCTCAAACGATATTTTAGCATCATTAAAAACTTGTTCAGGCATTCCATTTTTTTTTTCATTATCTAAAATTGAGTTAAAAATTTCTCTCGATTTAATTATATCCTCATAATTAAAAAAAACATTTAAATAAGAAAAACTAAAAAAAGTTAAATCCTGAAGTGCTACAGAATAAATATTCCATTTAGCTTTATTTATTGATGATAATAATTCTTCATTATCAAAATGAAGGACATATTTTGTTCCCATTCTTGTTTTAAGGTAACTATACAAAGTAACTTGTGAAACCCATGCTGACTTCTTTTGAATAAATGACTGGAGATCTGATAAATTTTTAATTTTTTTTTTGGGTAATATTGCTTTGAACAAGGCGAGAAAATAAACCTTAAAATCCTCAACTGTTATATCTTTTAGATTGAATTTATATTTTAAAGCCATTTATATACTTCAGGTTGTATTATATACCAAATATCCCTATTTTTGATCATATTAAGTCTTCCAATCTACTTCATTTTGAGTAATGTTTCATCTTTTAACCTATAGGGAGGCAAAAAAATGTCAAAACAACAACAACACTGGGAAAAAACCAGAGGTTTGCTTTTTATTACACTAGCAATTTGGTTTGTTTTCTCAATTGGCATCTTTTTCTTCGGAGCCGAAATGGAAGCATCTAGCTTCAGACCACTTGGATATCCATTGTCATATTATATGACATGTCAAGGGTCGCTTGGGATTTTCGTAATACTGATTTTCTGGTTTGCGGGAAGACAAGAGAAAATAGATGAAGAGTTCGGATTTACTGAAAGAGAGGATGACTAATGTTTAAAGGTAAATTTATAGATAACTTGCCTAAGATTTATGGAACATACACAGGGGGTTTCCTTGTATTCATAATCTTAATGGCAATAGCTGAACAAGCTGGAATGTCTGCTAAATTAATTGGTATATTTTTCGTAGCATTTACAGTTTTAATTTACGCACTAATTGGTTGGCTATCACGTACACTTCAAGTAGACGCTTACTATGTAGCTGGAAGACAAGTTCCAACAGTATTTAACGGTATGGCAACTGCAGCAGACTGGATGTCTGGTGCATCATTCGTTGCTATGGCTGGAGGAATTTACTTCAAAGGTTATGGTTACATGGCGCTTTTAGTTGGATGGACTGGTGGTTACGTTCTTGTAGCATCACTACTAGCACCTTACTTAAGAAAGTTTGGCTGTTATACAGTGCCAGATTTTATTGGTACTAGATATGGTGGTAATGCAGCGAGACTAAGTGCGGTATTGGTACTAACGGTTGCTTCATTCACTTACGTGACAGCACAAATTAATGCGACGGGAACTATTGCATCAGTTGCATTAGATATTCCATTTAACATTGCTGTTTACGTTGGACTATTAAGTATATTAATGTGTTCATTACTAGGTGGTATGAGAGCGGTTACTTGGACACAGGTTGCGCAATATATTGTATTAATTATTGCTTACTTGTTACCTGTATTCTGGATCAGTAATAAAATGGGTGCTGGTGTATTTCCACACTTTATGTTAGCAGACGAAGTTGCTAGAATAGCTGAACTAGAGTCACAGTTTGGTCTAGGAACAGTTAAAAACTCTGCAGCTGATTTAGCTACAGTGCCAAAAGGTTTAGCTGGAATAACTAAAGCTCACTCGGAAGTAAACACAACACCTTGGAAATTTATTTCATTAGCGGTTTGTATGATGGCTGGAACAGCTTCATTACCACACGTTATGATGAGATACTTTACTACTCCAAGTGTTAAATCAGCTAGAAGATCAGTAGGTTGGTCATTATTCTTTATATTCCTACTTTATTCTTCAGCACCGATGTTAGCTACATTATCTAAACTGTCATTAATGGATCCAAACTTAGCGACTGGAATTATTGGTAAATCGATTGCTGATGTTCAAGCATTAGACTGGTACCAAAACTGGAACCAAGCGAATTTAATGTTTGTTAGCGACTTTAACGGAAATGGAACTCTTGAATTAAACGAGTTTTTCATGGGTGGTAAAGCCGTTGTATTAGCAACACCAGAAATAGCTGGATTACCATATGTAATCTCAGGACTAGTTGCTGCTGGAGGTATGGCTGCTGCCATGTCAACAGCTGATGGATTAGTTTTAGCAATTGCAAATGCTTTATCTCATGACTTGTACTACAAGATCATTGACCCTAAAGCAGAAACTGCGAAGAGATTAATTGTTGCAAGGGTATTACTTGTAATAATTGGTTTTGCCGGAGCAACAATTGCAGCTCTTGAAATTCAAGGTATATTAGGTTCGGTAATCTGGGCTTTTGACTTTGCTATGTCAGGATTGTTCTTCCCACTTGTACTTGGTGTATGGTGGAAGAGAGCTAATGCACAGGGTGCAGTTGCTGGAATGCTTCTAGGTCTAGCTTCAGGAACAGCGTATCTAATTTGGGTACGAAATGGAGGAGCAGGATTCTGGGGTGTTACTCAATTGACATTCGGTATCGTTGGATCATTAGTAAGCTTAGTATCTATGATTGTGGTAAGTTTAATTACCAAAGCACCAGATGCAGCTACACAAAGAATGGTTGACGAAGTACGTATACCTAGCGGTAAAACTGTACTTGGTAAACAACACTAAATAATTATATTTAAAGGGGCGAATTTATTCGCCCCTTTATTTATTTCAAACACAATTATGTCTGCAAACTTTCATCCACTCGTATATTTAATTGATTATGTAATGGGTGTGATTATGTGGACACTAATTGGTAGAGTTGCGATGAATATCTTTCAAAGAGAAGATTCGAGTTTCTTTTTTATGAAAGTTTTTGTCAAATTAACAGATCCATTAATAAATATATTTAAAGTAATAACCCCATCCTTTATTATTAGGCCACTCGTTCCACTCTATGTCGCATGGTTCTTTTATATGTTTAGATTTTATCTATTTCCTTATCTTCTGGGCTATTCTGTCATGGGTATGCTATCTTTTCCATTGGAAAGTGAAATTGCAATTCAAATTTATCAAATTTTCGGTAAAAACTAATTCAAATTAAAAAACTTTATTGATACTAGTAATATAGTAATCAATGCAAAAAATTAAAATTTCACCGTCAATATTATCTGCTGATTTTAGTCAGTTAAGTAATGAGATTAAAAAATTGGAGGAAGCTGGAGCAGATATGATACATGTTGATGTAATGGATGGTCATTTTGTTCCAAATTTAACAATAGGTCCTCCTGTTATAAAATCTTTAAGACAACATACAAATTTACCTTTTGATGTTCATTTAATGATATCACCTGTGCATAAATATATTAAAAACTTTGCAGAAGCTGGATCAGATATTATTACTTTTCATCCTGAGGCAACTGAGAATATAAATGAGACAATTAACTTAATCAAAAGTCTTAATAAAAAAGTTGGCATATCTTTAAACCCAAATACTAGCGTAAGTATTATTGAAAAATTTTTAGATAAAATAAATTTAGTATTAGTTATGAGTGTTCATCCTGGTTTTGGCGGACAAGAGTTTATGCCAGAAGTCTTAAAAAAAATTGAAGAATTAAATGAAATCAAAAATAAAAAAAAATTATCTTTTGATATTGAAGTCGATGGGGGAATAAACTTTGAAAATTCAAAAAAAGTTAAAAGCGCTGGTGCTAATATTTTGGTATCAGGAACTACAATTTTTAAAGATAATAATGGTAATATAAAAAAAAATATTGATGCGTTAAGAACAGGTTAAAATGATATTAAAAAATTCGTTAATTTATATTAATCAATTTTTTTTTTTTATTTTTTCACATTTAAGAAATTTTTATCTTAATTCAAGTATATATAATAATAAAATATCTAAAGTTAACTCAAATAATTTAGAATTTAAACCTAACATAAGTTTGCTTGGATATATTGTAAAGTATTCAAGAAATAAAAAAAATATAGATAATTTTATTTTAAATGATGTCTGGTCAGAACAAAATCTAAGAAGAAAAGATTTTAAAAATCTTCATAGTTTTTTTTGGTTATTCACAATAGATCTAAAATCTTCCAAAAATAAAATACAAAAAGTTATAATCAACTGGATAAATAAAAATTATAGATATAATCATGAAAGCTGGGAAATAGATATTTTATCTAAAAGAATAATTTCTTGGATTTCAAATTCAAAAATAACATATGAGAATAGTGAGGAAGATTATAAAAAAAAATTTGATAAATTAATTAAAAAGCAAATTAATCATTTAATTAACGAAATAGAGAGATCAAAAGGAGTAGATGACAAAATTTTAGGATGTGCTGCAATAATACTTGGAGGTCTAGCATACGAAGATAAAATTAAATTTTTAAATTACGGTTTAAAACTTTTAAAAAAAATAATTAGGTCAGCTTTTGATAAAGAAGGCTTTCCTAAATCAAGAAATTTAAGACAATTAAATTTTTATTTAAAGTATTTCATTTTAATAAGAGAATGGTTAAAAGAATCTCAAAGTGAAATACCTGAATACTTGGATGAAATAATTTATTATTTAGGTCAGTCTTATTTTTTAATAAATAAAAGTAGCAAAACAAATTATTTATTTAATGGTAATCATATTTCAAATGGTTTTGAATTTGAAAATTATATTTCTAGACTTGGTTATAAATTTAAAAGTAAAGATCATGAAGCTGGAGGATATATTTTTCTTAAAAATAAAAAATTTGAACTAGCTATGGATATTGGCCCTTCTCCTGAAAGAAGATTCTCGAAAGATTACCAATCTGGAGCATTATCTTTTGAATTTGTAAGCAATGGGAAAAAAATAGTTACAAACTCTGGCTATTTTCAAAATTATAAACACCAATTAAACTTTATTTCTAAGACAACAGCATGTCAAAATACTCTTGTATTAGGTAATTCTTCCTCTGCTCAATTTTTTAAAAAGCCAAATGGTACGACAGAACTAAATGGGTCGGTTAAAATATTAGATAAAAATATTATTTTAAAAGATAATTATTGGTTCATATCCGCTGCTCACGATGGCTATCTAAAAAGATTTGGAGTTATCCATAAAAGAAGATTGGAATATTTTAATGACACAAAAAAAATAATGGGTATTGATAAAATAATTAGAAAGAAAAAAGGAAAAAAATTTAATTTTGAAATAAGGTTTCATCTTGATCCTAATACAAAAGTAATGAAAACACAGGATAATAAAGTTATATATATAGAATGCGAAAATGAAGCTTGGAAATTTACAGCAGACAAATATAATATGAATTTCGAAACTGGATTATTTTTTGGTTTTAAAAATCAATTTTTAGAGAATCAAAATATTGTCATTTCAGGAAATATCCAAAATGAAAATAAAGAGATAAAATGGGAGATTGAGAAAATTTAATGAGAAAAATAAAAAAAGCATTAATATCCATTTATGATAAAAAAAATATAAAAAATTTATTAAAAATATTAGATAAATTTAATATTGAAATAATTAGTTCTGGGGGAACATTTAAAGAAATTAAAAAGTTAGGATTTAAGTCTATAGAAATCTCACAATACACCAATTATCCTGAAATATTAGGCGGTAGAGTTAAAACACTTCATCCCAAAATCCATGGGGGAATTTTAATGAAACGAGCTGATAAGAAACATAAGTTAGAGTCTAGGATGAATGCTTTTTCAGAGATTGATTTAGTTGTAGTAAATTTTTACCCTTTCCAAAAAGTTTTAAAAAAAACTAATAATCAGAATAAAATTATTGAAAATATTGATATCGGTGGTCCAACTTTGGTTAGAGCTGCAGCAAAAAATTTCAAAGATGTTACAGTGGTAACAAATCCAAATCAGTATGATGAAGTAATTTTTCAATTATTAAAACATAATGGCTCAACCTCTTTGGACCTAAGGGAAAAGCTTTCCTCAGAAGCTTTTACTGAAACTGGATATTATGATAGTTTAATTTCAAATTATTTTAACTCACTTCAAAAAAATAAATTCCCAAAAAAAAAATTATTTTATGCAAATTTAGTTGAGAAATTAAGATATGGGGAAAATCCACATCAGGAGGCATCAATTTATTCAAAAAATAGTTTAGAATTAATAAAATTAAATGGAAAGAAGTTAAGTTATAATAATTATAATGATATTTTTGCAGCACTAAATATATCTAAAACTTTACCAAGAAATAAAGGCACAGTAATTGTTAAGCATGCTAATCCTTGTGGTGTTTCTGCAAGTAATTCAAAAATCCAAAGTTTTAAGTTAGCTTTAAAGTGCGATCCATTAAGTGCATTTGGTGGAATTGTTTCATGTAATTTTAAAATTAATAAAAAAGTAGCGAAAGAAATTAGTAATATTTTCTTTGAGGTTATTATTGGAAATGGCTTTGATAAAGATGCTTTAAAAATTTTAAAGAAAAAGAAAAATCTTAGACTAATTGACTCAAGCAAGGTAACAACAAATAATAATTTGGATATAGTTTCAAATTTTAATACATTAATGCTTCAATCATCGGATAATAAGAAATTTTCTTTAAAAGATTTTAAAATAGTGTCAAAAGCAAAGCCGAGTACAAAAACTCTTAAAAATTTAATTTTTGCATTTAATGTGTGTAGATTTGTTAAATCAAATGCTATTATTCTTGCTAATGAAAATTCAACGATAGGTATTGGTTCTGGGCAACCTAGTAGATTAGATAGCTGCAGAATTGCTATTAATAAATATAAAAAATTTCAAAATAATTTAAACGGTGAAATCTTGGCAGCTTCTGATGCTTTTTTCCCTTTTGTTGATGGATTTGAGGAATTGGTTCAGGCTGGAGTAACGGCAATTATTCAACCCTCTGGATCTATTCGTGATAAAGAAATAATTAAATTTGCAAACGATACAGGAACTAAATTAGTTTTTTCTAAAACTAGACATTTTAAACATTAATCAATTTTATCAACTTTTGCTGCAAGAATGAAGTCGCTTTCAGCCAAACCTTGGATCGCATGAGTAAATATTTTAATTTTAGCGTAACCCCACCCAAAAATAATATCCGGATGGTGACTTTCAGTTTCTGCAATCTGGCCGACTTTATTAACAAAGCTTTGACTTTCTAAAAAATTTTCAAATTTAAACTCTTTTATTAAATAAAAATTATTTTTTTCATCCTCTTTAACGTCCCATCCATCAATTTTTTTCAAATATTTATGAATTTCACTTTTATCAAAGGCTGGTATGCCACCTTCACAAGGAATACATTTTTTATTTGCTAAATCAGTCATAATTTTTGGAGCGGGCAATGGGACTCGAACCCACGACCTTCTCGTTGGCAACGAGACGCTCTACCACTGAGCTACGCCCGCACAAGAATTATTATATTTGACAAATATTATTCATCAAGCTTTATTATAATTTATGTGACAACTAACCTTGTTTTGTTATAAATTTTATCAATTAAATTTAAAAATATGAAAAATATAAAAAAATTACCATCAGAAATACCTGTTTTTCCTCTTTCAAATTTTATAATTTTTCCAGAGACCACTGTTCCTCTAAATATTTTTGAGCCACGCTATATCCAAATGATAGATGATTGTATGAAAACACATAGAATGATCGGAATGATACAACCGAAAAAAACAGGAGATTTAAAAAAACCAGACCTTTTTGATGTTGGTTGCCTAGGAAAAATTACAAGTTTTAATGAAACAGAAGATGGGAGATATTTAATTGTTTTAAATGGAGTAAGTAGGTTTAAAATTATAAACGAAATAACTTCAAATAAACAATATAGAATCTGTAATGTAAATTATGAAAAATTTTCTACAGACTCAGATAATTTAAAAGAAAAGATTGAATTTTCAAATTTGGAAATAATTCTTAAGGATTTAAAAAATCTTTTCAGTAAAAAGGGTTATGCGATAAATTGGTCTGAGTTAAAAAAACAAGATCTTTATAACACAATTAATACTCTCGCAATGGCATCGCCAATTTCCTTAGAAGAGAAGCAAACATTGCTTGAGAGCTCAAATATAAATGATCGAAAAACAAAATTAGAAAAAATACTCAAAACTTATATCTTAGATGATTTTGGCAATAGTACTCTTCAATAATTAAAGAAATCTTAATCCTTTATCAGCAATTTGAATAAAAAGATTTTTTACGTACTTATTTTTTTTTGTTAGCTTAGGAATTAAGTTTGAAATACTATTTTTAAATTGTGAGTCTAATTTAAAAAAACTCTCAATAATATTTATCCCACTTATATATAAAAAATTATTTGATTTTGTTTTATTTTCAAAATTTTTTAAAATATTTTTGTTTAAAGGTAGACCTAGTTTTTTTAATTTATCTATTTCAGTCATTAAAATTTCTAAATCTCTTAGAGTCATATTAAAACCCTGTCCAGCCAATGGATGTACTTGATGAAGATTATCCCCAAAAAGAAGAATGTTTTTATAAAAATACTTTCTAGCTGACTTAAATTTTAAATTTACTTTTTCAATGTTTGAAAACTTATTTATTGTATATTTTTTATTATAATATTTTACCAAAGTAATAATTTTTTTTTCATCAAGTTTATATTTACTTTTATATACGGAAAATACGACAGATGTCTGAGTTTTAGACAATGGTAAAAAAGCTAGTGGACCATATTTAGTAAAGATTTGAATAGCTTTATTATTTTTAATTGATTTATGTTGAAAAATAAAAGTAAAGGCCTCACTTTTATAATCTTTAGAAAAGTTGCTTGAGAAAAAATTGGTGTTTATGAAATTATTATTTTCACAGTTAATTATAATTTTCTCGTCACAATTATTGATCATACTTTTAAATGAGTTATAACTTTTTATTTTGTGAAATTTAAAATTCTTAGACTTTTTTAAACTTTTATTTATTAAATTTAAAAAACTCTCATACTTCACTAAATAAAACAATTCGTGTTCATTATTAAAATTCAAAATCTCTGATTTTTTTGAATTTTCTGTAAAGATGCCTATTTCATTTATTGTGTTAAAAAAAAATTTTGGGACTTTAAGCAATTTTGACTGTATAAAATCCATATTTTTCTTTGCGATTCCAATGGTTCTATTGGTTTTTTTTGTATTTTTTTTTGGATTGTAGAAAAGTTTAACATTAATGTTTTTATTAACCAGAGCTTTTGATAAAATTAAACCAGTTAAATTATTTCCTATTATACTTATTTTCATAAAAGAAATAATTTTAACAACAAACATTAAATGATACAAAGTGTAAATTGGTTACTTTATAAGTTTTATGCAAATTAAATCTATTATCAAAAATATATCTGATTTTATAATAAATAGGCTAATTGATTTATTGGGACTTTTATTAATCATTTTTGGGCTTTTTTTACTATTGTCTATATTTACATATTCTGCTGAGGATCCAAATTTTATTTTTTCTAATGATAATCAAATAAAAAACATCTTTGGTCGTCAAGGAAGTATTATTTCAGATTTTTTTTTACAATCGATCGGACTTACGTCCTTTTTGTTTTGTATAACCGTAATTTTTACAGGCTCTACTTTAATTATGAAAAAAAAATTATTAATTATTTTGGAAAATTTTTTCTTCTCAATTTTATATATAATTTTAACCTGTTTCTTTTTAGATGAATTTTATCAAGATTCTTTTTGGTTACCCATTAATGGTAATGGAGGTTTTATAGGTAATATTTTATCTAACGATTTTACAAGCAGCATTATTCAAAATAATCAAAATGTGTCTTATTTTTTATCATTAACGTTATTAATTTTATTTTTTTTAATTAGTATTAATTTTAACCTAAAAGCATTAACTAATTTTTTTAGTAAAATACTTTCTTATAAAAGCTTAGATAAAACTTCTGCAAAAGAAGTTGATAATGAATCAGCTAATAAAATAGAAAATAATAATTACTCATTACCTATACAAGAAAATTTTTCTTTTGATACTAGTCGTGAACAATCCAAAGATAATAAGATTAAATATAAACTTCCAAAATTAGAATTTCTTAATATTCCAAATAAAAAAGAAAAATCAAAAAAAAATTTCAGTCAAAACCTGGATGAAAATTCTTTAGAGAAAATTCTTTTAGATTTTGGTGTTCAAGGAAAAATAAAGAAAATTAGCCATGGTCCTGTAGTCACTCTCAATGAGTTTGAGCCAGCAGCAGGAGTAAAAGTTTCTAAAGTTATTAATCTTTCTGAGGATATTGCGCGAAATACAAGTTCAGAGTCTGCTAGAATTTCTACTATCCCTGGACAAAGCACAATTGGGATTGAGTTACCTAATACCTCAAGAGAAAATGTTTACTTAAGTGAGATTATTTCATCTCCAAATTTCAAAAATAAAGATATTAACTTACCTATAGCTTTAGGAAAGAGTATTTCTGGGGTTCCAATTACTGGTGATCTATCTTCTATGCCTCATTTATTAATTGCCGGAACAACAGGTTCTGGAAAATCTGTTTGCATCAACACTATTATATTATCAATTCTTTACAAACATTCTCCTGATAAATGTAAATTTATATTAATTGATCCAAAAATGTTAGAACTGTCTACCTATGAAGGTATTCCACATTTATTGTGCCCTGTTATTACAGAAGCAAAAAGAGCAGCATCAGTTTTAGGTTGGGTAGTAAAAGAAATGGAAAATCGATACAAATTGATGACTAGAAAAGGGGTTAAAAATATTGATGGATACAACTCAAAGCATGTGCGGTCCATGCCATATATTATTGTTATCGTTGATGAAATGTCAGACTTAATGCTAGTGGCAGGAAAAGAAATAGAGAATTATATTCAAAAACTATCTCAAATGGCTAGAGCTGCTGGTATTCATATTATCATGGCCACACAAAGACCAAGTGTTGATGTAATAACTGGAACAATTAAAGCAAATTTTCCCACAAGAATATCTTTTCAGGTAACATCAAAGATTGATAGTAGAACTATATTAGGAGAACAAGGGGCTGAACAATTACTTGGAAAAGGAGATATGCTTTATATGTCTTCTGCAAATAGAATAATAAGAATACATGCTCCTTTTGTTTCTGAGAATGAAATAGAAAAAATTAATAATTTTCTAAGATCACAAGCAGAACCAGATTATGTTGATGAAATTTTAAATTTTGCAGATGAGAAAGATGTAGAAAAATTATCTAGCGATAGTAAAGATGAACTATACAACACTGCTGTTGATATAATTAAAACAGAAGGAAAAGCATCGACATCCTTCTTGCAAAGAAAGCTACAAATTGGCTACAACAGAGCAGCAAGAATAATTGATATGATGGAGCAAGAAGGTATTGTTAGTAAAGCTAACCATGTTGGTAAAAGAGATGTCTTAAAATCATGATAAAGAAAAAAATTTTTTATACAATAATTTTTATTTTATTATTTAAAAATTTAAACGCATCTGAAATAAATAGAATTATAGATAAGTTCGAAAAAACAGAAAATTTATCGTTTTCATTTAAACAAAACATTAACGACAAAGAAGAGAAAGGATATTGTGTGATAAAATATCCAAAAAAAATATACTGTTTGTATGATAATTATAATAAAAAATTACTTGTATCAAATGGTAAAAATCTAGTTATAAAAAATCAAACAAGTAATCAATACTATATTTATCCAATTGAAAAAACCGCTTTAAACCTGATATTGGACAAAAAATTTTTAATATCAAAAATAAAAAATTCAAACATGGATCTTATTGAAAACAAGTTTTATAGATTTAAATTTATTGAAAAAGATAATCAAATTAATATTTTTTTTGATAGAAAAACTTTAAATCTTATTGGTTGGCAAAATATTGATATATATCAAAATTTAGTCATTACATATTTATTTAACCTAAAAATAAATCTTCTTTTAGATAAAAATCAATTTAGATTACCCTCAATTGATTAAATGGCTTTTCTTTCTAAAATCTCATTTCGAAAGACTTGCATGCCTCTAGACTTATAATTTAAGATTGCATTAGGATGGTCTAAAGAACATGTATGGACCCAAATTCTATTAACGTTAAAACTAAAACCCAATTTTATTGCCTGTGATAATAGATAACCTCCATAGCCTTTATTAAAAAACTCCTCTAAAAGTCCAAAATAAGCAATTTCACAATCATTTGACTCTAAATTTTTAATCAATTCAAAATATCCAACTAAATCATCATCTTTTTTTAAAATATATGTTTGTAAGTTTCTATTAGATGTATACTTTTGCCAAGTTGAATCACTCCACACAAGTCTATCAACCCATTGATATTTTTTACCAATCTGTTTGTAAAAAAATTTATTTAGTGCAAAGTTTTCTTTTTTTATTAATTCGATATTTAAATTTTCGAGTGGTTTAGCTTTTTCTTTTAATGCTTTAATAGATAAGATTTCAAGATAAAAACGGTCAATTTTTTCTATCATTGAACCATTCTTCCAACTTTTTCACCACCAAATATATGGAAATGTAAATGAGGTACCTCTTGACCTCCATGATTACCAATATTGGTAAGAGTCCTATATCCATCACCTTTGTTATTAATAGAAATACCAAGCTTTTTAGCAACTGTTGTGATTCCTTTCATAAGGCCGATTATTTCTTCTTTTGAAGCTTTGTTATTGAAATCATCTAAATCTATATACTTGCCTTTAGGTATAACAAGTGCATGAATTTTTTTTTGAGGATTTATATCAAAAAAAGATAAAACAAATTCATCCTCGTAAATTTTTTTACAAGGAATTTCCCCTCTGAGTATTTTTGCAAAAATATTATTATTATCGTAGCTCATACTAGCTTTTATCTAAAACCGACTTTACAGTATCTCCCATAACTGAAGGATTTTTTGATATTGTAATTCCACATTCTTTTAAAATTTCTACTTTTTCAATTGCACTTTCTCCATACGCAGAAACAATTGCCCCCGCATGTCCCATAACTCTACCTTTTGGAGCGGTTAAACCAGCTATATAAGCAATCACTGGTTTTTTCATATTTTCTTTTGCAAAATGTCCAGCTGCCACTTCTTGCGGTCCTCCAATTTCACCTATCATTAAAATTGCGTCGGTCTCATCATCTGTTTCAAATTTTTCAATAATATCTCTGAACGAACTTCCATTTATTGGATCGCCACCAATTCCAACACTCGTAGAAACTCCTATATTTAAATTTTTAAGCTGTTGAGCTGCTTCATAACCTAATGTTCCAGATCTACTTATTATTCCAACTCTTCCTTCTTTATAAATATGGCCTGGCATAATGCCTAGCATCGATTTACCTGGACTTATAATACCGGCACAATTAGGACCAACTAAGGTCATCTTTCCACTTTTGGTATATCTTCTCATATACCTTTTAATTTTAATCATATCATGAGAAGGAATCCCATCTACGATAGCAACGCAAGTTTTTATACCTGCGTCTGCTGCTTCCATAGCTGAATCTGCTGCAAATGCTGGGGGCACAAATAATATCGAGGCTGTAGCTCCTGTTTTTTTTACAGCCTCCTTGACTGTATTAAATACTGGACGTTCTAAATGTTTTGTACCACCTTTACCTGGGGTTACTCCTCCAACAATATTAGATCCATATTTTATCATTTCATCTGCATGAAAAGTTCCCATTTTTCCAGTAAAACCCTGAATTATTATTTTTGAATTTTTATCAATTATAACTGCCATAAATTATTTACCTAAGGCTTTTACAGCTTTGTTTGCTGCATCCTCTAAAGTATTAGCCTCTATATATTCTATTTTACTTTTTTTAAGTATCTCATTACCTTTTTCAACATTTGTTCCAGCTAGTCTAATAACAATTGGAACTTTTACTTCAATTTTATCTAAAGCTTGTACAATTCCTTCTGCTACCCAATCACATCTATTAATTCCTGCAAATATATTTACCAAAATTACTCTGACCTTCTCATCCATAGTTATAAGCTTAAAAGCCTTTACAATTTTTTCTGGTGTAGCGCCTCCTCCAACGTCTAAAAAATTAGCAGGTGACCCCCCTGCTAATTTAATCATATCCATTGAAGCCATTGCAAGACCAGCTCCATTAATAATATTCCCAATATTTCCATCTAAACTTACATAATTTAAACCTCTATCAGATGCATAAACCTCTTTTGATTCCTCTTGAGTTTTATCTCTGAGTTCTGAAACTTGACTTCGTCTAAACATAGCATTGTTATCAAAACTCATTTTACAATCTAAAGCTAATATTTGTTTCTGTTTTGATATAACCAATGGATTTACTTCAACCATAGTTGCATCTAATTCACTAAAAGCTTTATAACATCCGACGATAGTATCTGACACCCTTGAAATTAAAGCTGGTTCTATACCTAACCCAAAGGCAAGTTCTCTTGCTTGGAAACTCTGTATACCAACTGCAACTTCTATTTTTGATCTTATAATAGTTTCTGGTTTTTCTTTAGAAATCTCCTCAACACTCATTCCTCCTTCTGTTGAAGCTACAATCATAATGCTCTCTGAACTTCTATCAAAAACTAATCCTAAGTATAATTCTTTTTCAATGTCAGTTGCTTCTTCAATATAAATTCTATTTACAATTTTTCCCTCAGGTCCTGTTTGGTTTGTAACCAATTTTTTTCCTAACAACTTATCTGTTGCCTGAGCAACTTCTAAAGGGGTGTTACATAATATTATTCCACCAGCTTTCCCACGTGCACCTGAATGAATCTGTGCTTTAACAACCCATTTAGATCCACCAATTTCTCTAGCTTTATTTTCTGCATTCTCAGGACTATAAACAATCCCACCCCTTGGAATTGATACTCCAAAACTTGATAATATTTTTTTTGCTTGGTATTCGTGAATATCCATAATTTTTATTATTTATTATTTATTAATTTATCAATGTTTACAATATTTTCAGCCATTCTTGCTGAAGCCGCATCAATCATTCGACCGTCAAGTTGAGCTGCTCCTTTTCCTTCTTTGGCTGCTTTATCAAGTTCATCAATAATCCTTTTTGCTTTTGAAACTTCTGATTCTGGAGGAGTAAATACTTTATTAGCAAGCTCTATTTGAGATGGGTGGATTGCCCATTTACCTTCAATTCCAATAGCTGCACCTCTTTTTGCAGACATTATGTATGCATCTGCATCGTTAAAATCTCCAAATGGCCCATCAATAGCTCTTAGACCATAAGCTCTACAAGCAACGACTAATTCCGACAAACCATGATGCCACTGGTCCCCTGGATAATCAGGATTTAATCCTCCTATAACAACAGTTCTAGCTCTTAAACTTGCTGCATAATCTGCAACACCAAAATGTAGAGCCTCTAATCTGGAACTTGATTGTGCAATGTCTTTAATATTTGCCATACCTAAAGCAGTCTCTATTAAACACTCAATCCCAATTTTATTTTTAATTTTTTTATGAGTTTCAATTTGTGTTAAAAGACAATCGACCATATATACATCGCTTGATGTTCCTGCTTTTGGAACTAAAATAGTATCAACATTTTCTCCAGCTTGCTCAACTATTTCAATTAAATCGCTATACATATAATGAGTATCTAAACTATTTATTCTCACAGAAATAGTTTTGCCCTTCTCTCTCCAATTCATTTCATTTAAAGCCTTAATGGTATTTTTTCTTGCTGTTATTTTATCATTCGGCGACACTGCATCTTCTAAATCTAAAAATATAACATCAGCAGCTGAATTTAGTGCTTTCTCAAACATTTTTGGAGATGACCCCGGAACTGCTAATTCACTTCTGTGAAGTCGTGCTCTTGCAGGTTTATAAAATTTGTGGCTCATAATGAATTTAAAATTTTAGGAAGCTAACACTAATTTAATCTTTTTAAGACTCTTTTTTTTTCTCTCTTTTTTCTAATTCATCCATAATATCCTCAATACGGACCCCATTTCCCTCTAAATAGACCAGTAAATGATAAAGGACATCAGCTGCCTCGTGAATCTTGTTTGAATTATTTTCTACTGCTTCTATGAGTTCACCAATCTCCTCTTTGACTTTTTCTACAGATAATGACTTGTTTTTAAGTAATTTTGATGTGTAAGAAGTCTCATCTGATGATGATTTTCTTTCTCTTATTAAGTTAATTAGATTTTCTAGTGTTTTTAGCATTTTATTTTTTTTGAATATTATCTATTAATTTAATTAAATCTATATTGATAATTTCTGACCCCGCTTTAGATAAATGTGAATTATCAATAAAATAGATGTCATCTGTTGAATTAGCAACACATTTACCTTTAATTAAAGTATTACAAAAAATTTTGTGAGGATAAAGCCTGTAAATATTTTCGTTATTAATATTATCAAGTATATTAAATACCACTGAACTATCTTTTTTAAAATCGTCGTACTTAATAGTAACAAAATCTTTTTCCAATTTTAATTTACTTTGAATATTATTTTTTTCTTTTTGAAATTTATTATCAAAATATTTAGAAACATTTATTTGCCATTGAGGAATAGGATATAGAAAAATGATTTTATTATTTTGCGTAAGTAAAAAATTGATATTTTTAGTAAATTTATTTCTAGTTTCTAAATTATTATATTGATCACTATTTAAATAATTTAAATGAATTATAATTAAAGAGTTTTTACTTTCTATAATTTTTTTATTTCTATAATTAAAAACATCAGAAGTGCAGTTTATATTTTTAATTTCCTTCAATTTAATGTTAATAAAATCACAACCTGCATTTGTCATTGGTATGAAATTAATATTTTTTTTAATTAAATTTTTTTTTAGCTCTTCCTGCATAGACGCAAGAACTGAGTCTCCAACTAAAAAAGCTTTTTGTTTGTCGACACCCCTATTAAAAGAGCAAAAAAATTTATCTCTTTGAAAACAAGGAATAAAAAACTGTTTTGTTTTAAACCAAGTTTTCTCGTGTAAGTTTCGAACAATTTTTGGATATCTTTCACTTTGACTCTTACTGCTAATATAGCTAATTGAAATTATTAAAATAATTGAAACAGTAATTATTGAAATTAAATTTTTTATCTTTATTTTTTTTTTATCCCTAAATATTCTTTCAACATAAACATATGTTAATATTGATAAAATAATAGAAACTAAAATTAAAAAAAATTTCATACTTATATTATCATTTGTAATTCCTGAAATTTTACCAAAAGACAGAATTGGGTGATGCCAAAGATAAAGGGAATACGATATAAGTCCCATATTACTAAGAACTTTACTGCTTAAAATGTGCCCAATTATATTATTGTTATTAGTATTATTTATTATTAAGCAACAACCTATAACTGGTAATAATGTTAAAAGAGTGGGATGCTCATTAACATCATCAAAAAAAAAGAAAGAAAAAAAAATTGCAATAAAGCCCAAAACTGCAAATAAACTATTATCTTCTTTATTACTCGAACTATTTAAATGTTTTATTGCTATCAATCCCCCAAATAATAGCTCCCAAGCCCTTGAGGTTAACATATAAAAGTTAAATGATTGATGGTCATTACTTATAAATGTGGCAAACAAAATAGATAAAAGTATTAAAGTTGCTAAAACAGTTTTAATATTTTTTTTAAAAAATTTAATACATCCAATTAATAAAATTGGATATATAATATAAAATTGCTCTTCGATTGCTAAAGACCAAGTATGAAGCAAAGGTTTGGCGGATAAAATATTCTCACCATAGGCTTGACCTGAATAATGAAAATGAAAGTTGGAATAAAAAAAAACTGATGAAACTATTGATTTTAGATAGGCTTGGAACTCAATTGGCAATAAAAAAAAATAAGCCATAATAGAGCTAAATAAAATAACTAATAATAAAGCTGGTATAATTCTTCTTATTCGTCTTTGATAAAAGTTAAAAAAAGAAAAAGAATTATTAAGTTTTACTTCATTGTAAATAATTTTTGTTATTAAATAACCAGAAATTACAAAAAAAATATCAACTCCAAGAAAACCACCTGACACAATAATATTATCTTTGAAAACTAACTCTGCGTGATAAAAAATTACGCCCAAAACTGCTAAGGCTCTTAATCCATCTATATCTTTTCTATAGTTTTTTTTCACAATTTTTAAACTCTGATAGGTATTCCTTTTAAATTTAAATAATCTTTAGCTTCTTTAATAGAGTACTTTCCATAATGAAAAATTGAAGCTGCTAGTACTGCGCTTGCATTTCCTAATTTTATACCATCTACTAAATGATCAAGGGAGCCAACACCACCTGAAGCTATAATAGGAATATTTACAATAGATGAAATTCTTGACATTAAATCAATATCGTATCCAACTTGAGTTCCGTCCCTATCCATTGAGGTTACTAACAATTCTCCTGCTCCACTTCTTTCCATTTCTTTAGCAAACTTAATTGCATCAATTCCAGTTTTATTTCTTCCACCGTGTGTATAGATCTCCCAAATGTTACCATTTTTTTTTGCATCAATTGCAACAACAATACATTGGGATCCAAATTTTTTAGAACTTTCAAGAACAACTTTTGAATCATTAACAGCAGCTGTGTTAATTGAAACTTTATCCGCCCCACAATTAAGTAATTTACTAATATCGTTGATGTTTCTTATCCCTCCACCTACAGTCAAGGGAACGAAGCATTTCTTAGATGTTTTTTCAACAACATCATAAATAGTGTTTCTGTTTTCATTTGATGCTGTTATATCTAAAAAACATATTTCATCAGCCCCACCATCGCTATAAATTTTTGCTTGTTCAACCGGATCACCTGCATCTTTTAAATCAACAAAGTTTATACCCTTAACTACTCTTCCATTTTTAACATCTAGGCAAGGTATTATTCTATTTTTAAGCATCTTCTTTTACCAACTCGTTTAAATCAATATCACCATCATAAATAGCTTTACCAACTATTATACCTTCGATATTTTTCAAAGTTTTGGCTTTTTGAATATCACTTATTGATGAAACGCCGCCTGATACAATCACAGGACAATTTGATATTTCAGCAACTTTCAATGTTTCAGTAAAATTTGGACTTTGCTTCATACCATCTCGATTTATATCAGTATAAATTAGTCTACTAACACCATAATCATTTATTTCTTTTAAGTAATCTAAAGTCAATTGATTAGATGCTTCTGTCCATCCAGATACTAATAAATATCCGTCTTTAGCATCTAAACCTAATGCAATTTTGTTTGGAAATTTTTTACACGCTTCTTTTAAAAGATTTTTATCTTTGATTGCTGCACTACCTAAAATTACTTTATCAACTCCAGCATCAGTATATTTTTGAATACTTTCAAAATTTCTTATACCACCACCTATCTCGACTTTAAGATCAAATTTATTAATAATATCTTTTATAATAGTTAGATTTACTGTTTCACCAACTAAAGCTCCATCTAAATCTACAATGTGCAAATTTTTAAAACCATGATCTTTATATTTGCCTGCTTGTTCAATAGGAGACATTTCATATTCAGTTTTATTATTAAAATCCCCTTTTACTAGCCTTACGCATTTTTTATCTTTAATATCTATTGCGGGAAATACTTTCATTTTTATAAATTTATAAAGTTATCAATTATTTTAAGTCCAATTTTATCACTTTTTTCTGGATGAAATTGTGTTCCAAATATATTTTCTTTTTCGATCGAACATACAATATTTGAAGAATAATCTGTAGTTGCTGAAATTACATTTTTATCATTAGGAATAATCTCATAACTATGAACAAAATACATGTGAGAATTATTTTCTATACTTTGAAAAATCTTGCTATCCTTAATAATATTAATTTGGTTCCAGCCAATGTGAGGAAGTTTATATTTACCATTTTGATTATCAATTTTTGATACTTTGCCCGAAATCCATCCTAGCCCTTTTGTTTTAGTTTCCTCATAGCCAACATCTGCAAACATTTGTAACCCAACACATATTCCAAGTAGTGGCTTTTTATTTTTAATTGCAAATTCATTAAGTGTATCTACCAAACCATTAATATTTTTCAGAGCGTCCACGCAACTTTTAAAAGAACCCTGCCCTGGCAAAACTACTTTATCACTTAATTTAATTTTATTTAGATCTGAAGTTACCTCTATATTTACTTTGTCTTTAGCAACTTCCTTAAAGGAGTTTATTACAGAGCTTATATTGCCAGAGCTATAATCAACAATTGTGACTTTCATTAATTCTTTTTTTATAAAGAACCTTTTGTAGAGGGCACCGTATTTTTATTTTTAGGATCTAATTCAAGTGCAGCTCTAAGTGATCTAGCGAGTCCCTTATAACAAGATTCAATGATGTGGTGACTATTGTCACCATAAATATTTTCCACGTGAAGAGTAATTCCTGCAGATTGGGCAAAAGCTTGAAACCATTCTTTAAATAATTCTGTATCCATTTCACCTAATTTCTCAACTTTTAATTTAACATTCCAAATTAAATATGGTCTGTTAGATACATCTAGTGCTACTCTTGTAAGAGTCTCGTCCATTGGCAGCAGTGCGTGTGCATATCTTTTTATTCCAACAAAATTTTTTGATGCTTTTTTTAAGCATTCACCAATGGCAATACCTGTATCCTCAGTTGTATGATGTAAATCAATATGGGTGTCTCCTTTTGCTTTAACTTTAAGATCAATTGATGAATGTTTTGATAGTTGTTCTAACATGTGATCCAAGAAACCAATTCCTGTGTCAATTTTGTATTGGCCCTTACCATCAATGTTAAGCTCTACCTTTATTGATGTTTCTTTTGTTTTTCTAGTAATATCAGCTTTTCTTTTCATTATTTTAATACGTATATATTCATTATTTGCTTATATCAATAAAAGTAATCAAGACCTTGAACTCTTCAAATTAATATCCATTTAATAACTATGACAACAATTGTATTAGTAAGAAAAGATAATAATGTTGTAGTTGCTAGTGATGGACAGGTGAGCATGGGAAATACTGTGATTAAGAGAACTGCAAACAAAGTCAGAAAAATTGAGAAAAGAAATGTGATCGCTGGATTTGCTGGATCAACAGCGGATGCCTTAACTTTATTTGAAAGATTAGAGTCTAAATTAGAAAAACATGCCGGGAATTTAACTAGGGCTGCTGTAGAACTTGCAAAAGATTGGAGAACAGACAAATATTTAAGAAGACTTGAGGCATTAATGGCAATAGGAGATAAAGAAAAAAGTTTTATAATTTCTGGAACTGGTGATGTTCTAGAACCAGAAGGTGATGTAATAGGAATTGGCTCGGGCGGAAATTATGCTTTAGCTTCGGCAAAAGTATTAATGGATACGGATTTATCTGCGGAAGAAATTGCAAAAAAAGCAATAAAAGTTGCTTCCGAAATTTGTGTATTTACAAATGACAATATAAATATGGAAAAAATATAATGGAAAAATCTAATGTAACTCCACTAGTTCCTAAAGGAGAAAAAAAAGGGAATGAAACCTTTATAAGCTCTCTTTCTCCAAGAGAGATAGTTTCAGAATTAGATAGATTTGTTATTGGGCAAAATAAAGCAAAAAGGGCTGTAGCTATTGCTTTAAGAAATAGATGGAGAAGGCAAGCATTAAAAGACGAGATGAAAGACGAAGTTCTTCCAAAGAATATCCTTATGATTGGACCAACAGGAGTTGGAAAAACAGAAATTTCCAGAAGACTATCAAAACTTGCAGAAGCACCATTTGTTAAAGTTGAAGCAACTAGATTCACTGAGGTTGGTTATGTGGGCAGAGACGTCGAACAAATAGTTAGAGATCTTTTAGAGATTGCCATAGCAATGGAAAAAGTTAAAAAAAGGAAAGAAGTTCATGCACAAGCACAAAAACAGGCAGAAGAAAAAGTTTTAGATGCAATTGTTGGAAACAAAGCAAGTGTAGCAACAAGAGAAAGTTTTAGAAAAAGATTAAGAAATGGTGATCTGGATGAGAATGAAATTGAAATTGCTGTAAACGAAAGTAACTCTTCTATGCCATCATTTGAAATACCAGGTATGCCTGGGGCAAATGTTGGTATGATTAATATTGGAGAAATGCTTGGTAAAGGAATGGGCAAACACCAAAAGAAGAAAAAAATGACTGTTAAAGAATCTCATGAAATTTTAATAAATGAAGAATCTGATAAATTAATAGAGCAGGATAAAATTATTAAATCCGCAAAAAATTCAACAGAAAATAACGGTATAGTTTTTTTAGATGAGATAGATAAAATTTCAGCACGAACTGATCGTGTAGGTGGTGATGTTTCAAGGGAAGGTGTTCAAAGAGATTTATTGCCTTTAATTGAAGGTACAACTGTTAGTACTAAGTATGGTCCAATTAAAACTGATCATATCCTATTTATTGCATCAGGTGCTTTTCAACTTGCGAAACCATCCGATCTACTCCCAGAATTGCAAGGTAGATTGCCTATTAGAGTTGAGCTTGAGGCTTTAACAAGCGAAGACTTTAAAAAAATTTTAAGAGAGCCAGATAATAGTTTAATAAAGCAATACAAAGCTTTACTAAAAACTGAAAATGTAGATCTAGAATTTTCAGAAGATGGTATTGATGCAATCGCAAATATAGCAACTGAAGTGAATTCAACTGTCGAAAATATTGGTGCAAGAAGACTTCATACTATTATTGAGAGAGTTCTAGATGAAATTAGTTTTACAGCAACTGACAGATCTGGCGAGAAAATTATTGTCAACTCTAAATATATTAAAGACAATATAGGTGAATTGGTAAAAGATACCGATCTTTCAAAATTTATTTTATAATTAGTTTTTTTTAAGCAAAATACTAAAACTTCCACTTGTAGGGTCGTTTACTGCCTGATAATCAATTTTAATAATTTTGTTCATCAAATCTAAATTGTTTGTAATAAAATCTGGTATTGCATATTTTAAAATAGACAAATTTTTTGATTGATATGGATCTTGCTGATTATTCGATCTGTTTCCTTTGCCAGTTATTATATTAATATTTCTAATACCTTTTTCGTAGCTATTTAATATTAACTCACTAACTTTTTTATTTGCTTGATCTAAAGTATAACCATGAAGATCTATAGAAATGTAGGATTGTGTATTTTCTTTACTAACTAAATCTTTGTCCTTATTCTCAACTCTTTGACTACTGTTAATAAAATTATTCCAGTCTTTTTTATCTTTATCACTTATTTTGCTCAATCAACTCTCTGTTCCAATTAATGACCAGTTTGGATTATTAGATGAGGTTTCTTTTGAAAAGACCCATGTATCGTAAACTTTTTTGACTTTTTTTGGATCTCCTGAAAGAATTTTACCGTCTTTATCTTTAATACAAGAAATTATTTCACTTGCAAAATCAACCGTTACTCTCAATAAACCCTTGTTGTTTTCATGATTTTTAATTTCTGCAGAACTTATGCCTATAAATGTTGTTTCAGATATTTGCCCATTGGAATTTCTGTCCTTAATAGCCGAGTCAAATTGATCATAAACTTTTTTGCTTAAAATTTGTTTCACTCCACTTAAATTTCCAGATGAAAAGCTTACTACAATATTTTCATAAGCAATTTTGGCTCCTTTTATAAAATCGCTTTGAGCTTTATCGTCAAAAACAATTTCATTTGTGTTTTTTTTAATTGTTTCTTTTGCGAAATCTCGTGTAAAGCCAGATGCCATTTCTTCCTCATATCCTGATTTCTTACCTAAAATTCCCCGCAATCTCAAAAAAATAAATCCAGCAATCATCGCAAGCAATATAATATCAATATATTCAAAACTATAATTCATAATTAAATTGTATTTACTATGTTGCTTAATTTCAACTAGCAAATTAGACTATAGACAAATGAACGCTATAATATTATCAATTATTTTAATTCCAATTGTTGAGATTTACCTATTTATTGAGATTGGAGGCAAAATTGGAGCTTTCAATACAATTTCTTTAATTTTTATAACAGCCTTTATGGGTGTGATATATGCAAGGTACGAAGGATTTAATACGCTAAAATCTGGGATTGCACAAATTGTTAAAAACGAAATACCTTTTTATGAAATGCTTTCAGGGGCTGCATTAGCTTTTGCGGCAATATTATTAATACTACCAGGATTTGCAACTGATCTAATTGGTATTTTAATTATTTTCCCTCCGACTAGAAAAATTTTATTGAGAAAATATAAAAATAAACAAACAAGAAAAAAATATGTTAAAGATGATTTGATAGAGGGTGATGCTGAAGAAATCGATGATAAAAAATGACTGAACAATATAAAATTTTATCAAACTATATAAAAGACATGTCTAGTGAGACTCCAGATGTTGAGAGTTTTTTATTCACAAAAAGTAATATAAATAAATATGAGATGGATATTGATATTACCTCTAAACCATTAAAAAATAAATTGATTGAAGTTAATACTTCTTTAAAATTTCAAAATAAATTGAAACCAGATAAAAAGTCTTATTTCGAAATTGTTTATGCTTCAATAATTAAGATAGAAGATGATGTCAAAGAAAAAAAAGAACTGCAAAAAATTATACTTTGCGATGTACAAAACGAAATTTATCCAAAATTAGAAAAAATTTTACTAAACTTATTAAAAGACTCTGGATATCCAGAAGTAAAATTTGAGAAAAAAGTTGATTTTAATAAATTATTTAGTGAAAAATTTAATTAAAAAAATTTTTTTTTAAGGTAGTTTTTAAAAAAGATTTATGTAAATTAATGTCTTTGTCGCTTGGTTTAATTACTCTTTTACAATAAGAAATAATTTGTTCATCAAACATATTTTTTGACAACTGTTCCTGATCAAAATTTAAAAATGGTTCTTTTTGGTCGATTAAATTTACATATACTTTTGTTAACAACTCACAGTCTATAATTGCTGTATGCTTAGTTCTTTTTGAATTATCTATTTTATATCTTTTACACAAAGCATCTAAACTTACTGGAGATCCTGGAAATTTTACTTTAGCAATTTGAAGTGTGTCAGTTACCTGATTAAGATCAATTTTTTTTTTATTAATTAATGATAATTCATTATTCAAATGAGAAATGTCAAACTTAGCATTATGGATAACTAATTTTTTACCAGCAATAAAATTGAGAAATTCATCTGCTATATCTATAAATTTTTTTTTAGTTGAAAGGAATTCATCAGAATAGCCATGAACTTTGAAAGCCTCTGGTGAAACTTTTCTTTCAGGGTTCAAATAATAATGAAATTTTTTCTTTGTAGGTGTGTAATTCTCTAATTCTACACATCCAATTTCTACTATTCTGTGACCATCTCTTATTTCTAGTCCAGTAGTTTCAGTATCAAGAACAACTTCTTTAATAGACATATTATAAAATTTTAGCCTTTAAATTTTTAACATCATTTTTTAACTTATTAGAAACAAAATTATTTTTAATTATATAATCGGATTTTTTTTTCTTTAAATTGCTTTTAAGTTGTATTTTTTTAAATTGATTAATTAATCTTTTATTAAAATTGGGCCTTTTCCTAAGTTTTTTATTTATGTCTGCATTTTTTGCTTCTATAAAAATTATTATATCTTTTTTTTTATTCAATTTATTTTCAAGATAAAGTGGTATGTCCAAAACAACTGCTCTTTTTTTCTTATTTTTTTTTAAGAAAAGCAGTAATTTTTTTCTGATAATTGGATGGATTATTTTTGTTATTTTTTTTAAATTACTTTTATTTGACAATATTGCTTTTACTAACTCGTTTTTTTTAATTGGAAACGAACTTATGAATTTAGGTATTTTTTTTTTAAGTTTTTCATAAAAACTTTTATCTTCCTTGTAGACTCTAGCAACTTGATAATCTGCATTAAATATTGGAATTTTAAACAATGATGCTACACGACTCTTGCCTGAACCAATTTTACCAACAATAGCTATTTTAATCATTTTCAATCAATTTAATTAATTCACTGTCTATCTTGGGTAAAATCTTATGCCAAACTGAAAAAGCTTGATGAGCTTGGTATATGAACATCATTTTTCCATTTTCTGTAATATTTCCTTGACTTTTTGCATCTTTTAAAAATTTTGTTTCTTTTGGATTGTAAATAACGTCATAAAAAAATTTATTCCCTTCAAAACCATTAATATCAATATTTAAATTATCATTCTCTTTAAGCCCCACGCTGGTTGCATTTATAATCATATCAACTTCTATTTTTGTACCCCATTCAATCAAAGTTGTTTCTGGGAAAAATTCTATTAATTTTTTTGCTTTATCGACAGTTCTATTTTGTAAAAAAATTTTTCCAACACCCATTCTTTTTAAAGCTACAAGAATAGATGGAACAACTCCACCAGCTCCTATTATAAGAATTTTTTTTTTATTAATATCATACTTACAATGTCTAATAGCTAGCTCAAAACCTGCAATATCTGTATTATGACCTATTAATTTTTCCCCTAAATTGTATATTGTGTTAACTGAATTTGTTTGTTTAGCTTCATCACTTAAATCATCCATAAATGAGATAAAATCTCCCTTGAAAGGCACAGTAACATTAATTCCATTTATTTTGCCGCTCTTAAGACTAGAAATAATTTCTGGTATATTTTCTTTTGTTAAAAGTTTTTTTTCATATTTTGCATTTATATTATTTTTTTCTAGCCAATAATTATGGATTACTGGAGATAAAGAATGTTCAATTGGGTTGCCTACTACAAAAAATTTTTTCATTACAATCTTTCTAGATATTCTTTAATCTTTTTAATTGGTAATCCCATTATAGTATTCAAGTCTCCCTTTATATTTGAAAACAATTTTTTTCCTTCACCCTCTATTTGGTAAACGTTATATGCATATAATTTTTCATCATTTATTTTAGATAAATATACTTTTAGTTGATTTTCAGTCATTTTTTTCATCGTAAGCTCTGCTTTGTCAGTGTAGTTCCATATCATAGAACCGTTTTTTGAAATACAAACCGAACTAATTAAAAAATGACTTCTGCCATTAAGACTTTTTAATATCTGTAATGCTTCATCTCTATTTTTTGGTTTAGAAATTATATTGTTATTTAAATCAATTACACTATCTGCGCCAATTACCAGTTTATCCATATTTCTTTGACTAATTTTATTTGCTTTAATTTCTGCTAAATTTTTTGACACATCTTCTGGTGTGGCTCCCTCTTTTAACATCGATAGTTTAATCTCATCTTCATCTACATTTGATGGCTCTGGTTTACAACTAATATTATTTTTATTTAATATATCTAATCTTACCTTGCTTTTAGACGCTAAAATAACTTCAAACATTTTTCTTACTTATTTCGTAAATTTTTATAACGGATGCAGCAGTTTCCTCTACTGACTTTCTAGTTACATCGATAACTGGCCATTTATATTTTTGGAAAGTTTTCTTAGCTTGTTCCACTTCTTTTGAAATTTTATCTAAACTTGTATAATTCGTGCTTGAATTATCTCTTAAAGAATTCATTCTATTTTTTCTAATTTCTACCAATCTATCTGGTTCCGCCGTTAAGCCTATTATACAATTTTTATTATTTCCCTCTCTAATATTACTAGGTATAGAATTTTCGTTAACTAAAGGGATATTTGAAACCTTAAAACCTTTATTTGCCAAATAAATAGAGGTTGGTGTTTTACTTGTTCTACTAACTCCGAGAAGAATTATGTCTGACTTAATTACATCACTAGAAAGATTTCCATCATCATGGTTCATAGTAAATTGTATAGCCTCAATTCTTTTATAATATTCGTCGTCCAAAGCATGTTGCCCACTAGGTTTAAATGATGCCTCTTGGTTTAATAATTTAGAAAAGCTTAGAATTAAGTCTCCCAGAACACCAAAACAAGGAATTCTTTTTTTTTTTGTCTCTACCTCAAGAAATTTTGATAAATTATTATCTACAATTGTGTAGAGTATAATAACTTTTTTATCTTTTTCTGTATTTTCTAATATTTTTAGAATTTGATTTTCGGTTCTTGTAAAAGAAAAATGATTTGTTTCATATAAAAAATTTTTAAATTGAGCTTTGAGAGCTAAAAAAATTCTATCTAGAGTTTCACCAGTGGAATCAGAAATAAGGTAAATTTGATATGGATTATTCATGTATAAATATGTTTATAAGCATTTAATAATAAACGTATTTAAGTAAAATTTGAATATTATTGTTATAAAAGTGAAAAAAACTAATTTAATTAACAAATTTAAACATGTTTATAAGAGTTTTTAACTATAAATATAAGTATTAAAAATATGTTTTTTTCCTTTTATTATTAGTTTTTTAGAAAACATGCCTGTGGATAGTTATTGGAAAAAAGGTTAATAAAAATTAATTAACGTTATTAACAACACAATAAACTAATACTAAGGTTATATAATTATATATTATGACTCCTATTAAAAAATGCATTTTGAAAAAGGATATATCTTATAAACCTATATGGTTAATGAGACAGGCTGGTAGATACCTTCCTGAATTTAGAAAAATTAGAAAAAAAAATAAAAATTTTGTTAAACTATGTTTAAATAATAAACTTGTACCAGAAATAACACTACAACCTATCAAAAGGTTTGATTTCGACGCTGCTATCATATTTTCAGATATATTAATGGTTCCATATGGGTTAGGTCAAAAATTAAATTTTACAAAAGGATTAGGGCCTCAATTAGGAGACTTTAATGACAAATCAAGTTTAATTATTAAAAAGAGTAATTTTATAAATAAATTAAAACCAGTTTATGAGTCAATTAAAAAAACATCAAATAATAAAATCTTAGAAAAAAAAGACCTCATAGGATTTGTTGGCGCCCCTTGGACATTATTGGTTTATATGATTAATAGAATTTCACCAAAAAAAAATCTTAAAAAAAATTTTTTTAAAGATAAAAATTTAAATAATAATATTTTAAGTATATTAAAAGAATATCTTAAAATTCATATAAAATATCAAGTTAGAAATGGTGCAACAGTAATTCAAATTTTTGATAGTTGGGCAGGGTTGCTTAGCGAAAAAGACTTAGAAAAATATGTATATCAGCCAACTAAGGAAATAGTTGATTTTACCAAAAGTTTAGATGTACCCGTTATTTGTTTTCCCAGAAATATTAAAAATTTTAAAAAATTTGTCGAAAAAGTCAACCCAGATGTAATCAGTATTGACTATAATATCGAACCTAAAAAGATTGTAAAAGATATTCATATACCTGTACAAGGTGGAATAGATCCAAGAGCTTTACTTGTTGACAAACAATCACTTAAGAATGAGGTGAAAAAGTATAAAGAAGTTTTCAAAGATCACCCATATATATTTAATTTGGGTCATGGTGTTTTACCACAAACTGATCCTAATATGGTAGAATATTTAATAAAGTTTGTAAAAGATAACTAATAAGGTATTTTTAAATTATGGACCCAAATCATCCAAAAGTAAAATTTGGCAAAACAGGAATCCTTTTAATTAACCTGGGCACACCAGATTCAACAAGTTGGTTGGATATAAGGAAATACTTAAAGGAATTTTTATCTGATAGAAGAGTGATAGAAGTAAATCCAATTATTTGGCAAATAATACTCAATTTATTTATTTTGACTTTTAGACCATCAAAAACAGCAAAGGCTTATAAGGAAATTTGGATGAAAGATATTAACATGTCTCCTCTTAAGTACTTTACCGAAATGCAAACAAAAAAACTCAAAACTAAAATGGAAGATGAGAAGATATTTGTCGATTATGCTATGAGATATGGAAATCCAAGCATTAAAAATAAGATAAAGAAATTATATGAATATGGTTGTGAAAATTTAATAATACTACCTTTGTATCCCCAATATGCAGCCGCTACTACAGCAACCGTCTGTGATGAGGTATATAGATGTTTAATGAGCATGAGATGGCAACCCAGTTTGCAGATAATTCCGCATTATGAATCTAATCCATTATATATTGATGCTTTAGTAAATAGCATTAATAAAAAAATATCAGAAATTAGTTGGAAGCCAGATTTAATAATAGCATCATACCATGGTATACCAAAAAAATATTTTGAAAAAGGCGATCCTTACCATTGTTATTGTCAAAAAACATCTCGTTTAATTTCAGAAAAGTTTAATAATGTTCCTATTAAAACTACATTTCAATCTCGATTTGGCCCCCAGGAATGGCTCCAACCTTATACAGACAAAACTTTTGAAAAACTTCCAGACGAAGGTAAAAAAAATATACTCGTTATATGTCCTGGCTTCTCATCTGATTGTGTGGAAACTTTAGAAGAAATACTTATTCAGGGCAAAGAAAGCTTTATCAAATCAGGGGGTGAAAATTTTGATTTAATTCCCTGTTTAAATGACAATTCAGATCATATAAATTTACTTAATAGTTTAGTCTCTAGTTATTTGGTAAATTAATGAACACTTATCTCATTTTCAAAGCTCTCCATTTAATTGCAATAATATCTTGGATGGCTGGTTTATTATATTTACCTAGAATATTTGTTTATCATACAGAAAATCAATTTGATGAGAATATATGTAATGTTTTTAAAATTATGGAGAGAAAACTATATTTTTACATAATGACACCCGCAATGATAATTTCTTGGATTTTTGGTTTATTGTTGATCGTGAGTATTGGATTTGATCAACTATCTACTTATTGGCTTAAATCTAAATTGGTTTTAGTCATCTTATTAACTATATATCATTTTTATTTGGGTCATTTTCTTCAAAAATTTAAAATGAATGATAATACTAAATCTTCTAAATTTTTTAGATTTTTCAATGAAGTGCCAACAATTCTACTTATTTTGATAATATTTGTTGTAATATTTAAGCCTATCTAGGCTTGAAAAATAATAAAAACTATATATATTAAAAATATCTTAAAAAAAATTCCCTCACTATGAATATCCAAGAACTTAAAAAAAAATCATCAGAAAATCTTATAACTCAAGCAGAAGAGTTGGGTATTGAAAATGCAAGTACATTAAGAAAACAAGAGATCTTATTTGCTATTTTAAAAAAATTAGCTGAAAAAGGAGAAGAAATAACGGGAGGTGGTGTTTTGCAACTGTTACAAGATGGTTTCGGATTTTTAAGAGCCATGGAGTCAAATTATTTACCAGGTCCTGATGATATATATATAAGCCCAAGTCAAATAAGAAGATTTGGTTTAAGAACTGGAGATACAGTTGAAGGACCCGTTAGAGCACCTAAAGATGGAGAAAGATATTTTGCCCTTTTGCAAGTTAGTAAAATAAATTTTGAAGACCCTGAAAAAGCAAGACACAAAATTGCTTTTGATAACTTAACCCCTTTGTATCCGAATAAACAATTAGTAATGGAAGTGGAAAGTAGTAAAATCGAAAAAAAACCTGATTTAACTCCAAGATTAATAGATTTAGTTAGTCCAATAGGGAAAGGTCAGAGATCTCTTATAATTTCACCACCAAAAGCAGGAAAGACAATGATACTTCAAAGTATAGCAAACTCAATTACCGCAAACCACCCCGAGTGCTACTTAATGGTTCTTCTAATTGATGAGAGACCCGAGGAAGTAACGGATATGCAAAGAACTGTTAAAGGTGAAGTGATAAGCTCCACTTTTGATGAGCCTGCACAAAGACATGTTGCGGTTGCTGAAATGGTTATAGAAAAAGCGAAAAGATTAACAGAACATAAAAAAGACGTAGTAATTCTTCTAGACTCAATAACAAGACTAGGTAGAGCTTATAACGCAGTAGTGCCAAGCTCTGGAAAAGTATTAACCGGAGGAGTTGATGCAAATGCTCTACAAAGGCCAAAAAGGTTTTTTGGAGCCGCAAGGAATATTGAAGAAGGTGGCTCATTAACAATTATAGCTACAGCTTTAATTGATACAGGAAGCAGGATGGATGAAGTAATTTTTGAGGAATTTAAAGGAACAGGAAACAGTGAAACTATTTTAGATAGAAAAATATCAGAAAAAAGAATATTCCCTGCAATCGATATTACCAAGTCCGGAACAAGGAGAGAAGAACTTCTATTCGAAAAAGCAGACTTACAAAAAATGAACGTACTTAGAAGAATTATTGCTCCAATGGGATCGATGGATGCTATAGAATTTATCAATTCTAAATTAAAGAATACTAAAAGTAATAGCGAATTTTTTAATTCAATGAATAAACCGGGTTAAATTTTATAAATAATTTAACTCAACCATTTCTTTTTTGAATGCTTCTTCAATTTTATTGACCAAGTCTGGCTCTAGTTTATTTTTCCATTCGCCCACTATCCCTTTACGAAAAAATTTATCTCCACTTCCAACTTCTATAAAACCACTACTCATTTCCATTTTACTTAAATTGTTAAATGATGTTTGTTCTAAAGCTAATTGAATTTTTTTTTCCTCTATTTTTAAAGGTAAAAATTTACTTAAATAAAACAGTATATTTTTAAATGTTGTTGTGGGGTTTTTAACCATATCTTCATATTTAACCAAATGAATATTTCTAGCTTGATAATATCTCCAAGAACTATAATTACTAGACCAGGTACCCAGTATGCTTCTCTTAAAACCTTTAGAGACATTTTTATCGTCTAATTCATAATGTTCCATATTTGTCATGTTTTTAACTGCCTCTTCTTTTGTCATGCTAAAATGGTTGGTTAAAGATAAAGCAACATCTCTAGGATCTCTGACTATATATATCCCACCAATAGTATTCTCAGAATTAGTAAAAGGAAAACCATTAATATTAAAGTTTCCATTATGTGTTTTTAAAAAGTTTATTTTATTATTTAAATTTATGTATTCTTGGAGCGTTAACCAATTTTTAACAATTTCTTCAAACTTTTGGAGCTCAATTTTATTATCAATAAGTAAATTATAGTTTGGAAATGTTTTTGCTTCATAATCACTTGCCCCCTCTTCATTGATAGAAAAATTTTTATCGCTAGTTAAAAAATAAGCTCGAAGAAATAGTCTTAACCAGGTATTTCCACTTTTTGGATATGATGCCAACCAAATGATCATACGATATTTATCGATATCTATTCGATATTTTCAAGTTATAATATTTAAATGACAATTTACGCATTATCATCTGGAATTGGTGTATCAGGAATTGCAGTTTTGAGAATATCAGGTCCTGAAACAAAAAAAGTGATTATGGACTTAACAAGCGAACCCTTTCCTCAACCAAGAATGGCAACCCTTAAAAAAGTGAACAATAACAACAAAACTGGAATGATAGATCAAGGCATAATAATATGGTATCCAGGGCCAAATAGCTACACAGGTGAGGATATGGCCGAAATCCAAGTCCACGGTAGCAGAGCAGTAGTAAAAGCACTTCTAGAAGCAATTTCAAGGATAAAAAACTGTAGATTGGCTGAGCCAGGGGAATTTACAAAGCTTGCATTTAAAAATGGGAAAATAGATTTACTCAAAGCCGAAAGTATTGGAGATCTCATATCCTCAGAAACTGACTTACAAATGCAACAAGCTCTAAAGGTAATTGCGGGTAATAATTTAAAAAAATTTGAAACGTGGCGAGCAGATCTTTTAAAAATTCTTTCAAATATAGAGGCAAAAATAGATTTTCCCGATGAAGATTTGCCAAAAGATATTTTGAACAAAACTAAAAACAAAACAGAATCTATGATTAATGAAATAGAAAAAAGTTTAAAAGATAACAAGGTTGGGGAACTTATTAGGGAGGGGTTTAGAATAGCAATAATAGGACCACCAAATGTTGGAAAATCTTCATTGCTTAACCACCTTTCGGATAGGGACGTTGCAATTGTTTCTGAAATTGCTGGGACTACAAGAGATGTTATTGAGGCTCACTTAAACATAGATGGTTACCCGGTTATAATTTCAGATACTGCTGGAATTAGAGAAGCTGAAGATGAAATAGAGAAAAAAGGTATTAAACTTTCTTTAAAAAAGGCAGAAGAAGCCGATTTAAATATCATTATAATTGATGCTAAAAATGAGGAAAATCAACGGTTTTTAGATAAATACATTAATGAAAAGACATTGTTGGTTATAAATAAAATTGATAAAATTTCTGATAAAATATCTTTTGATATAAAAAAGCTAGACCCTATTTTAATCTCTATAAGGAACCAAAAAAATATTGATCTCTTAATTAATTCAATTAAAAATAAAATTAAAAATCGATTTTTAGGAAGTGAGAATATTTTAATTACTAGAGCTAGGCACAGGCAAAATTTGGAGGATTGTTTGAACAGCCTTAAAGAATTTAAACAAAAAAAAGATGCTGAAGATTTTGATAAAGCCGCAGAGGACTTAAGGCTTGCATGTAGAAGTTTAGGTAAAATAACTGGAAAATTTGACGTTGAGGAGATATTAGATAGTATTTTCAACGATTTTTGTATTGGAAAATAGTCATCATTTTGCTGCTTTTTTTGATACTTTTATTAGTTTTTCGTTGGTAATAGCCACTTATTAGACATTTTTAAGCCTATTCTTGTAAATAATCATTTCATATGTAAATTCAATTTATGGAAAAAGATTTATCATTTGATGTTGTGGTAATTGGCGGAGGACACGCAGGGTGTGAGGCAGCTGCTGCATCTGCGAGATTAGGAGTTAACACTGCTTTGTTTACTAACAGCATTGAAACAATAGGTGAGATGTCATGTAACCCAGCTATAGGTGGTCTTGGTAAGGGACATCTTGTGCGAGAGATAGATGCTCTAGATGGAGTAATGGGAGAGGTTGCAGATAAATCAGGTATACAGTTTAGGCTTCTAAATAGAAGTAGAGGGCCTGCTGTCCGTGGTCCTCGTACTCAATCTGATAGATCGCTATATAAAAAATTTATGCAAGAAAAACTTGCAAACTATTGTAATTTAACACTTTTTTCTGATACTGTAATTGGATTTAATTTTAATAATAATGCTATAAATGGTTTTAATACGCAATCAGGAAAAAGAATTAAATCTAGTAAGATAATACTAACAACAGGCACTTTTTTAAATGGTTTGATACATATAGGCGAGAATAAGTTTCCAGCTGGTCGATATAATGAAAAACCGACGGTTGGATTGAGTACGCAATTAAAGAAATATAATTTTACTTTAGGCAGGCTAAAGACTGGAACACCTCCTAGGTTGGATAGCTTAAGTATAAATTTTGAGAATTTAGATAAGCAGGATGCAGATAGTGATCCTTATTTTTTTTCATTCTTAACCAAAAAAAATTTAAATGAACAAATTGCATGTCACATGACTTATACAAATAAAAAAGTTCATGACATAATATCCAAAAACATAAATAAGAGCGCAATGTACTCTGGTAACATTAAGGGTATAGGACCTAGATATTGTCCTTCTATTGAAGATAAGGTTGTGAAATTTAGTGATAAGGAAAGACATCAAATTTTTTTAGAACCAGAAGGTTTAAATGATAACACAGTGTATCCAAACGGGATTTCAACTTCACTTCCAGAAAGTGTTCAGCTTGAAATATTGCGTAATATCAATGGTTTAGAGAATGTAAAAATATTACGTCCAGGTTATGCAATTGAGTACGATTATGTTGACCCAAGGGAGCTTTTTTTGACATTAGAGACTAAAAAAATTAGTAATCTTTACTTTGCAGGTCAAATTAATGGTACTACAGGTTATGAGGAGGCAGCTGCTCAAGGACTTATAGCAGGAATTAATGCTGCATTGTCATTTAAGAAAATGGAACCTTTCATATTAGATAGATCTGATGCTTATATTGGAGTAATGATAGATGATTTGGTCACCAAAGGTGTGGCCGAGCCATATAGAATGTTTACGTCTAGAGCAGAGTATAGACTTACTCTTAGATCTGATAATGCCGATATCAGATTGACTCAAAGAGGAATAAATTTGGGTTTGGTTTCTTTTGAAAGAAAGCAGATTTTTAATGAAAAAATGGATAATTTTTCTAAAATCAAAGCTAGAATGGAAAAACTAAGTATATCACCATCAAAAATCCAAAAATTTAATGTCAAAATTGCAAAAGATGGAATCTACAGATCATCAAGCCAAGTTCTGAGTCAAATAGGTGTTGATATGCCTAAAATTAGGGAAATATGGCCTGAAATACCATTTATATCAAAAGAATTAGATGAATCTCTCGAAATCGAAGCTCACTATAAAGGATATTTAACTAAGCAAAATGCAGATATTTTGGCATTTAAAAAGGATGAAAATCTTAAAATACCAAATAACATAGATTATGAGAAATTATCAGGTTTATCTAATGAAGTTAAAACTAAATTTAACCAAATAAAGCCTCAAACAATGGGGCAAGCACTCAGAATAGACGGTATAACTCCAGCTGCTGTATATATTTTGTTGTCACATGTCAAAAGAAAGTCTATTAAACATATAGCTTGATTAGTTCGAACACATTGCAATATTCTGTATTAGAAACACTAAATGTTTCACGTGAAACATTTGATGATTTTGAGGAGTATAGGTCATTAATAATTTCCGGTAATAGGAAAATAAATTTAATAAGCCCAAAAACCGAGAACATACTAAAAGAAAGGCATATTATAGATAGTGCGCAAATAATTGAATTTATTGATAAAAATGAAAATTATTGTACGGATATAGGCTCTGGGCCGGGCCTTCCAGGAATTGTTCTTGCTATCATAATGAAGCATAAAAAAAATTCAATGAAGTTTAATTTATATGAAAAAAGTTTTCGGAAAAGTCAATTCCTTAAAGACGTTATAAAAAAATTAAAACTAAATGCTGAGGTTTTTCAAAAAAATATCTTTGAAGAAAAAAAATTAAATACAGACATAATAGTTGCAAGGGCTTTTAAGCCCTTACCAACAATTTTGGAATTAGCAAATAACAATTTTAAAAATTTTAAGAGTTTAATCTTGTTCCTAGGTAAAAGTGGGAAATATCATTTAAGCGAGTGTTCGAAAAAATGGAATTTTGAATTTAAGGAAAAGCAAAGTTTAACAAGTTCAGAATCAAAAATAATTAAAATTTATAATTTTGTAAAAAAAAAATGAAGACAAAAATAATTTCTGTAATTAATCAAAAGGGTGGGGTTGGCAAAACCACTACTGTAATTAATTTAGCAGCAGGATTGTCGCTTCAGAAAAAAAAAATTTTAGTAATAGATCTTGACCCACAAGGTAACGCAACTACTGGACTAGGCTTGTCAAATATTGAAAGTTCTGAGGATACAATTTATAGCGTACTCAATGGTTCAAAAAATATATCTGACGTAATTAAGAAAACAAATTTTGAAAATCTAGAAATTATTACCTCAAACGTTGATCTCTCAGGTTTGGAAGTAGAGACTGCAGGAGATAGCAGAAGAGCATTTATCTTGAAGGATCAATTAACCGCATATTTAAATGATTCTAGAGCAGATTATTCGCATATACTCATTGACTGCCCACCTTCTCTCAGTTTACTCACCGTTATGGCATTAGTTGCATCTAACTCATTAATAGTGCCTCTGCAGACAGAGTTTTTCGCTTTAGAGGGCATAACCCAACTAATTAAGACAATTGAACGTATAAAAAGCAATCTAAATCCAGAGCTTTCAATTAGAGGAATTTTATTAACTATGTTTGATAAGAGGAACAAACTTTCAGCTCAGGTAGAAAAGGAAGCAAGAGACTATTTTAAAGATAAAGTTTATCAAACTATTGTTCCAAGAAATGTAAGGCTGTCAGAGGCACCCTCACATGGGATTCCAGTTTTAATATATGATAAAACTTGTTTAGGTAGTAAATCATATTTTTTATTTACGGAAGAATTTCTTGATCAGGATAATAAATTCGAGAGTGCAGCATAATGAATCCATTTAAGTCAAAAAAAGGATTGGGAAGAGGTTTGTCATCTTTAATTGGTGATGTTAAAAATACGTCCACTAAAAATAAACTTTCAATTAGTGATATCGTACGAAGTAAATTACAACCAAGAAAAAACTTTGATAAAGAATATTTAGATGATTTAACAAATTCTATTAAAGAAAGAGGTGTAGTCCAGCCAATAATTGTAAGAAAATCCCAAAATGATAATAATAAGTTTGAGATTGTAGCTGGTGAAAGAAGGTGGCTTGCTTCACAAAAAGCAGGTCTCAATGAAATTCCTGTAGTTATCATTGAGGCTGACGATTTAAAATCGCTTGAGTTTGCAATTGTTGAGAACGTTCAACGGCATGATTTAAATCCAATAGAGGAGGCAAAAGGCTATAAAAAATTAATGAACGATTTTGGATATGATCAAGATAAGGTTGCTAAATTCATAGGTAAAAGTAGAGCTCACATAGCAAATTGTTTAAGGCTATTATCTCTTCCAGAAAATGTAATAGAGCTTATAGAGACGAATAAGTTATCACAAGGACATGCAAAAATACTAGTTGGTTTAAATAATTCCTTCTTGTTGGCAAAAAAAATAATTAATAAAAAACTATCAGTCAGACAAGCTGAAAACTTAGTTAGATTATTTAAAACACCACGTAAGGGAATAATTTCTTCTAAGTCTGCCGATATTAACGATTTAGAAAACATTCTCAAAAGTAAGTTAGGAATAAAAGTCTCTATAAATAATAAAAAAAATAATAGAGGTATAATTTCTTTTGAATATAAGGATTTAGATCAGTTAAATAGAATTATAGAGGTTCTTAAATCTAACTACTAGGTTTTGCTTGTGTTAAAATAAAATCATAAAGAATATTAACTGCACTTTCATTTTTTGTTTTTAACAAAAATTCAATATCATTTAAAAGAAACATTAATTGTCTTGCTTTATCTAAAGTCCAAATTTTCATTTGAGATTTAACAATTTCTTTCTCTTTCCAAAAAATTGGAGGTTTGTAATTACTTATTATATTATCAATATTATTTTCTTGGATATTTTCTTCTTTTAATTTTACAAGACGCTTTACTTTTAAAAGTAGTGTTCTAATTATAGCTATACAGTCTTCCTGTGCATAATTATTTTCATTTAATATATTTATTATTTTCTTTAAATTTTTATTCAGGCAATGATCACTTAATTCAGAATATGTAAAGTTTTCTGCCAGGTTAGTGAGTTTTAAAATGTCATCATAGGATATTTTTTTACTTCTTGAAGAAAAATTATCAATTTTGGATAGTTCATTAGTTAAATTATTTCTGTCACCTCTACACCTTTCAACTATGAGATTTATATTTTCTTGTGAAATTGGAATATTTTTATTTTTAAAAAAATTATTTGCGATTTTGCTAAGAGTTAAGTTATCATCTTCATAAAATGGTATGCAAATTAATTTTTTGTGTTTTTCAAATACACTTCTCAATTTTGATTTTTTATCTAGAGTTTTTGAATTAATAATAACTTTGATACTTTCTAAATTTTTATCAACAATATCTTCTATAATTTTTAAAATTTTATCCGAAGATCTTGATATAATTATAGTCTTATCATTTTCGAAAAAAGATTTGTTATTAATTTCTGAATAAAAATTATCAGCATTTTTTAAGATTTCGTTCTCTTCATATCTTAAAATTTTAGTTTCAGATTTTGCAGTTATTTGACTTATAACTTGGTTTTTAAATCCTTCATTTTCACCATAAAATAGGTAAAAATTAGATTTTATTTCTTTTAACTTACCGATTTGAAAAGTTTTAATTATCATTCTTTATGGATTTATTTGTAAAACCAATACTTCCAGTCAAAATCGCATTTGATTTTGTTTGAGATGAAATATTTTGAAGATAAACCAGTATATCTTCAATAATATTTTCTGTTAAATTTTCTTGTGAGGAGTTTTCATATCTTTTTAAACTAAATTTATCATTATCATTATTATAATTAATGCTTTCAGAAAATTTTATATTCTCTTCAGAATTATTCTGATCAATGGTTGTCATCGTTATAAAAACGCTTAAAGTAAACGTTTTAGGATTTCCTTCCTTATCTTTTGAAGATATTTTTTTATCTACTACTGAGTTAATTTTAATTTTAAATATTTCACCAGATTTTTCAGTTTTTTCAAATGAACTGAGTCTTCTTTTTATTTGTCTTCCAATTTCTAAATCACCTTGAATTAATATTTCTGATATATGAAAATTAATATTTTGATCCGAATAAATCGTTTGATATCCGCATTGATTTAAAAAAGTTATTAGAAGAGGAATTATTATTATTCTATAAATCATTTTAATAAAATATTTATTAACCTATTTTTAACAAAAAATGTTTTATTAATTTTTTTTTCAGTTAAATTTTTTTTGATTTTATCGTCTTTTAAAAGAAGTTCCATTAATGTTTTTTCATTTATATCCTTAGGAGCCCTAATAGTACCTTTCTTTTTTCCAGCAAATTGTACAACATAATCGATAGACTCCACCTCTAGCATCTTGTTATCTATTTTTGGCCAACTCTGAAAGACTTCTAAATTTAGACTTTGGAGG
This sequence comes from uncultured Pelagibacteraceae bacterium, assembly GCA_902515185.1. Taxonomy (GTDB): domain Bacteria; phylum Pseudomonadota; class Alphaproteobacteria; order Pelagibacterales; family Pelagibacteraceae; genus Pelagibacter. Next base: position 27,631 of record CABXTN010000003.1, on the reverse strand, counting down.
CATTCAAAAATTATATGTGGTATCACAGGTGAGAAGATTGCAAGTATTTTTTTATAATTATTTAATAAAACACTTTTCTCAATATCTTTATCAACTATTTTGATTAGAAAATTATATGTTTCATGCATATTTGCTATAATTACATTATAATTAAATTTAGATAGATGGTTGTTTAGTTTATTTATTAATTGATTAGTAAATTTTTCTAAATTTAAATTATCATTATTTTTCTGTTTTTCAGATGATAGTTTAATTTTTTCTAAAATTTTATTATGTAAAAGCCAAAATTTTTGAATAAATTTATAAGAAGCAATCATTCCTTGTTCAGACCATTGAACATCTTTTTCAGGTGGACTATCAGACAAAATAAAAAGTCTTACAGCATCTGCACCATAATTTTTTATCATTTCTTCAGGATCGATTGTATTTTTTTTTGATTTAGACATAGACTCTGACTGACCAACAAAAATTTTTATTTTTGGATTACCTTTTAAGTAAAAATTTTTACCATCTTTTGTTTCAACCTCGTCAGGTGAAAACCATTTTTTATTTTCATCTTGGTAAGTTTCATGACAAACCATACCTTGAGTAAAAAGACTTTGAAACGGTTCCGTTAAATCAAATTTATTATTTTGATAACTCAATGCATGCATAAAAAACCTTGAATATAGTAAATGTAAAATTGCGTGCTCGACCCCTCCTATGTATTGATCAACAGGCATCCAATATTTAATTTCATTATCTGTAAAACCATATTTTTCATTCTTTGGGGAACAGAATCTCAAAAAATACCAGGATGAGTCCACAAATGTATCCAAAGTATCAGTTTCTCTAATGCATTCTTGACCATTAATTTTGATCGATCTCCATTTATCAACTTTATCTAAAGGATTCCCTTTTTCATTCAGATTTATTTTTTCTGGCAGTTCAACTGGCAAATTTTCTGGTGGTATTGTTAAAGCCTCACCTTTTGTATTATAGGCTATAGGAATTGGACATCCCCAGTATCTTTGCCTAGAAATGCCCCAATCTTTTAGTCTAAAATTAATTTTTTTTTTTCCTAATTTTTTTTCTTCTAAAATCTCTATGGTTTTTACAATAGATTCTTCAGGAGCTCTTAAACCATTTAAAAATTCTGAGTTAAAAATTATTCCAGGTCTTGTAAAAGCAGTATCGTCAACATCAAATTTATCATCTTCTTGCAATGGCTTTACTACAGTTTTGAAAGGAATTTTATATTTTATCGCGAAGTCAAGATCCCTTTGATCATGGGCGGGACATCCAAAAACAGCGCCAAATCCATAATCCATTAAAACAAAATTTGCAAAATAAACAGGCACTTTTTGACTTGTATTAAACGGGTTTATAGCTTTAAGATTTGTTTGAAAACCAATTTTTTCACCTTGAGCAATTGACTCTTCCGTTGTTCCAGTTTTTGAACATTCATTTTTAAAATTAATAAAATCTTTATTATTTTTAAAAAGTTCTGATATAGGATGATCTACCGATACTGCTAAAAAAGAAAAACCAAACAGTGTATCAGGACGAGTAGTAAAGCATTTTATATTCTTTACTGTTGAATTACCTTCAATATTAAAATCAATTTCACATCCAAAAGACTTGCCTATCCAATTCTTCTGCATAACTTTCACTTTATTTGGCCAATTTTCTAAATTATCCAAACCTTTCAACAACTCTTCTGAAAATTTAGAGATATTAAAAAACCATTGGTTCAATTTTTTTCTTTCAACAACAGCTCCAGATCTCCAGCCCTTTCCATCTATTACTTGTTCATTAGCTAAAACGGTTTCATCCACTGGGTCCCAGTTAACATAATTTTCTTTTCTATAAACTAGGTCTTTTTTATACATTTCAATAAAAAAAAGTTGTTGGTGTTTATAATATTCTTTAGAACATGTGGAAATTTCTCTATCCCAATCAATAGAAAGACCAAGTTTTTTTAACTGTTCTTTCATTACAGAAATATTCTTTTCAGTCCAATCTTTAGGGTGTAAATTATTTTCTCTTGCAGCATTTTCAGCTGGCATACCAAATGAGTCCCAGCCCATTGGATGTAGAACATTAAAACCCTGCATAAACTTATATCTAGAAAGCACATCTCCAATGGTGTAATTTCTTACATGTCCCATGTGTATTTTGCCCGATGGATAAGGGAACATTTCTAAGCAGTAAAATTTTTCTTTATTTAAATCAACCTCTGCCTTAAAGGATCTTTTTTCATCCCAGTATTTTTGCCATTTTTTTTCTATAGTTTTAAAATTATATCTTTCCATTTTTTTTGAAGAAAAAACTAAACTTAAATCTTATCAATTTTATTTATTAAAAGCTTTTCTTTTATTTTTCTTTTTGTTTTTTGAATTTTTTTCACTTTCCTTTTGGTAAATTGAAGCTTTTTTAAGGATTGCTAATTTAATTTGATTAGTTATTTCCGACTGGATTTTTTGAATTTTACAGTCACTCTGGCTTGATGAGCTGCATATTTTTTCATGTAAAGTGACTTTAATTCCATCTGCCCTTACTTCATTGCTAAAGAATCTTACTGTAATTTTTAATTCTCTTGAATTCGTTCCATCATTTTCTGTATTTCCTGAAAACCAGTCAGTAATTATAATACCACCCGAATAACTTGCGTTAGTAAAACTAACAAAATCTAAAACTTCAATTGATGATCTCCACATTTCATTTGATGAAGCAAAATCAAATACTCCACCTTGATTACCAGAGTTTCCAAGTGAAAAACCTCTGCCTTCCTCTATATTTTTTTCAACTCTTTTAGATGAGTCAACAGGAACATCTTTAGAAGAGGGAAATGTAAACATATCCCTTCCACCGCAGTTATTTAAAAAAAGTAAAAATGTGAGTAAACAAATTGAGATTTTTTTTTGCATTTGTAATAAATTATAATTATGGTTTTTAACTTCTAAATTGAAAAAAACACTTATTAATTAGTTATTTTATAGTTTTTTAGATAATAATTTTTAAGTACAAAAAATACAGAAAATTAAGCAATTTTTTGTTGTAAAATTGCAACAGTTGTACAAAAAACGTGATTTTTTGTTACTTTTTAGAACATTGTACATTAATTGGGTTTATAAAACGTCCATTCATATATGAATAATTTAAACAAAGGAGTTAATATGAATAAACTTAGAAAAATCGGACTTACAGCTTTAGGAACATCTTTAGTTGCAAGTTCAGCAATCGCAGCTGATGCAAGTTTAACTGGTAATGTTGGTTACACTTGGTCATCTGAAGAAATTGGAACTCAAACAACTGATGGTATCGGTTATGAGGCTGATTTTAATATGGTTGTAAGCGGAGAACTAGACAATGGTTGGACTACTACTGGTAGCTTACTATTAACTGAAAGCGCTACTCTTTCATCTTCTTGGACTTCACTAACTATGGGATCAATGGGTACAATTCTTGTTGGTAACGGTTACGGTGGTGTTGGTCAAGCATTTGACGACGTAACGCCTAGAGCTTACGAAGAAAACCACGACGGTATGGCGACTACTACTGTTATTGACAGCTTAGGATCTACAATGGACAATGGTCAAATTATGTATACATCTCCATCAATTGATATGATGGGTGTGTCTGCAACAATTATGGCTGAGTACGCTCCAGAAGCTTCAGACGTTGCAATTACAGACGGTGCTGTAGATGGTTCATCATCTAAATGGTCATCAGGACAAGGTCTTGGTGTTAAACTATCAATGGGATCTATCTCTGCAGGTGCTTATGCTAACGAAAGAACAGCTGAGAATTCAGTTGAGAACGCAAGTGCTTCAGGTTCACCTTCAGGTGATGCTTTCGATGCTACTTGGCATGTTAGCTACTCTGCAGGTCCAGTATCTATTGGTTACCAAACTGGTGGAGCTGACATGGGTGTTGCAGCAGCAGCAACAGCAGCAACAGCAGCTAAAACTTTAGCAGCAGCTGGTGGTATCTTTGAATTTGAGAAACTATCTATCGCAGCAAACGTGAATGATAACTTCTCAGTTTCTTGGGGACAATTGAAAGAGACTTACGACGCACAGGACAATGCATCAACTGCAATTTCTGATGTTGAAATGAAGTCTACTTCAATTCAGTTCGCATACACTATGGGATCAATGAAAGTTGCAGGTTACATGACTGACACTGATAATCCAGGTTGGGACTCAGATGCAGCTTCTGACGAAGTAACAGAATTAGCAGTTAATTTTGCATTCTAATTATTTCGATAGAATATAATTTAAAAACGGCCTAAATTTTTGTTTAGGCCGTTTTTTTTTATCCAAGATATAGATGCAATACCAATCGATTTTGTAAGACGAACTTTTCTTAAATTTTTAGACTGAATACCTCCTAGGCAGACAATACTTTTTTTGGTATTATTAGCTAATAAATTAAACCTAATTACACCGAGAAACTTTTTACTTTTTTCATTTTTGAATAGCGGACTAATAAAAATTTTTTGACATTTTTGAGATTCTTTTATTCTAATTTCTATTAAATTATGTGCAGACCCTATTATCGAAAATCTTTTTTTTTTTGAAATATTTAAATAGTTTAGTTTTTTATTGAAGGCGGGTAAATATACACCATCTAAATCGAGCCTCATGGCCAATCTAATATTATTAGATAAAAAAAATTTAAATCCCTTTTTTTTGCAAAAAAACTTTGTTTTTAAAATATCATTATAATTATTTTTATGACTATAATTTCTATATATTACGGTTATCTGTTTTTTTATAGCTGATAACTCTTTTAAATTAAATTCATCTATGAAATAATAAATATCGTAATAATTATGCATAATCCAATAAACAATTTAATATCAATAAAAAAAGAAATTCAAGAACTCAATTCAAATTGTGAGCTAATCGTAGTCACCAAAACTTTTGGTATTGAAAAAATTGAACCTTTAATAAAGTTTGGTCACAATCATTTTGGTGAAAATAAAGTCCAAGAGTCAATGGAGAAGTGGACTACTATTAAAGAAAAAAATAAGAATATTAAGCTTCATTTAATAGGCAAACTTCAAACCAACAAGGTTAAATTTTGTTTACCTTTATTTGATTATATTCATGGTTTAGATAGCATAAAATTAGCTGATAAAATTGCAAATGAACAAATCAAAAAAAATTTTAGACCAAAATTATTTATTCAAGTAAATATTGGTGAAGAGTCTCAAAAAAATGGAATTAACGTTAATGATCTCATTACTTTCTATGAAAGACTTAAAGTGGAATATAATCTAGATATTATTGGACTAATGTGTATTCCACCTTTTATTAAAGATACTTCAAGTTTTTATAAAAAAATGAGTTTTCTATCAAAAAAAATTAACCTAAACGAACTTAGCATGGGTATGTCAAATGATTATTTGGAGGCAATTAAAAATTCCTCTACTTTTGTTAGGGTTGGATCCAGAATAATGGGTCAGAGGTATTAAGTAATTTTTATTTTTGAATTTTTTTTTAATAATTTTAATAAAACCAACATATCGTTTTTTTTTAAAGCAATACATCCTGCAGTTGGTTTATAATTTTTAGTTAAATGAATAAAAATTGCACTTCCTTTATAGGGAATTGGTTTTTTTAAGTTATAATCAATCGTTAAAAGTAAATCGTATTTTCTATCAGTCCTGTATAATTTTTCGTGTTTAATATTTTTTTTATTATTAATTAATGAATTATATTTTTTATGTTTGGGATCATTACACCATCCCATATTTTTTTTAATTTTTATAGATTGAATAGAAGTTTCAATTTTTTTTATTTTATCTACTCTATAAAACAATTGTTTGATTGAAAATATGCCCTTAGGAGTACAAAGATCTCCTTCCTTTTTTTTAGAACTTATGAGATTTTTACCAATTGAGCATTGAAAACTGAAATCATCAGCAATCAATGTGTCTTTATTTTTCAAACGTATTAGCATAAATTACTTATATGTTTAAATCACAAGTTAATATATTAAATTTTAAAACTTTATATAATATTCTTTTTGAAATTAAAGACTTCCTTAAATTTGAAGTGATTAACTATGATGCAAAGGAAGAGTTACTTAAACAATATAAAGAAAATAAGATCCAAAAAAATTCGATAGTATTGTCAAAAGAAAATATTAACGATTCAAATTTAAATATTAAAAATCTTGTTATTTTAAAAGATTTTCCTATTAATATTATGACATTAATTGACCAAGTAAATATTAGTTTACTTAAGGAAAAATATAATTCTCAAGCAAATTTTAATGTAAAAAATTATAAAGTAGATTTAAATTCGAGGGTCATATCTAATCAAAAAAAGAATTTAAAATTAACAGAAAGAGAAATTGAAATCATATTATATTTAGCAAATCAAAAATATCCACAGAAAATTGAAATTTTACAAAAAGAAGTATGGGGTTATTCTGAAAATTTAGAAACTCATACAGTAGAAACTCATGTCTATAGATTAAGAAAAAAAATTAATGAAAAATTTAATGATGATAAATTCTTAAAAAGTACAAAAGATGGATATTTAATATAAATGAAAAAAAAAAATTTAGTTGCTAAAAATCTTATGTCGAAACGTTATAAGCCTAAAATTGTAAAGCCAAAAAAAGGAAAAGGAAGTTTTGAAAGAAAAAAAAAATAAAATTATAATCTAGCCCCTATTTGTTGGATAATCTTTGAAGACATTTCAGTTCCTTTTTCTAAACATTGTTTTAAAGATAAATTATTAATATGACCGTGTAAGAAACCTGCTGCAAATAAATCGCCAGCACCAGTCAGGTCTACAATTTTAAGATTTTTTTTAACATCACATTCGATCACTTCACTTCCATTTATTGCTACCGCACCCTTTTCTCCTCTGGTAACAACAATTAATTTATTAATTTGTTTTGCAAAAGTTATTACATCATTAAAATCTTTAGCATCTATAAGTGAAATCATTTCCTGTTCGTTTGCAAAAGTAATATCAAGTTTTTCTTTAACTAATTTAAGAAAGTGTGTTTTATGTCTATCGACACAAAATTGATCAGATAAAGACATTGCAACTTTATTTGCATTATTAATTGCTTTATCAAAAGCTTTTTTTGGGTCACCTTCATCCCAAAGATAACCCTCTAAAAGTAATATTTCACTTTTTTTCACAGCGTCTGCGCTTACATCGCTTTCATTAATTTTACCAGCTGTTCCAAGAAAGGTACACATTGTTCTTTCAGAATCAGGTGTTATTAAAATTAAACAAGTTCCAGTAGGAAGCTCCTCTTTTTTTTTGGAGTAAAAATATTTTACATTTTCAGACTTAAGACCTTCTTCATATTTAGTACCTAAATTATCGTCACAAACTTTTCCTATAAATCCAACTTTACTTCCAAGTTGAGATAAACCAACAATAGAGTTTGCAACAGATCCCCCAGATACTGTTTTTTCAATTTTAAGATTAGATAAAAGATTTTTAAATTCTGCTTCGTCAAAAATAAGTTTCATAGTACTTTTTGTTAAACCATTTTCTTTAATAAAATTTTCATCAACTTTACAAATTACGTCTACAATTGCGTTTCCTAATCCTAAAATATTCATGTTAAGCCTTTTTGGTTATGATTGGTTTTTTTCTGCTAGGATAACAAGTAGTACAAATTTTACAAGATATTCCGTAACATTCTCTCGCTTTACAATATTCTCTTCCATAAAAAATTATCTGTAGATGTAATTTATTCCAATATTTAATAGGAAAAACTCTCTTTAAATCTTTTTCAGTTTGGATAACATTTTTGCCGCTGGTTAATCCCCACCTTTGTGCTAGTCGGTGAATATGTGTATCGACAGGGAAAGATGGATGCCCAAATCCTTGGGCCATTACTACGCTAGCAGTTTTATGACCAACACCCGGTAAAGCCTCAAGTTCTTCAAAAGATTTAGGAACCTTTCCTTTATATTTTTCAACTAAAGTTTTTGAAAGATTATAAACACTCTTAGCTTTTACTCTAAATATACCTATACTTTTAATTAATCTTTCGATTTTTTTTCTTCCCAAACTTACAAAATGTTCTGGTCTATTATATTTTGGATATATATTTTTAGTAACATTATTAACATTAACATCGGTACACTGAGCCGAAAGTAGCACTGAAATTAGTAATGTAAAAGTATTTCTATGTTTTAATGGAATAGGTGGTTTTGGATAAATTTTATTTAAAGTTTTTAAAATTATCTTAACTTTCTCAGCTTCACTCATTACTTATTTAAAATTTAAAACATCTCTCATTGAGTAAAGACCTGACTTCTTATTTATCAACCATTTTGCTGCAGCTAGCGCACCTTCAGAGTACAGCGCTCTATCAAAAGCCTCATGATTTAAAGTAATGATCTCTTTTCCACTTGAGAACTTTACTTCATGTTCTCCAATAACCTCACCTTTTCTCATAGAATTAAAATTAATTTTTTGTGAATAAGGGAATTTTTTTTTATTTAAAAATTTTTTTCCCATAAGTTTATATAAATTTTTATTCTTTCCATTAGCAATACCTTTTCCAAGCATTAATGCTGTGCCAGATGGATGATCTTTTTTGTGCTTATGATGTACTTCAAAAACTTTACTAAGAAAATTATTACCTAGGGATTTTGATGTAATTTCAGTTAAATACATTAATAGATTTATTCCCAAACTCATATTGCCAGCTTTTAAAATAGGTATTTTTTTTGAGTATTTCTTTATTTGCTCTTCTTCTTTTTTACTAAATCCTGTAGTTCCTATAACTACTCTTTTTTTTAGCTTTTGTGCTATCTTAAGAATTTCAAAAGTACATCTGGGAACAGTAAAATCAATTATTAAACTAACTTTTTTAAATGAGTCTAAATTATTCAAGCCTGGTTGAATTCCTGAGATTTTTTTATTAATTAAGTGATTTTCAGTAAGGGTAATAAGTTTAAAATTTTTGTCAGATTTAGCAGATTTAATGAGCTGCTGACCCATTCTACCTAAACACCCAGTGATAGCTAAATTAATTTTTTTCATTTGAAGATAAGATACGAAAGTATCACAACTGATAAAACAATTATACCCCAAATGCTAAAGTTTTTAAAAATTAACTTTTTTTTTGAATTAGAGCTTATGAAACCTGGCAGAACAAGGAATAAAACTGCAATTAAAGCTATTGCTGGAACTATTTCTTCTAAACCCATAATTTAATTTTTCCAGAAACTTTTTGCTTTTTGGAAGAATTTTTTAATACTAGGATTTGATTTTTCGTTTTCAATCTCTCTAAATTTTTCAAGTAATTCTTTTTGCTCTTTATTTAATGATATTGGAACTTCAGTGTTAACTTGGATATAAAGATCTCCATTGCCATTACCTCTCATATAAGGCATTCCTTTACCTTTTAGTCTGAATTGTTTACCGCTTTGAGTTCCAGAAGGTATTTTTATTTTTGCTTTGCCACCATCTATAGTTGGTATTTCAATTGATGTTCCAAGAGCTGCGTCAGCAATCGAGATCGGGCACTCAAAAAATAAATTTTCATCTGATCTTTTAAATAATTCATGGGAATAAACATTGATAAATAAATACAAGTCACCACTGCCAGCACCTTTTGTTCCTGCTTCGCCTTTTCCAGAAAGTCTTATTCTTGTTCCGTCATCAACTCCTTTTGGTATTGTAACAGACAATCTTTTAGAAGCTTGTTTTTTTCCTTGTCCTCCACAATCTGTACATGGATTTGTTATTTGCTCACCTGATCCTGAGCATTGAGGACATGTTTGTTGAACAGTAAAAAATCCTTGGCTTGATCTTACTTGGCCTTGGCCTCCGCACATTGAACATGAACTAGCTTCACTTCCTGGTTTTGATCCAGAGCCTTTACAAATATTACATTTATCCGATGTAGAAAATTTAATATCTTGTTTTTTTCCTGAATAAGCTTCTTCCAAAGTAATAGATAAATCATATCTTAAGTCAGATCCTCTATAATTTGATTTTCTTGATCTTCTACCGCCACCAAAACCTTCACCAAAAAAATCCTCAAAAATGTCTGAAAAACTACCCGAAAAATCAAAATTTCCAAACCCACCTCTTCCACCGCCACCATTTTCAAACGCTGCATGTCCAAAGTTATCATAACTCTGTTTTCTCTCTTCGTTTGATAAAACGTGGTAAGCTTCAGATGCTTCTTTAAATTTTTCCTCAGAAGCTTTATCGCCTTTATTTTTGTCAGGATGATGCTTTACTGCAAGTTTTCTGTAGGCTGATTTGATTTGGTCTGGGGTTGCGCCTTTATTTACACCTAAGACTTCGTAGTAATCTCTTTTTGCCATAATTAATTATAGACAAATAGTTGTAATAACTTACGCGCTTTTTTCTTTATTTTCGTCTTTTACTTCTTCAAAGTCTGCATCAACAACGTTATCGTCTTTATCTCCCTCTTTTTTATTATCTTTTGGTGCATCACCAGGCTTAGCACTTTGTTGAGATTTATAGATTGCTTCACCTAACTTCATCGAAGACTGTACTAATTCTTGTGTTTTCTTTTTAATTTCTTCAATATCTGTTCCTTTTAATGCATTTCTTAAATTTGAAGCTGCAGTTTCTATTGCTTTTTTGTCTGCCTCTGAAACTTTGCTACCATGCTCTTTTAAATTTTTTTCTGTAGAATGAATTAACGTATCTGCCTGATTTCTTGCATCAACAGCTTCTCTTTTTGTTTTATCTGCTTCTTTATTAGCTTCTGCTTCTTTAACCATTTTATTAATTTCTTCATCGCTTAAACCACCAGACGCCTGAATTTGAATTTTTTGCTCTTTGCCAGTACCCTTATCTTTTGCGGACACATTGACTATTCCGTTAGCATCAATATCAAAAGTAACTTCTATTTGAGGAATTCCTCTTTGTGCTGGCGCGATTCCAACAAGCTCAAAGTTTCCTAAAATTTTATTATCTACTGCCATCTCTCTCTCGCCCTGTAAAACTCTAATTGAAACAGCTGGCTGGTTATCTTCTGCAGTTGAAAAAACTTGACTTTTTTTTGTGGGTATAGTTGTGTTTTTGTCTATTAATTTTGTTGATACACCTCCAAGAGTTTCAATACCTAATGATAATGGAGTTACATCTAATAAAAGAACATCTTTAACATCACCTTGAAGCACACCTGCTTGTATAGCAGCGCCCATAGCCACTACTTCGTCTGGATTAACTGATTTGTTAGGATCTTTCCCAAAAAAATTTTTAACCTCATCAATAACTTTTGGCATTCTCGTCATTCCACCAACAAGAACAATTTCATCAATCTCACCTGCTGATAACCCTGCATCTTTCAAGGCTGTTTTACATGGTGGAATTGTTCTGGTAATTAAGTCCTCAACTAGAGCTTCAAGTTTTGCTCTAGTCATTTTTAAATTAATATGTTTTGGACCAGTTTTATCTGCGGTAATGAAAGGTAAATTTATTTCTGTTTGAGCTGCAGATGATAGTTCAATTTTAGCTTTTTCTGAAGCTTCCTTAAGTCTTTGTAAAGCAAGTTTATCTGACTTTAAGTCAATGCCATTTTCTTTTTTAAATTCATCTAACAAGTATTCTACGATTGTGTTATCAAAATCTTCACCACCTAAAAAAGTATCTCCGTTAGTTGATTTAACTTCAAATACACCATCACCTAATTCTAAAATAGATACATCAAAAGTTCCACCACCTAAATCATAAACAGCTATTTTTTTGTTCTGTTTTTTTTTATCTAAACCATATGCAAGTGAAGCAGCAGTAGGTTCATTAATAATTCTTAAAACCTCGAGACCGGCTATTTTTCCGGCATCTTTAGTTGCTTGTCTTTGAGCATCATTAAAGTAAGCTGGTACAGTTATTACTGCTTTTGAAACTTCTTGTCCTAAATATTTTTCTGCTGTTTCTTTCATTTTTTGTAAAATGAATGCAGAAATTTGTGAAGGAGAATATTTTTTTCCTTTAGCTTCTATCCAAGCATCTCCTTTATCAGAGTTAATTATTTTAAACGGAGCTGTTTCTAAATCTTTTTTTACAGTTGGGTCGTTAAAATTTCTTCCAATTAGTCTTTTGACTGCAAATATTGTATTTTCAGGGTTTGTTACAGCTTGTCGTTTTGCTGGCTGGCCAATTAACTTTTCATCACCATCAGTAAAAGCAACAACGGAAGGAGTCGTTCTTGCTCCCTCAGTATTTTCTAATACCTTGGCTTGTGTACCATCCATTATTGCTACACAAGAATTTGTAGTTCCTAAATCTATTCCTATTACTTTACTCATAATTTATATATATTTGTTCATATAGGGGTTATTTTTCAATGTACAAGTTGTTAACATATTAATTTTTCTCTTTATTTTGCTTAATTTCATCAGTTTTTGTTAATTTTTCATCATCTTTAGGAGTATTTTTGGATACAGCAACTAGCGATGGTCTTAAGAGCCTATCTTTCATCATGAATCCCTTTTGGATTTCCTTTACAATTGTACCCGCTTCTTTTTTATCATCTTCTATTTCCATCATAGCTTGATGTAGATTTGGATCTAACTTTTCATTAACTGATTTAATAGGCTCTATGTTATTTTTTTTTAATATAGATAGCATATCTTTATAAATAATATCTAAATGCCCAATAATTTGTTTTAAAGCCTCAGTATTTTTTAACTTTTCCTCATTTTCTAAAGATAATTTCGACCTCTCCAAATTATCAATTAAATTTAAAGACTCTCTAGCAAAAGTGAAACCCCCATAATCAAAAGCATCATCTCTTTCTTTTTCATATCTTCTTCTTTGATTTTCCATCTCTGCATACGATCTAGCAACCTTATCTTCTAGCTCTTTAATTTTTTCTTCTGGAGTAAAATCTTTTTTTATCTCCTCTCCTTTAACTTTGTCCTCTTCAATCTTATCATCCTTATTATTTTCATCAGGATTGCTTTGGTTTTCTTTTTTTATTTCCTCTTTTTCCATATTGTTCTATATGGTAAGAAATTGATAAATTTCCAGATGAAAAATACAAAAATTTCACAAATATTAATTGGCTCAAATAACAGTGGAAAAGTAAGAGAAATAAGAGATTTACTTCCTAAAACTGTTAAAATTTATACAACTAAGCATTTTAAGTTGTCAAGTCCAAGAGAAACAGGAAAGACTTTCTTACAAAACTCATTGATAAAAGCTAGATACTTTTCAAGAAAAACTGGAAAAATTTGTATAGCTGACGATTCAGGTCTCGAGATTGATATTTTAAATAAAGCACCTGGAATCTTTTCTGCCAGATGGAGTGGTAAAAAAAATAATTTTAATTTGGCTATAAAAAAAGTTTTTAGAAAATTAGATCAGGCAGACAAAAATTGGAAAAAAAAGAATATTAGTGCAAGATTTATCTGTGCCATAACAATATATGGACCAAAATTTAAAATTAAACAATCTCTTGGTAAAATTGAAGGAACTATCTCCAGCTCAAAGAAAGGTAAAAATGGATTTGGGTATGATCCAATATTTATACCTAAAGGAAAAAAAATCACCTTTGGACAAATGACAAATTCAAAAAAATTTAAAATTGATCATAGATCTAAAGCCTTTAAAAAAATTAAAAAATTTTTTTAAATTTTCCATCCTCAACTTTGTAAAAAGGAAGAATATGATTAATTCTCTGATTTTTAATTTCGAAAATTCCAGTCATTCCTTTAAATTTATTTTCTTTAGAAAATAATTTATTATCGACTTGAAAATCATTTTTTAACAATAAATAATAAACTAATCCAACCAAGTCATAAGCTAATATTGATATTTGACTAGGATCTTCTTTAAAAATTTTCTTATATTCAATGTTAAAATTTTCATAATTCTTTTTATTAATTGATGGAAAACTAATCGGTTGAGAAGTTTTCTCTTTAAACAAAGTTTCATCGAACCACTGATTTAAAGATATAAAGGTAATTTTTTTTGGGGACACATCTGTATATAGTAATGAGGTAGTAACACTTTTAAGGCTTTCACGAAAATCAGCAATTATAACCGAATCATATCCAATTTTACCAAGGGTATCTTTTTTATTAAGTATCTCTAATTTTTTTTCCTTATTACTATCTTCTGAATTCTCCACTCTTTTTATCTCATCTTTAAGATTATTTTTACGAATTCCGTACTTTGTGACTTTTTCAATTTGTTTTGTTAGCTTTGTTGGTTCAGCATCGTAATAAAAAATTTTTTTTGTTTTTATTTTTGATTTTAAAATTGCTTGCTCAATTTCTTCTTTAAAATCTTTTTTTGGAATTAAAACCAAAGTTTTTTTAAGGTTATTTTTTTCCAAATATTTCTTAATAGTATCAAATTGAGATTTAGCATTTATTCCACAACTGATAATATTTTTTGGATTCCCTATTGTTTTATTTGTGAATGACAAAAAGATTGCATCTTGAAATTTATTTAAATCCTTCAAATTCTCATTAAAAACAGGTCCAATATAAATTCTAACGCCCTCATCATAAAGCTCTTCTACAGCTGAAAAAGTAACTGCGGGATTCGATTTCGTATCTCTTGGTAAAATTATTAAATTCTTATTATCTATTTTGTTTAATCCCATCCTAATAGACTGAGTAATCGATTTTCCAATATCGGAAAATTCACCCGTGAATGGTACTAAAAGGCCAACTTTTATATTTTCTTGTGCACAAACGTAATTAATACCAAGTAAAAATACAAAAATAATTCTTATAAAAATTTTATAAAATTCTTTCATTTTATCATCTTTATTATAATTATATTAAAACATGATTTCATTCACTGATTTAAGCAAAAATAAGTTAGAAATTGGCTTATATGTTGTTTCTACACCAATTGGAAACCTATCAGATATTACTTTTAGAGCAATCGAGGTCTTAAATAAATCTGATTATATTCTTTGTGAAGATACCAGAGTATCAAAAAAGCTTTTAGATAAATATGAAATAAAAAGTAAGTTAATATCTAATCATAAATTTAATGAAAAAAGCAATTTAAACAAAGTCATTGATTTAATTAAATCTGGAAAAATTATTTCTTTAATTTCGGATGCAGGCACCCCTTGTATTTCAGATCCTGGCTCAATAATTGTTAAAGAGGCAATTAATAATAAAATTAAAATTTTTTCAATACCTGGGGCTTGCTCTGTGACTTCAGCTTTTTCAGTAAGTGGTTTCGAGGGAAAATATTTTTTTTACGGTTTTTTTCCTGAAAAAAAAAAAGACTTAGAGAACGACCTTAGTTATTTAACAAATTTAAATAGTTCAGTTATATTTTTCATATCAGCTAAGAAGTTTGATAAAAAAAGAAATATAATTAAAAAATATTTTTCGAAAAGGAAATTAATTATCTGTAAAGAAATTACTAAACTTTATGAAGATTATTTTATTATTAATGTTAGTGAAATTAATGAGATTGATATTAATTTGAGAGGGGAAATTACATTAGTTTTTTCCCCAATTATTTCGAACGAGAGTAATAAACTTCTAGAAAGTGATAAAAAAAAGATAAAAAAATTGATTAAAAAATTAACTATTAAGGATATTGTGGAAGTAATAAGTAAAAATAAAAAAATTTCTAAAAAAGAAATTTACAATTTTTGCTTAAAATTAAAAAATGAAAAATAAACTAATATTATCTATTTTTTTTATATTTTTACTTGCAGGTTGTGTCGGTACATCATCCCAAGGTATTTTTGGAACTGGAGTTAGTATAGCTTTAGATCCAAGATCTATAGGAACCCAAATAGATGATAATATTATGCAAAAAAATCTATCTTCGAGGTTATTACTGAAAGATAAAAAATATCTATTATCTATCAATACAAAGGTACTAGATGGCAGAATTTTTATTTCAGGAAAAGTTGACGACCCAGAGGAAAAACTACAAATTACAAAAATGGCATGGGAAACAAAAGGTGTGCGATCTGTTAAAAATAACATAATTATAAAGGAGGAATTTAATTTTAAACAATCCGCTAAAGATATTTTGATTACGAGTCAATTAAGAACAGCTATGATTATTAATAAAAATATAAAATCTACTAATTACAATATAGATACTTATCAAAAGAAAATATATGTATATGGTATTGCCCAGGATAAAGATGAGCAAAATGAAGTTATAAAAGAGGCAAAAGCGATTATTGACGTAGAAAGAGTTATTACAAGTATTTTACTTGTAGAAGATTTAAGAATACAAAAAAATTAGTTTAAAATTTTAAGAAGTACTTTACTTATAAAAGACATCAGTATTATAAAGCTTAAAAAAAATATCCAATACATTATCGTTACAGCTTTATTTCTTTTTCTTCTCAACAGAACAAAATCTTTATCATCTAGATTTGATATATCCCTTTTACCTTTGACTGGATAATCGTAACTCCACCTCCAAATTGTGTCTCCGAGTCTTTCATCTAAATTATTAAAATATTTTATCCAGGCTGTGATCCAAAGAAATGAAAAAAAAAGTATAATTAACAGTAAAAACTCTGTTAACATTTTCCTAATTTATTTTTCCGTAATTTATAACTCCTGCTGAATAAGCCGCAACAGAGGCAAGGTTAAGAATATCTGATGTGGAAGATCTCAATGGCGCAACCTCTATAGCTCTACCTAATCCTACTAGCAAAGGGCCTATACCCTTTACATCACCTAAAGTTTTCATTATTTTATATGAGATAGCAGCACTATGTTGTCCAGGCATAATTAAGACATTTGCCCTGCCTACAATCTCTGACATGGGATATAATTCTTTATATTCTTCACTTAGCGCAACATCAGGCTGCATGTCACCATCAAATTTAAAATCTACATTCATTTTTTTTAAAATATCTACCGCATCTCTTATATGTTTTGTCCGACTTGTAATAGGCTGTCCAAAAGTTGAATGAGATAAGAAAGCAATCTTAGGATCAAAACCAAATAATCTAACCACTCTTGCTGCTGATTTTGCTATTTCTGCCATTTGTTCTGAAGTTGGATATTCGTGAACAGTTGTATCAGCTATAAAAACAGTTTTTCCTTTGTTCACTAGCATATTGAGGCCAAACATAATTTCACCAGGTCTAGGATCTATAACTTTTGTAATTTTCTTTAATGATGACGAGTACCTTCTTGTATTTCCTGTAACCATTGCATCTGCATCTCCACATTCAACCATACATGAAGCCCAAATCACCCTATCATTTCTTGCCATTTTATCACAATCTCTTTCTAGCAAACCTTCTTTTCTATGAAGTTTACTAAATAAAAAATTTATATATTTTTCTCTCAGCTCTCTATTTTTTTTAGCATTAACAATTTCAATGTTAAAATTTTCAGAATAACCAATTTCTTTTAATTTTTTTTTTATGATTTCTTCTTTAGCCAATATTATTGGTATACCAAGCCCCGAATTTTTAAAAGCTATTGCAGCTTTTAAAGTTTCTTCATCTTCTCCATCGGCAAATACAACTCTTTTAGGGTTTTTTTTAATTTGGTTATTTATACCTTGTAAAATTGTAACAGTTGGATCTAACCTTTGTTTAAGTTGTTCAGCGTATAAATTAAAATTTTCTATTTTTTTTCTTGCCACACCTGATTTAATGGCAGCTTTTGCAACAGCCAAAGGTATTACACTAATAAGTCTAGGATCGAAAGTTGAAGGTATTATATAATCTTTACCATACTTAGGTCTATCACCTCCCATTGCAGCAACAACTTCATCAGGAACTCTTTCACGAGCTAACGATGCAATCGCTTTAACTGCAGCTACTTTCATATCTTCATTTATAGTTTTAGCTCGTACATCAAGAGCTCCTCTAAATATATATGGAAAACCAATTAAATTATTAACTTGATTTGGATAATCAGACCTTCCAGTTGCGATTATTGCATCATTTCTAACTTCTTCAATTTCTTCAGGTGTAATTTCAGGATCCGGGTTAGCACACGCAAAGATGATTGGATTTTTTGACATAATTTTTACCATTTCTTTTTTAAGAGCGCCTGCAGATGAAAGTCCTAAAAATACATCAGTATTTTTTAATGCATCATTTAGAGTCCTATCCTTTGTATTTATTGCAAACGCAGCCTTCCATTCATTTAAGTTTTTTCTACCTTTGTAAATGACACCTTTTCTATCTAACATTGTTATATTTTTTTTCAAAACACCAGTTTTTATAAAAAGTTCAGTACAAGCCATTGCAGAAGCACCAGCTCCATTTACAACAACTTTAATTTTTCTTATGTCTTTTTTAGCAATATCAATTGCATTAAGCAGAGCTGCACATGTAATAATTGCAGTGCCATGTTGATCATCATGAAATACAGGAATATCTAAAATTTGTTTAAGTTTTTTTTCAATTATAAAACAATCTGGAGCAGCTATATCCTCTAAGTTTATACCCCCAAAACTTTTTGAAAAATTTTTAATTGAGTTTATAATTTCTTCTGGATCATTAGAATCGATCTCTAGATCAATAGAATCTATATCAGCAAACCTTTTAAATAGTACAGCTTTTCCCTCCATTACAGGCTTTGAAGCAATTGCTCCTAAATTTCCCAAGCCTAATATTGCTGATCCATTACTTATAACGGCAACCAAATTGCCTTTGGTGGTATAATCATATGCAAGGTCAGGATTTTTGTATATAGCTTTTACAGGCGCCGCAACACCAGGTGAATAAGCTAAAGCCAAGTCTCTTTTAGTAGTCATAGGCTTAGATGATATAATTTCAATTTTTCCTGATTTATTATTATTATGGAAATCTAAAGCTTCTTTATCTGAGTAGTGTTCAATTTTACTTTTTTTCATTTTTTTTAATTAAATATACAAATAGGCCTAAATTAAGACTAATATGATTTATGAATCTAATTAAGTCAACCAGCACATTTAGCTTCTTCACTCTAATTAGTAGAGTTTTTGGATATATTAGAGATTTATTAATAGCAATATATTTAGGGTCAGGTCCTGTTGCAGATGCTTTTTTTGTTGCGTTTAGAATTCCAAATACATTTAGAAGGTTATTTTCAGAAGGTACTTTTAATGCTGCTTTTGTGCCAATTTATTCATCTGAGTTAATAAATGGGAAAAAAAAAAGTCAAAAGTTTGCAAACGATGTATTAAATCTATTACTTATTTGGCTTTTAGGCATTGTGTTAGTAATTCAAATTTTAATGCCATGGTTTGTATTATTGATAGCCCCAGGTTTTTCAGAAAATTCAGAAAAATTAGAATTGACAATAAATCTTACTAGAATAACTTTCCCCTTTTTATTATTCGTTAGCTTGTCATCATTTTTTGGGGCAATACTAAACTCACATAATAAATTTGCCATTCCCGCAGCAGCGCCAATAATTTTAAATTTACTTTTAATTTTACTTTTACTTTTCGGTCGTTATCTAGATGATCAGCTGGTTATCTATTTATCCTATGCTGTGACTGTATCTGGCTTATTACAACTAATAATATTATTTTTTTTTACAAAAAAATATTTTAAATTAACTTTTTTATTTGAATTTAATACAGGCTCAAAAGTAAAGCTTTTTTTCAAAAAATTATTACCAAGTATTTTCTCCTCAGGAGTAACCCAAATAAATATTTTGGTTGGAACAATTATTGCATCATTCCAGACAAGCGCTGTTTCTTATCTTTATTATGCTGACAGAATTTATCAAATTAATTTAGCAATTGCTGGCATAGCAATCGGTACAGTATTACTCCCAAACTTAAGTAAATATATCAAAGAGAAAAAAAATAAGAAAATAGATTTTTTACAAAATAAGTCTTTGGAATTCAGTTTATTGCTTAGTCTTCCAGCTACTTTTGCTCTTGCTGTCGGTGCTAGTGAAATTGTATCATCTTTGTTTGGTTATGGGTCCTTTGACAAACTGAGTGTAGAGAATTCAGCAAATGCTCTATTTTATTTTGCTCTAGGTTTACCAGCTTTTGCATTTATTAAAGTTTTTTCTAGTTTTATCTTTGCAAGACAAAATACAAAAATCCCATTTTATTTTTCTCTATATTCTGTAGTATTAAATATCGTAATTAGCTTATCGTTTTTTCAAACAGTAGGTTTTATAATAATACCTATAGCCACATCTATATCCTCTTGGTTTAACACTTTATTGTTACTTATTTATTTAACGAATAAAAATTTTTTTAAATTTGAAAATAACTTTTTTTATTCATTTGTTAAAATTTTATTAACCTCGTTAATTTCATCTTTTTTTTTCTACTTTTTAATTAATTTTTTTCATGAATATTTAGAATTTGAGAGTAATTATAAATTAATTTGTATGGTTATCTTGGTAATCTTAACATTTATATTTTATGCATTATTATCAATAATTACTAAAGCTTTTAAAATATCAGATATTAAATTAAAGTACTAAATTAATGAGTAAAAAAATTTTTTCAGGAGTTCAGCCAACAGGCAATTTGCATTTAGGAAACTATATAGGTGCAATTAAAAATTTTGTTGATTTACAAAATCAAAAAGAAAATGAATGTATTTTTTGTGTTGTTGATTTGCACGCTATAACAGTCAAACAAGATCCTCATGAATTAAAAAAAAATATTCGAGAAACAACGGCAACTTTTTTAGCTAGCGGAATAAATTCAGAAAAAAGTATAATTTTTAATCAGTCCTTAGTACCGGCGCACTGTGAAGGATCTTGGATTTTGGGATGTGTCGCTAGAATGGGTTGGTTAAATAGAATGACACAATTTAAAGAAAAAGCAGGTAAGGATAAAGAAAAAGCTAGCGTAGGTCTCTATATTTATCCTGTATTAATGGCTGCAGATATATTGTTGTATGATGCTACCCATGTACCAGTTGGGGAAGATCAAAAACAGCATCTTGAGCTATCTAGAGACATAGCGCAAAAATTTAATTTAGATTTTAGGTCAAATAATTTTTTAAAAGTTCCCGAACCTCTTATTCAAAAAAATTTTTCAAGAATAATGAGTTTGAAAGATGGTAAAAAAAAAATGAGTAAATCAGATCCATCTGATTTTAGTAGAATTAATATGAGAGACGAAAAAGATATTATTGTAAATAAAATTAAAAAAGCTAAAACTGACACAGACCCAATGCCATCAGATGAAGAGCATTTAAAAAAAAGACCAGAAATAGAAAATCTTTTTGGTATTTATTCAAGTTTATCAAATCAAAGTTTAAAAAATACAATAAACGATTTTTCAA
Organism: uncultured Pelagibacteraceae bacterium; assembly: GCA_902515185.1. Lineage (GTDB taxonomy): Bacteria > Pseudomonadota > Alphaproteobacteria > Pelagibacterales > Pelagibacteraceae > Pelagibacter. The sequence goes on along the minus strand of CABXTN010000003.1, from coordinate 6,448 downwards.
ATAAAAATTTTTCAGTTTTTAAAAATAAATTAGCCGAAGTTATTGTGGGTAAAATTTCTCCAATATCTAGTGAGATTAGAAAACTTGATAAAGATCCAGAATTTATTGATAATGTTCTTAGGTCTGGAGCTGAAAAAGCTGAGAAAATTGCCAAAAACAAAGTTAAAGAACTGAAAAAAATTGTAGGTTTCTAAACTTTAAGTATTTAAAATTAATTAAAAGTGTTTATATAAATTGTATGTACATACAAACACAAGAAACACCGAACCCTAATTCACTTAAATTTTTACCAGGTAAAACGGTATCTATTATTGGACCCTTTGAAATTTTTAAAAAGGAAGATACTAACAATGATTTACTAAAAAATATTTTAACAGTAGACGGTGTAGAAAGTTTATTTTTAGATGAGAATTTTTTAACAGTAAACAAGAACGAAAGTGTTAGCTGGGAAGATATTAAACATATTATTTTAGCTTTTTTAAATGAGTATTACTCTGAGGGAAATGATATAATCCTTAAAACAAAACCTTCAAAACAGGAAAAAAGAGACTATGAAGAAGTAGAAAAACAAATAATTAAAATTTTAGAAACTAAAATAAAACCAGCAGTAGCAAGAGATGGAGGCGACATAAAATTTATAGAATTTACCAATGGTATTGTTAAAGTACAATTACGAGGGAGTTGCTCTGGATGCCCAAGTTCGGTAATTACCCTAAAACAGGGAGTTCAAAACCTTTTGACGCATTATATTCCAGATGTTAAAGAAGTCATAGCGATTTCAAATTAAATGTTTAAAAAATCAAAAATAAATTTTAAAGAAATTAAACAAATACTAGCTGAAAAAGGTTTTATTTTAAAAAAAAGAAAAAATTTATTTAAATTTAGTGAACCTAAAATTAACTTAAAAATAATTAAAAAGATTATTAACCAAAAAGGGTTTGTTCTTAAAAAAAAAAGTAATTTCTTTAATTTTAATGAATTAAAAAGTTTTTATTACACAATCTTTTGTAGCTTTATTTTGGTTTTTGCATCCTTTCTAATACCCTTATCGGTCGATATTAAAGAAGATATTAATTTAAGTAAACTTACAATAGACAATAATTCTAGTATTGATTTTCAAAAAGTACTAGATGGCAAGTCAATTAGCGAGGACGTAGATAGTGCATTGAATACAAAAGATTTATTTGAGGATATATTTTCTTTTGAAGAAATGCCAACGGACACTGTAAGATTAAGCGCCTCCACTGTAAAAGAATTATTTAAAGACACAAATTATGATTTAGATGAAATTAGAAAAACTAAAGTAGTAAAACCAGTAAAACTTTCAGTTTTACCTGGTGAAATGAAAAAAATTCAAAGCACTCAGGAGAAAAAAAAATTATTTATAGAAATAATATTACCTTTAATTTTAGAAGAAAATGATAGAATTAAATTGGATAGAATTAAGTTATTTACAATATTAAACAAAAATAATAACACTAGATCTGAAATAAATTGGTTAAATTCAAAATTTAAACAATATGGAGTTGTTAAAAAAGATTTATCAACCTTAAAGATTCGAATGGACGAAATACCAGTATCATTAGCATTGGCTCAAGCTGCAAAAGAAACTGGATGGGGAACCTCGAGGTTTGCAATCGAAGGAAATGCATTATTTGGTCAATGGACGTTTACTGGAGAAGGAATCAAGCCAGCTGGTGCTGACTCAGATGATGGCAATCATAAAGTAATGAAGTTTAAAATTCTGAAAGCTTCAGTTAGAGCTTATCAAAGAAATCTTAATACACATAATAGTTACAGAGAATTTAGACTAAATAGGGCAATCATGCGAGATAGAAACAAAGATTTAGACAGTTTAAAGCTTGCAGATTATTTGGATAAGTACGCAGCAACTGGAAAAAGCTATACTGAAATTATAAAAAAAATAATTAATCAAAACTCTTTAACGGATTTTGATAAAGTCAAATTGCTACCTACAAGTATACAGTTGAAAAATTTAATTTAACTATTTTTTACTGAGAATTGAATTCCAAACCAATGCCAACCATTATCATTTAAGGAACAATTAACTCTACCTCTTCTAAACAAAAATTTATCTCTGAATTTAATAATAATTTTTTTATCAGATAAAATTATTTCTGATTTATCCCACCTGTTCCCTTCATCAGAAAAACAATTTATACTTTCTATATTTTTTTGATCTTCAAAAAATTCAATTGTGAGCTCTGGTGGATTATTATCTGTTAAATACATATCAATTGGCGTTATTTTTTTGAATTGAAGAGGTAGTAAATCAACAACAAATTTAAATCTGTCTAAATCTCCATATTTTTCGTTTATTGGAAATCTTGGTAATTGATATTTATCTTTATTAATATCAATTACACCTGAATGTTGACCAAACGCGAACTCAAATTTTTTTTTTAAAAAATTGATTTGATTTAAACTATATTCACCGAATGGATGTGAATAAAAAATTGGATTATAACCTAATTGTTTACTGAATATATCAATCGATCTATTAATATCTTCTTTAAATTCTTTAAAACTTAAATTTAATAAATATTCATGAGAATGTGAATGGTTTCCTATAAAAGCAAATTCTTCTTTTTCAATTTCTCTTATTTGTTCCCATGTCATATAGCCATTTTTACCTACGGGTTCAGTAGAAACAAACAAGATAAAAGGTATTTTATTTTTTTTTAAAAAAGGCCATGCATGTTCATAAAAGGATGAGAAAGCATCATCTATAGTTATTAAAATTTTTTTTTCATTTTTTGGAGTATAAAAATTTTTTTGAAAAATTTCGGGGCTTTCAAATTGATAATTTTTTTGTTTTATAATTTGAATTTGTTTCTCAAAAATATCCATTTTTATGTTCGTAGAAGGATATTTGTCTTCATTAAATCTATGATACATTAAGGAAAGTGTTCCAGATTCAGTAGAATAATATTTACTATTATTTTCCTCTGCAATAGAATTATCAAGAATTAAAAAAAACATGAAAAAACTTATAATTGATTTGACAGGAAAAATTTTTTTTTTAGCCATAATAAAAGATAAAAATATTTATACTAGTAGTGCTGTAAATAGTAAAAGTAATTTTGATAAAATTATAATTTTAATCAATAATTTTTTAAGGAAAAATAAAATATCTTTAAATGAAATTGATGAAATTTATGTAAATCGAGGCCCTGGTAGTTTTGCGGGCATTCGAAATGCCCTTTCTATTGTTAAAGGTATTCATTTAGCAAAAAATATCGACTATTTTTGTTTTAGTTTTTCAGATTTCTCAAAAGAAAATGAAAATAAATTAAGCAATTGGAAAGAGTTGCCAAATTTATGTAAAAAATATAAAATTAAAAAAAATTTGATTAATCCTATTTATTAGAGTTAAATTATATTATGTCAGAAACAATAGAAAAAAAATGTTTAAAAAAAGGTGTTAAACTCACAGAGCAAAGAAAAATAATTGCTAGAGTAATTTCAGAGTCAAAAGATACCTACGGAGAGTCAGACCATCCTGATGTTGATGAACTTTACAACAGAGTATCTAAAATTGATCCAAAAATTAGTATTGCAACAGTTTATAGAACTGTAAAATTATTTGAGGAGGCTGGTATTTTGACTAAACATGATTTTAGAGGTGGAAAGGCTAGATATGAAGAAATGCGAGAAAGTCACCATGACCATCTAATTGATGTTAAAACGGGGGAAATAATAGAATTTGTAGACAACGATATTGAAGAACTTCAGAAAAAAGTTGCTGAAAAATACGGTTATGAATTGGTCGATCATAAGTTAGAACTTTATGGAGTTAAGAAAAAAAATAATTGATGGCAAAAAAAGTATTTATTAAAACTTTTGGTTGTCAAATGAACGAATACGATTCAAATCGTATACTTGATACAATTAAAAAAATAGGTTTTATAAGGAGCAAATCTTTAGATGAAAGTGATTGTTTCATTTTAAATACTTGTCATATTAGAGATAGAGCGAAGGAAAAAGTTTATCACGAGATAGGTCGTGTTAAACAAAATTTTGAGGGCAAAAAAAAACCACTTGTAATAATTGCCGGATGTGTAGCGCAAGCCGAAAATACAGAAATGTTAAAAAGAGAACCGTATATCGATTTTATTATTGGGCCTCAATCGTATCATAAACTAAATAATACAATTCAAAATTTTGAAAAAAATAAGTCAAGATTTGAAATTACTGATTTTGAATCGGAATCCAAATTTGAATATTTAAGAAAAATTAAAAATGATTCAAGTAAGATTTCCTCTTTTCTCACAATTCAAGAAGGTTGTGATAAATTTTGTCATTTTTGCGTAGTTCCATATACAAGAGGTCCAGAGTATTCAAGACCATTTAATCAAGTTATTAATGAGGCTAAAGAATTAGTAGAGAAAGGCTCTAGAGAAATAATTTTATTAGGCCAAAATGTAAATGCATATTGTAGTAATGAAAATGGAAGACAATATAAATTATCAGATTTAATTATGTGTTTAGAAAATATCTACGGACTTAAAAGGATAAGATATATAACTTCACATCCAAGAGATATGAGCAGTGATTTGATAGAATGTTATGCTAATTCGAAAAAATTAATGCCTTTTATTCATTTACCTATTCAATCAGGTTCTAATAAAATTTTAAGACTGATGAATAGAAAACACAAGGTTGAAGATTATATTTCTATTTACCATGAATTAAAAAAAATAAATAGTGATATAGAATTTTCAAGTGATTTTATTATTGGATACCCGGGTGAAACCGAAAAAGATTTTGAGGATACACTTAACTTAGTAAAAAATATTAAATTTTTTAATTCATACTCATTTATATTTAGCCCACGACCTGGAACGACCGCATCTAGTTATGAGCAAATAGATGAAAAAATATCTAAAGAAAGATTAAAAATTCTCCAAGCAGAATTATTTCATAATCAGAAACTAAAAAATAAAAGTTTTGAAAACAATTATACTAATGTTTTAATTGAAAATTTAATGAAAGATGGTGAAAAGTTATTTGGAAGAAATGAATATATGACATCTGTAATATTAAATGGACATCAAGATTTGATTGGAAAAGTCGTTAAAGTTAAGATAAATAACAGTAATCAAAATAGTTTATCTGGTGAAATAGATATAAATAAAATTGAGGCAGCTTAAAATTGAGTAATATTCAAAACAAAGTAAATACAGATCTTAAATTTGTTTATTCTGACAATAATTCTATAAGTATTATTTTTCCTGATAATGATCTTTTAATGGGTGTTGTTGGTGAGTTTAATAAGAACTTAAAAGATTTAGAAAATCTTACAGACACAAATCTATACTTTAGAGGAAATTCAATAATAATAAAAAGCGATAATAAAAAGAACGAAATTATAAAAAATGCCATTCAGTTTTTATGTGATCAATTTATAATTAATGGATCAATTGATAAAAAAGATATAATCTCTTCTGTAAATAAATTTATGATTGATGAGAATAGTAATTTAAACAAAAAAATTGAATATATTATCAAAACCCCAAAAAAATCTGTTATACCAAGATCGGAAAAACAAAAAGAATATGTTTCAGCTTTAAAAAATAGTGACATAATAATATCAGCTGGACCTGCAGGAACCGGAAAAACTTTTTTGTCGGTTGCAGTTGCTTTAACGATGCTTCTCGAAAAAAAAATCGAAAGAATAATTTTATCTAGACCAGCAGTAGAAGCTGGAGAGAGACTTGGTTTTTTACCTGGAGATATGCGCGAGAAAGTAGATCCATATTTAAGACCATTATATGACTCTCTTTATGATTTATTAGACTTTGAAAAAATACAAAAGAAGATAGAAGTTGGTGATATTGAAATTGCACCACTAGCATTTATGAGAGGAAGGACTTTAAAAAATTCTTTTGCAATTTTAGATGAAGCTCAAAATGCTACTGACACGCAAATTAAAATGTTTCTAACTCGTATAGGTGAAAACTCAAAAATAGTAATTAATGGTGATCCATCTCAAATAGATTTGCCAAACAAATCATTATCTGGATTAAATAGATCAAAAAAGCTTTTGCAACACCTTAAAGAAATATCGGTAGTAGATTTTGATCACAGTGATGTTGTCAGGCATCCATTAGTTTCAAAGATAGTTAAGGCTTATTCAGATCATAACAATAATGATTAAGGTTGAAGTTGTCATAGATAATTTTCAATGGAAAAAAAAGATTAAAGAGGCAAATATTTTTTTTAATAATATTTTAAATTTTTTTCCAGAAAAGTATAAATTCAAAAAAAAAAAAATAATTTTTTCTTTATTGTTATCTGATAATAAAAAAATTAAAGAATTAAATAATAAGTTTAGAAAAAAAAATAAACCAACTGATGTGTTAGCTTTTCCTATTAATAAAGTAGTTGATAATAATAAATTTTATCTCGGCGATATAATAATAAG
>CABXTN010000002.1 GCA_902515185.1 uncultured Pelagibacteraceae bacterium | reverse complement strand
GGTGAAACATCAGAATTGACTGGCGCAGAAAATGTTTGTGCTAAAAGAGGAAAAACGCCTGAAGCTCAGAAAAAATTTATGAAAACTTGGAGTGATTATAACGACTTTATATTAAAGGAAGCAACTGATGATCTTTCTGAAAGTCAACCTACGGCTGGTAATATAGCTGGTGGTTTAACTACAATAGAGGAAAAAGCATTTGGGAATTTTCAAAAGATTGGTTCAAGACAATTCATCGATGTTTTAGAGCCTGCAGAGGAGCCGACAATGGGTAAAGGTTTATACTTTATGGATACCTCATCTGCTGCTGCAGAATGTGTTACTTTACAAGCAGCTGGTGGTTTCAATATACATCTTTTTCCAACTGGACAAGGTAATATAATCGGAAATCCTATTGAGCCAGTAATTAAGCTAACTGCAAATCCATTAACAGCTAAAACGATGAGCGAACATATTGATGTAGATGTTTCAAAAATACTGTCACGACAAATGAATTTAGACCAAGCTGGAGATGAGCTAATTAAATCAACTATAAAAGTTGCAAATGGAAGACTAACCTGTGCAGAAGCGTTAGGTCATAAAGAGTTTGTTATGACTAAATTATATAGAAGTGCTTAAAATCTTATATTGAAGACTCAATAGCTTTATATATCTTTTCTTTACTAGTCTCTCCGATGCTTCGATAAATTTCTTCATTATTCTTAAATATGAGAAGAGTAGTCTGATATTCAACTTTAAAAAGATTAGAAATTTCTTTGTTCGTTACTTCAAATGAAAAATATTTGATATTTTCAAAATCTTTCTCTGCTTTCTGTAAAATTTTCATTTGTCCAGCACATGAGCTACAATACTTAATCCAAGAACTTACAACTACTAGTTTTCCATCATCTTGGGCTTTTTTAAATAAATCTTTATCAAAAGTGGTTTTCTTCTCCATTGCAGATACTTGAAAACTTAAAATGCAAAATAATAATGTTAAAAATTTTTTCATAATTCTAAGTACCAAAATTGTATTAAATTTAAATTACTTTTGTGAAGCAGGTGGTGGTGTATGTACGTATTTCCTCTTTAAATTGGATAAAAATCTTCTTATAATTGCCGCACCAACACCTAATACGAGCGCTAAAACAATTGAAAACATTCCATATAAAATTGGAGCATCTTTTAATAAATCTTTAACAAATATGGCTAGAGGTGTTAAAGACTCAGTACCTTTGCTTTGCATCTCCCTTGCAGAATGATCAGCAAAAAATGAATCATAAGCAACTGCAATACCAACTAAGAGTAAAAGAACTGCTAGTATTGTTTTAAATTGTGAGCTATCAACTTTTTCTCCAACCTTTTGGCCAATTTGAACTCCTAAAATTGATCCTAAAATTAAAACTGTAACTAAAATTAAATCTATAGATCCATAATTAAATGCATGAAGAATAGTCACGATAGCACTAACAAAAATTGTTACAAATAATGATGTGCCTGGTATTAATTTAGTTGGCATTCCAATTATATAAATCATAGCTGGAACAAGAATAAATGCACCACCAATACCCATTATTGCAGCAATAAATCCAACTATCAGTCCTATTATAATTGGTGTAAATGCACTTTCGTATAATTTAGATTTTTTAAACCTCATTCTTAGTGGTAAGCCATGTATCCAATAGTGTTGATGTAATTTTTTTTTGACAACTATTTTTTTTCTTGCTCTATCTATCTCGGTGATACCTTGAACAAGCATTAAGGTTCCAATTATTGCAAGTATGTACATATAAGATAAAGAAATTACGATATTAATTTTTCCAATATCTTTAAAATACGTAAAAGTTAAAATTCCAAGAATAGTACCTGCGGCACCACCAACAACTATCATCAATCCCATCTTATAATCTAAAGTACCTTTTAAATAATGAGTTGTTGATCCAGATATAGATGTACCTAAAATATTATTAGCTTCATTTGGAACTGCATAAGCTGGTGGAATACCCATAAAAATTAAAAATGGAGTCATTAAAAATCCACCACCCACACCAAATAGACCTGATAATATCCCAACTATTAAACTTAAAAGAAAAATTAAAGGTAAACTTACATATACTTCTGCAATTGGAAGAAAGTATTCCATTAAGAACAACTAGTTTATTTGGAGAAAAGTCCCCACTAATATTACACCCCAATAAGCTATTAAACCCGCGTAAAGTACAATTTTAGAATTAAATGAAATAAAATTTTGAGGTATATGCTTAAAAATTTTTTTTATATTTAAATTATTAAGCATAATTGCGAAATAGCACAATTATACCCTGGTTTGCAAGTTTAAATTGTTAAGTTTGAAAATTTTTTTAAAAGATAGTGGCCCCAAAAACTTTAATACTTCCATCCTCTTCCCCTAAAACAAGTCGCCCTATAAAATCCCCAGCAATTTTGGAGCTATTTTGCTTATAAATTACCGTTACATAGATGCCTCTTCGAAGACAACCCATAGGTTTACAATTTTCCTTAAGGCTTGATATTAATTCATTGTTAGCCCATTGCTTACCTAACTCAACTTCATTAGCTCCGTAAAGCATTTGAGATGAAAAATCTTTTGTAAAACCACCATAATCTTTAATATTTGAAGATTTTATTAAATTGTTCCAGATAGGTTCTGCTATCTTGATGATATCCTCATCTGACTTTTCAATTAAACTCATGATATGTTTAAAATTCTAAGAAGCTTGCTTTTTCTCTTTTTCGTCTATTATGTGGTAAACAGGTTGTTTTTCCATTGTAAACTTGCCTGTTTTAGGATCACGTCTTGAAACAGTTAAACAATGCCAATTTTCATCATCAAGTTTCATATAATCACCTCGATAATAGTAACCAGGCCAACGTGTTTCTTTTCTAAATAAAGTGTGCTCAGTTACACATTGAGAAGTTAACGTTCTATGTTTCAACTCCCACGCTCTCATAAGTTGATGATAGTCTTCTGCACCAACGTTTTCTAAATCTTCAGTTAACCAGTCTAACAACTCTAAGCCCTTTTTAAGTAAATTTTCATTTGTCATATAATTTACCGTAATACCACCAACATACTCATCCATTATCTTTTGAAGTCTTTGAAGACCTTGAATTGGGGAAATATAGCTTGGAGAAACTGTTCCTCCAGTTATTTCATTTCTACCAACTGTATAGTTTTCAAGTGGTTTATAAATGACCTCTCTAAAATCTTCGCACTGTTTGTCAGAAACCATTAAATCTTTAGCTTTTTTGTCTTCAATATATTTTACTGCAGCTTTTGCAGCTAATCTTCCTTCAGTAAAAGAACCAGATGAAAATTTATGAGCACTACCACCTACAGTATCTCCAGCGCCAAATAAGCCTTCTACGGTTAACATTCTATTGTATCCCCAAAAATACTCTGGTGGAGATAAGTCTTCAGGTCCACTCACCCATGCACCTGAACATGTTGCGTGTGATCCCATAACATATGGCTCCGATGTAGTAAGTTCAGGATTAGTATATTTTGGATCAATATTTTGTGAAGCCCAGACAACTGCTTGCCCTACTGTCATTCCTAAAAAATTTTCCCATCCAACTGTTTCCAGATGTGGATCTTGAAAAGCTTCTTTTGTTACCATGTGTATAGGTCCGTTACCTGACATTACTTCTTGTACAAATGCATGATTTCTTAAACAAGTAGGTGTTGGATGGTGATCAATGTACTCTCCTACTAACTCTTTTGTTTGTTCGTACCATTTTTTTTCATAATTTTCACCATTAGCATTTTGTGTATAAGTTTTTAGATGTAAAAAATATGCTCCAACCGGACCATATCCATCTTTAAATCTACATAATACAATTCTATTTTCCATTTGAGTCATTTTAGCTCCAGCTGCAATTGGAAGTGCATAAGCTGATCCATTCGACCATGGTGCGTACCAAGTTCTTCCCATTCCTTCACCTACTGATCTTGGTTTAAAAATATGTGACGCTCCTCCGGCTGCTACAATTACAGTTTTTGATCTAAATACGTGATAATCTCCTGTTCTCATATTAAATCCAACAGCCCCACCTACTCTATTTTCTTTAGTTTCATCCATTAATAAATGAGTAACCATTATTCTATTATAAATTTTATCAGCAGATTTTTTTGCTGCCTCAGCTACTATAGGTTTGTAACTTTCTCCATGAATCATTATTTGCCATTTACCTTCTCTTTGATATCTTCCAGTTTCCTTATTCTTCATCATTGGAAGGCCCCACTCATCAAACATATGTACAGTTGAGTCTACATGACGAGCCATGTCATAACCTAAATCTTCTCTAACAAGACCCATTAAATCATTTCTTGCATAACGAACGTGATCTTCTGGTTGATTTTCACCCCATTGCATTCCCATATAACAATTGATTGCATAAAGGCCTTGAGCTACAGCTCCACTTCTATCTATATTAGCCTTCTCAACACAAATAATTTTTAAATCTCTTCCCCAATGTCTCGCTTCAAAAGCAGCACCTGTACCTGCCATTCCTCCACCGACTACTAGAACATCGCAATCTTCGTATACTGTTTTAGACTTTGGCATTAATAGTAAACCCCTTTTTTAAATTTGCTTTTATCTACTGTAGGTAAGTCTTGATTTGTGTTTAATCCATGAGGTTCGTTATAAAGTATTTGTGAATTAATCTCACCTTGGTTCGGTGTATCAGCTTCTGCAAGTTTAGGAATAAATTTACCCCAAGGCTTTGTGGTAATTGGTGATACAAAGTTTTTCTCTGTTCCGTTTCTAAATTTTATTCTCCATGAGATCGTTCCTTTTTCTTCCTCTCTTCTAACTCTTACGCTATGTCCCATTGGAGCAAAGTCTGCATAGCCTCTTACATCAATTGCATGATTAGGGCAGGCTTTAACACACGAATAACATTCCCAACAAAAATTTGGTTCAATATTTTTGGCTCTTCTTATAGTTTCGTCTATATGCATAATATCTGACGGACAAATATCTACGCAGTGTCCACATCCATCGCATCTAGTCATGTATACAAAAGTTGACATATTTATTTTTTTCCTTTTAATTTTATCATATTAATAGTGTTTAGGTTGCTCTCTTTTAATTCCTAGACCAAATTGCTCTGGTGCGTCTGCAGGCGCTGGCAAGTTGTCTCTTGAACCGTCTGCCTCAGCCAAATTCTTTTGTATGGCTGCACCTGGTTTATAAAACATATGCGCAAATTTAGACCAATATACCCCCCCAAATAGAACTATATTTGAAATTGCAAATAGAACTAGAAATAAAGTGTCCCATCCAAACAATCCTTTAGCTTGAAAAAATGACCATAACAGACCAAATAAAGATGATGTCAAAAGGGCTAAAACAAATAGATCAGCTTTAATGATTCTAAAAACTGAATTTGCTTCTGAGGCTACATCCACTCTTAAAAAAAACCAAAACCAGAATCCACCAACACATGTCATAAAAGCACCTATGTGCCAAATTGCTGGCCAAAAAGTTGGTGTTACTGCGTTAGTAGATGAATAACAAAAAATCATAACTGCTGACCCAGCCCAAAATAAAATAGTTCCGTACATTCCTAAGACATGAGCCACTCTTCTTTTTCCCATTCCCAATTCTGCAGTTGTGCCAATATCGTGCACAATTGTTTTGCCAATAATAGCTATTCGTTCACCTGATCCTAGCTCTCTTGTTGCATTTTGTTTTGCTTTTTTTGCATTATTGAAAAAATATTTTACATTTTTTTTATGAATAATATCTAATATCGTTCCAGCAGCAACTAATCCAACCATTACCAGCACAAAAGATTGTAATGCTATAGATGGAATTGTTTCTGTAAGTTGAGAAAATGGGTTTATTGTAATCATATTATTCTGAACTTTCTAATACAGATAAAGTTTTAGTTCAACAGTGATATAGACACATTTTAAAGTTGTAGAAATTAAGAAATTATTTACTTTTTTCTAGTATAATGCTGTTTTGCTGGAATTACAGCCCTTACACCACCTTGTGGATTGTCAACATCACCTTCCCTTCTGGGAATCAGGTGAATATGACAATGCATAATAGATTGGCCAGCTACTTTTCCTAAGTTCGATCCAATATTAAAACCTTTTATTGTTTTATCATCTGCTTGTACTTTATTTTTAATTTTATTAATCAAATCATTACACGCTAAAAGCTCATTGTCATTTAATTCAAAGAAGTTTTCTATATGTCTTTTTGGAAAAATTAAAGAATGGAATTTTGAAACTGGATAACTATCAAAACTTACATAAGCATAACTATTATCAAAAATTATATCTTTTTTTTTAATATTACAAAACAAGCATGGGTTATTTGGGTCTCTCATAATTTAAAGTTGTTTATTATAAATTTTTTTAAGTTTATAAAAAATCTCAAAACTTTTTCTTTTCCAGTGAAGTTTTTCAATTTTTGCCACAGATGTTACAGCTTTACCAGATCCTATTAAAATTATTTCTTCATAATTCTTAACATCCTTTAATTTAATATCTCTTAAAGTAATTTTAATATTTTTCTTAAAAAATTTGAAGGTTGTTCCACTATAGAAACTAGTTTTAGGAGAGAATATATTTTTATTTTGAACAAATAATAAATTAGATGTCCCAGTTTCTAAAAATTTCTTATTCTTGTGTAATGCTACATCATATTCTCTATTATCTAGTTTTTTTAAAAATGTTAGAATTTTTTTATATTTAAGATTTTTATGTTGTGGATCTACTCTTTTATAATCCAAAAGTTTTAACTTAAAATTTAACTTTGATTTATTTCTTTTTCGAAGCGATATCGAAATCATTTTACTATTTACCGCAACTCTAAATAGGTGATCAAAATTTTTCATATTAGGTAAATTTGTTCTAATAAGTCTAAGAATAGTTTTTTTAAGATCTTTTCTATTTAATCCATAATTTTTTAATGATTTAATTAAATTGTCTATATGTTCTTTAAAGAACAAAATCTTTTTATTTTTTCCAACTACACGCATAGTTGTAAAGACACCATGTGCATTCCAAAGATCATTAAATTTTATTTCTTTATGATCTTTATGCTGATAAGATTTTTTTAATAATAAGGTCACCATTTTTTGTTAAAAAAGATTCAGGATGAAACTGAAATCCATATACATTATTTTTTATATCTTCAAAACCCATTGCTATATTAGTTTTGGAACATCTCATAGTAATTTTAATATCTTTTGATTTGTAAGGCTCATATAACTTTAACGAATGATATCTTCCAACGTAAAATGTTTTGTTTTTTTTAAAAATCTCACTCTCAGAAGTAATTTTAATTTTTGATTGATATCCATGAAAGATTCTTTTTTGCTGAACGATCTTCCCTTTTTCACTAAATAGTATTTGCTGGTATCCTAAACAAACTCCGATTATTTTTTTCTTTCCTTTGTAATCTCTATAAATTTTAGAAGTTAAAGGGTAGTCTTTAGGTGAGCCAGGGCCAGGTGATAAAACTATTGTATGACTTTGTTTAATTTTTTTTTGATTAATTTGATCATAATTCGAGCAATACACTTCATCAAATTTTGAAAATTGGTGAACGACATTCCAAGTAAATGAATCTTTGTGATCTATAATATAAATCATTTATAAAGTTCTAATAAAGATTTAGCTTTAATGAAATTTTCATTAAATTCTTTTTTTGATGAGCTGTCCAAGACAACCCCAGATGCAGCTGACACTTCTGACGTCTTTTTAAAATTTAAAATTGATCTTATTATAATATTAAATCTCATATCTTGATTAAATTTTATATATCCAAAACTACCAGTAAATATATTTCTATCTTCTTTTTCTTGATTGTTTAGTAATTCTAAAGTTCGAATTTTAGGACATCCAATAACCGATCCGCCTGGCATCATTGATTTAATTATTTCTTTTATGGTTATTTTTTTTTTAAGAATACCTTGAATTGATGTTACGTAATGAAACAGGTGTTTATATTCCTCAACAAATTTTTCTCTAAGAATTTTAACTGAGCCAGGAACGCAAACTCTTGAAAGGTCATTTCTTTCCATATCTACAATCATATTATGCTCTTTTGTTTCTTTATTATTATTCTTAAAAAAATTTAATGCTTTATTGATATTGTTATTACTTTGTTTTTTTAGGGTTCCAGCAATTGGTTTGGTTATTATCTTATTTCCACTTTTATCAATCAGTGTTTCGGGGGAGCAGCTTACTATTGAATAATTTTTATCTCTAATCATAAAAGATTCAGGTGCTGCATTTACTTTCATTAATTTCCAAAAGAAATTAACAGGGTTAATTTTAGATTTGTTTTTATATTTTGTGCATATTTTAATTTGATAAGTTTCGCCTTGTTTGATTTTTTTTGAAAATACATTGAAAATCTTATTATATTTTTTGAAATCAATATTTAATTTAAATGATGATAGTATTTGAGTGTCACTAAAAGAATCCTTAAATTTAAAGCTTTTAATTGTAGATATAACTTTTATATCTTTTCTAATTTTAACTATAGTTTCAGGCTTATAAAAAACACCTTTATAAAAATTAATTTTTTTTTGATTTTTTATTTTTATATTCAATAAATTACATAAAATTTCATATCCAAAAAAACCTATAAATAAGTCAGTTTCTTTACTGGTTTTTTTTTTATTAAATTTATTTAAAAATTTTTCAATATTTTTATTATTTAAAATAATCTTTTTTGAGAAGTCGGTATAAATATTATATCCATCTTTTACTTTATATATAATCATTGCTTTATCCGATTGATAAAGTTTCTCCAAAAATGGATTAAATTTAATTTTATGCTTTTTGTAATCTTTCAACTGCTTGCTCTTTTATTGGTAGGTGTATTAAACCAGCAAATATAGACAATGCAATTGCCAAATACCACGCATAGTCATATGACCCATACAGATCATAAAATAAACCTCCTAAATAAGCTCCAAAAAACGATCCTATTTGATGACTTAAGAAAACAAGACCATAAAGCAATCCTAAATACTTCGTTCCAAAAATATGTGCTACTATTCCGCTTGTTGCTGGAACGGTTGATAGCCATAAAAATCCAAAACTAGCTCCAAAAATTATTGAACTTATTGTACTTGGTGGGGTGAAAATAAATAAACAAATTGATACACCTCTTAATAAATAAATTCCGCTTAAAATAATTTTTTTACTCATTTTAGTAGACATATAACCACTAAGAAGAGAACCAAAAATATTAAAAAAACCAATAAGGGACAATATCATTGCTGCTGTCCAGCTATCTAGACCCCTGTCTATTACATATTTAGGAACATGAGTGCCAACTAAAGTAATATGAAAACCACACACAAAGAAACCTGCTACCAAAAGAATATAGCTTTTATTTTGAAATGCTTCTTTTAATGCACTTAATGTACTTTGATCATTCGAAGTTTCAAGTGATTCTCTTGAGCTAGGTGATCTAACAAAAAAAGCTATTACTAAGCCAGCCATTAAAAAAATCATAAAATAAATTAATGTCTGAACCCAACCGTTACTATTCAGTGAATATTGTGTAAACAATGGTGATAAGAAATAACCAAATGAACCTACGGCCGTCACTATACTCATTGCAATTGTTCTATTTGATAAAGGAAAATGTTTTCCAACAATTGACATTGGAATACTTATTGCCGTTCCACCACAACCAATTCCAATTAGAACACCTAAGCTCATTTGAAAATAAATACCTGTATTAGGGCCTGCAAATAAAAAATAAACTCCTAATATATAAAAGATAAAAGCTAATGTTATAGCCTTATGACCTCCATACTTGTCGGCTATTGCTCCAAAAATAGGTCCAGAAAGGCCCCAACCAAGCATTTGAACACCAATTGCTAAACCAAATTCTGTGTTTGAAATTCCTAAATCAATATTGAAGTCCATGAAAAACATTCCAAAAACCTGACGAACACTGAGAGATATTAATACAACTAAGCATGCAGCGATTAAAGTTATTAAAGCTGTATTATTTTTAAAAAATTTTTCAGAGGTCATTTAACGAACTTAAGGGATTTCCTTAAATCGTCAATCAAATCTTTAGGATCTTCAAGAC
The DNA here is from genome assembly GCA_902515185.1 of uncultured Pelagibacteraceae bacterium. Taxonomy (GTDB): domain Bacteria; phylum Pseudomonadota; class Alphaproteobacteria; order Pelagibacterales; family Pelagibacteraceae; genus Pelagibacter. The sequence goes on along the minus strand of CABXTN010000002.1, from coordinate 91,423 downwards.
CAATATGTAATCTTACGAGCCTTTCATTTTTATCTAAATTTAAAAACTTTCTGTTACCCCTCTCTGATTTTCCTTGATGAAGGACAAGACTCTCAAAACCTCCCCAGCTATAGCCATAACCAAACAGTTTTAACGAATTTACGAATTTTATAACTGAATTCTTGTTTTTAGCCTTGATCTTCAGACCCATTAAACCTGAGGCTCCAGAATAATACTTCTTCCACATTTTATAATTAAAAGATCCTTTTTTATATGGATAAAGAAGTTTTACTTTTTTATTTTTAGATAAGAAGGCAGCTACTTTTTTTGCATTTTCTTCGTGTTTATCCAATCTAACATCTAAAGTTCTTAAACCTCTTGTTATTAAATATGCATCATCTGGTCCTAATCTTAGACCCATTATCTTTTGAGCTTTTTCTACATACTTAAATACTTTTTTATTTACTGCTAAACTTCCCCCCATAACATCAGAATGACCTGAGTAATATTTTGTAGCTGAAACAATAGACATATCAAAACCTAACTTAATCGGCTTAAAAAAATATGGTGTTGCCCAGGTATTATCTATTGCTGTGAGTATTTTATTTTTTTTTGCAATTTTTAATATTTTAGATAAATCTTGAAACTCAAATGTATTACTACCAGGATTCTCTACAAAAATAAGTTTTGTTTTGCTGGAAATATTTTTTTGTATAGAACTTAGATCATGTGGGTTGTAAAAAGTAGTTTTTATATTAAATTCATTTAAATAATCTTGAGTAAGCATTCTTGTCGGATTATAAACTGGATCTGCTGCTATAATTTCATCGCCTGGTCGCACAATACTAAAGATAGCTAAAAAGACCGATCCAAATCCTGTTGGGGTTAAAAAAGTATGATAAGATTCCTCGAGTTTTGTTAAAATTTTTTGTAATATGTGAGTTGTAGATGTTCCCTGCCTACCATAATCGAAATGACCACCTCTAGGGTCTCTTTTATACTTTGCTTGGGTTCTTCTAATATCATTCATAGATTTAAATATGATCGTAGAAGCCCTAACCACTGGTGGATTAACTGAATGATTGTGAAAATCTTTAGCTGTATGTTTTAGAAATGTTTTAAATGATTTATCCATAAAAAAATTGATATGTTTGATTGACAATGCTATATCCCACAAATAAGTCAATATAATATTAAAATTGAGGTAATTATGGGATATCCAAAAAAGCATAGAGGCCGAAGAAAAATGGGCTCAAAAAAGCGTCGAGCAAGAAAAAAGAATAAAAAAAAATAATCTAACTCAAAATGGATAGTATTCATAAGGTAAGATCCATAAGTATTTGGATTTTTATTATTCCTTTCTTAGCGATAAACTCTTGTCTAATAATTATTACAAATTTTCATGAACTTTTTCCTAACAAAGAAGATATTTTACATGGTATTATAATTCCTTATATCGATGGAGGTGCATCGATAAGCAGAACTGCTAGAGTGTTCCCAACATACTTAATTTTTAAACCTGCAATGTTTTTAACAGCTTATTTATTGATTAAATACTGGCTTTACAATAGATCAATTGTTCAAATGATCAATGGAGATCATAAAAATATTAAAAAATTTTTATTTTTTGGAATAGGATCAGCCATATGTTTAATAATACATTCAATTTTTTTAGGAATTAAATTTGATCATGATTTGTATAAATTGTTTAGAAGAGTTGTTATGCTTGTTTTTATTATATTTGAAATAGTGGCTCAAGCATATTTGGTTGCTGCCTTATATTCCTTTAGATCAAAATTATTGAAATTTATAAATCCAAATATACTTAAAATTAAAATTTACTTAGTTTCGATATTAATAATCATAGCAATTATAAGCATACCTATTATAAGCTTACCAGGAAATGTTTTCATGGGATTAAACCTAAAGTTTTTTAAACATGCGCTAGAATGGGATTATTTTTTAGGTGTTATTTCTTTTTATTTGCTTACTTTTCTAATGTGGAAAAAAAATTAACTTTTTGAAATCCATCCACCTCCGAGAACTCTTTCTCCCATTTCATCTTTTGTATAAAATACACAGGCTTGTCCAGGTGAAATTCCATATTCATCCTCTAAAAGCTCCAAATATGCTTTACTCTTATTCAATTTTATTTTTGATCTTAAAAGTTTTCCTGTTGATCTAATTTTCACTAAAATCTCATTTTTAAAAAATGTTTCTTTACAAAGTAAATTTACATCTCTTAGCATGATATTTTTTTTTATTAAATCATTCTTAGTTCCAACAATAATCTCGTTTAAATCTGGTTTAATATCAATGACATAAAGTGGATCTTTTGCTGCAATTTTTATTCCTTTTCTTTGACCAATTGTAAAATTAATTATTCCATCATGAACTCCAATGACTTTACCAGTGCTATTTTTGATATTTCCCTTTTTGAATGAGTCTGGTTTTAGCTTCTCAATTACAGAAACGTAATCGCCATTGGGCACAAAACAGATATCTTGGCTATCTGGTTTTTCAGATACATTAAGATTAAGTTCTCTTGCGATGTCCCTTGTTTGCGATTTAAGCATTCCCCCTAAAGGGAAACGTAAATAGTTTAGCTGTTCCCTTGTAGTGTTAAATAAAAAATAGCTTTGATCTCTATTTTCATCAATTCCTCTATACATGTCCGTTATTTCATTTTTAGTAACACTTTTGACGTAATGTCCAGTAACTAAAGCATCTGCCTTAAGTTTTTTTGCCTCGTTAAACAAATCATTAAATTTTACTGTTTTATTGCATTGTATACATGGTACAGGAGTTTCTCCTTTTAAATAACTATCTACAAAATTATCAATAACACCTTCTTTAAATTTATTTTGATAATATAATATCTTGTGCTCAATATTGAGATGTTCAGCAACTCTTTTTGCATCCATTATATCTTGGCCAGCACAACATTGTTTGGAATGAGTAGATTCTATTGTATCATCATACAATTTTAATGTTATACCAATAACTTCAAACCCCTCTTTCTTCATCATTCCAGCGACTGTAGAGGAGTCTACTCCACCAGACATTGCGACAACAACTTTAATGTCTTTTGGATCTTTATTTATACCTAGTGAATTTTCTTTTAAACTCATAATGATGGTATTTATACTTATTTCTAATATAAATAATATTAAATGATTTTAGATTACGAACCAGGTGAAAAAGTGATACATCCTAACAATAAAGACTGGGGTATTGGGCAAGTACAGTCAATAATTAACGGCAAAGTGACTGTTAACTTTGAAAATGTAGGTAAAAAAGTTATTAACGCTTATAATATTCAATTAGAAAAAATTAATGGATCAAAAAGAACTTAAAGAAATAAACTATCAACTACTTGAAACATTTTTATCTGCTGGAAAGCTATCTCTTGAACTAAGAATAAAGGGCCTTAAAAAAGAAATTAAAGACGACGAAACACCGGTCACGAATGGAGATCTAGAGGTCGACAGGATATTAACTGAAAAAATAATAAATCTTACACCAAATATTCCTATTGTTTCTGAAGAAAGTTCCAAAAATAAGTCAGACACTAATTTAAAAAATTTTTGGTTAATCGACCCTATTGATGGAACTTATGACTATCTAAATAATGGTGATGAATTTACTTTAAACGCTGGCCTAATAATAAATCAAAAAGCAACCATGGGAATTATTTATGCTCCAGCGAAAAAAAGATTATTTTATTCTTATGGAAAAGATCTAAGTTATGAGTATTCAAATGATCAAGAAAATAAAATTCAATGTGAGAAAAAAACTCCAAAAAACAAAATTAAAGCTGTTGCTTATTCAAAAAAACTAAAACCTGAGATTTCTAAAATACATAATAAATTTGGTGTTACTGATCATGTTAGAATGAAGAGTTCGTTAAAGTTCTGTGTAATTGCTACAGGTGAATATGATATATATGTTGCGGAACCAAGGGCATCTGAGTGGGATATAGCAGCAGGACACGCTATTTTAGAAAATGCAGGGGGTATTATAACTGACCATGAAAATAATGAAATTTTATATGGAAAAAAAGATTTTAAAAATCCTAGTTTAATTTTAAGGAGATCTAAAAATTTGTAATGAGTGAACAAATAAGAATAATTTTAATTATCGTTGTTTCTGTTTCTATTTTTGGTTTATTAATTTTTGTTTTTGTTAAGAATTACATAAGAAATAAAATTAATTTCTATTTAAATATTAAGAATAATAAAAAACAAATATTAACATGTCACTGTAATAAAATAGAGATTGAGGTAACGCTGGTAAATGGCTTAAGTAATCTTTACAGATGCAATTGCTCAATTTGTAAAAGAAAGGGTGCGATAACTACTGTTATTCCAAAAAAAAATTTAAAGATTCTGAAGGGTAAAAACAATATTAAATTTTATCAGTTTAATACTAATGTAGCTAAACATTTCTTTTGTAATTTTTGTGGAATTAATACTCACAACCAAAGAAGAAGTGACCCTGATACTTTTGGTATAAATGTAGGATGTTTAGATGGGATCAATCCTCAAGAACTTTTTGAACTAAATGTAAGAGTTAATGATGGTCAAAACCATATTAAAGATAGAAAATAATTTTTAAAGTAGATTTATAATCTTTGAATATTCATCATCTGTTAAATCCATCACTTTTCTAGAAATTCCAAAATCAAATCCTGCTCTTGCTAAAACGGCTATATCTTTTTTATAAAATAATGGTCTATTACTTTCTGCTCTTGCTGGTCCTATTCTTTTTTTTTTACATATCTTAATTGCTGAGAAGAAGTCTTGATCTTCATTATTCTCTTTTATCTCATCAATCGTCTCTGAAATATGTTTATCTTTAATACCTTTGGATATTAAATAATTGCGAATTTTATTTATTGAACTTCCTCTTCTAATTAGACTTTGAGCCTTAGATTTAGAATAAAATTTATCATTAACAAACTTTGAATTTTCCAAGTCTTCAAGAACGACGTCTATTAAGTCACTAATATTTTTTTTATTAATATTTGGTATCTTGATTTTTAGATATTTTTTTAGCAAGTAAGTCCTTAATTGCTGCTTAGATGGGGCATATTTCTCTATATAAATTAATGAAAAATTACGCATTTCATCAACAGTAAACTCTAAAGATTTTTTTTTATTTTTAATAGGAATCATGCACTAATTTAATATATTATATTTTTTAATGATCGAACAAATTTCTGATTTTTTTAGCATGGAAATGATATATCTCTGGTTGAACATAGGTGTTCTACCATTTTGGATTATCCTAATTATTTTTCCTCAATCAAATATTTGTAAGTATCTTGTAATCTCTATATTCCCTTATTTGGTTTTGGGTTCTGTTTACGGATATTTGTTGTACTTGCTATATCAATTTGATTATAATTTTTTAAATAATTTCAACCTATATTTGGGTATGGATGAACTTGGTGAGCTATTTAATGATAATTTTTTTCTAATTACATTCTGGACACACTTTTTAGCAGTAAATCTTTTTTGTGGCTCATGGATAGTAAGAGACAGTCAGAAATTATTAATTAATAAATTTTTAGTAATATTGCCTTTGATCATTACATATTTTATTGGAGTTTTAGGTTTGTTTTTGTATTGGATAATTAGAATTTTTTATTCAAAACGACTATCTTTATTAGATTAAAATTAAGTTATTTTAAAACCTTTATTTTTCATGGCACCAAAACCACCATCTATATGTGAAACTTTTTCAAACCCCATATCCTTAAGTGATTTTGCACCCAAAGCAGATCTTAATCCGCCAGCACAAAATAAAATTAGCTCTTTGTTCATATCAATCTTACCTTCTTTAAAATAAGCGCTATTAGGATCCATCCAGAATTCCAACATGCCTCTAGGAATATGAAAAGAATTCTCAACTTTTCCTGAATTTTGTAGCTCTCTAATATCTCTAATATCAATTAAATTACACTTATTACCATTTAATCTTTTCAAAGCTTCTTCGGGAGAAATTGTATTTACTTCTTTTAAAGCATCGTCTACAAGATTTTGTGATGATTTTATAGTCATATTAATTATATTTGTTAATATCAAAAAAAATGAAAAAAAACATCATAAAAAAAATTTTTATTAAATTATCAAAATTATTAGGTTATGAATTAATAGATCAAAATGAATTTTATTCACCAACACTTAATAAAGAGCTTAACAAGAGTTTAACGAACGACAACAAATCAATTATATTGCCTTTGGGCGAAGTTAAAATAACAAGAAAAGTTAAATCATTTTTAATTATATTAAGAGTGAATACGAATGTCGATATTTGGGATCAAAACAAAAAAAGACTTTTTGAGTTCCCAAAGATTGAATACACTTTAAGATCCTTAAATTCTTTAGTTAAATCTATAAACTTTTGTAAAAGTTTAAATGAAAATATCAATTTTAAATTAGTAGTTATTGATGATAACTCTCCAATTGAAAATATCGCAAAAATTGAAAAAATTTTACAAAAATCAAAGTTTGAAAAAAATATAATTAAATTGAATAAAGATATTTATAAAAATGTAATAAAAGATCAAAAAAATAATGAAACTTTTTCAAACTTATCAAGTTTATTAAAATCCTTTGAGGTTGGAAAAGAGCTGGGGGAAGATTTAGTTTTTTTTGTAGAAGATGACTATATTCATTTTGAGGAAATGATTGAGGAGATGGTCGCAACATATCAAAGAATTTCATCTCAGATAAAAAAAGATCTTTTTATTTGTCCATCTGACTATCCATATTTATATATGGATAATACAAAGACTGATGTATTAATAGGTAGCAAAAGACATTGGAGGTCAGTTAATAAGACTTTATGCACCTTTATGACTAGTAAAAAGCTTCTTAATCATTATTGGGAGAACTTTTACACAAATTGTCTGGATCGTAATGATCCTTTTGAAAAATACTTAAATGAAATCTATAAAAGTGAATTATGTTTGTCCCCTTTGAAAAGTTTATCTGTACATTTAACAAATATCAATTCTAGTTATGGTTTGTCTCCATTCATTGATTACAAAAAAATTTGGGAAGAAAATCATTATTAAAAAAAAAGAGGCCCGGTTATTCGGGCCTCTTTTTATAGCTAACTAACCAAAAAGGGAAATTTAAGTGTTAACTAATCTCTAATTGCATAGGCTATTACACCTGTTTCTGTTACATCAGTACCTTTAGTCTCGCCTTCTTTACTTAATCTGATACCGATTGTAGCTTTCATTATTGTCCATACAATATACGCGACAACAAACACAAACGCGTTAATTGAAACAACGCCAAGAACTTGTGCACCAAATGAAACATCAGAATTTGTTATTGGCACAGCTAGTGTTCCCCAAATTCCAGCAAATAAGTGTGCGGGCACTGCACCAACCACGTCGTCAATTTTCATTGAAAATAATAGCTTAGTACCAAAGACTACAATCACACCTCCAACACCACCAATTAAAATTGCTGCAATTGGTGAAGGCATTAATGGTTCAGCGGTAATCGCTACTAATCCTCCAATACAACCGTTCAACATTTGAATAACGTCAGTTTTTCTAAATCCTAATCTAGTTGTAAGTGCTGCTGCCATTACTCCCCCAGCACCGGCTAAAAATGTATTAATAAAGATAGTTGAAACTGCAATCGCGTCATCTGCTGTCCCCATTGCAAGTTGCGAACCACCATTAAATCCAAACCAACCTAGCCACAGGATAAATATTCCTATTGTAACTAATGGGATTGATGAAGCCGCAAAAGGTTTTAGAGGTGCTGGAGCGCCAGATTTAGTAAATCTTCCTAATCTAGGTCCTAAAATAATTGCACCTGCTAATGCTGCTGCACCACCAGTTGAGTGAACAAGTGTAGATCCTGCAAAATCTGAGAATCCAGCAGCAGCTAACCAGCCACCACCCCACTGCCAACCCATTACGATTGGATATATAATGCCTGACAAAATTGCTGCAAATAAGAAGAATGGCCATAATTTAATTCTTTCAGCCAAAGTTCCTGAAACAATTGATACAGTTGTTGCACAGAATACCATTTGGAAATACCAATCTGAACCATCTGAATATCCAGTATCTACTGCACTTGAATCTGACCAAGGAGTAAAGCTACCTATGTAGCCACCCTCTGGAATTCCATACGCAAGATTATATCCAACCATCCAGAACATAATTCCAGCTATTGAGAATAACCCGATATTTTTTGCACAAATTACAGATACACTTTTTGATGTAACACTTCCTGCTTCAAGCATTGCAAAACCAGCAGCCATAAACATGACTAAAAATCCACAAATCAAGAATAGGAGTGTGTTAAAAATGAATCCTACTTCTGCAGAAACTGTAGTCTCTGCGTAACCGGTACTAGTCATGTTTAGTAAGAAAAATAAACTTACTAAGGGACCTACCAGCTTTTTTAAATGTTTTTTCATTAATCCTCCCTGTTATTAAAAGAACACTTATATTTTTTTTTAAGCTTAAAACTAATGTTGATTAGAAAATGTAGGTATGCGGTATTTGCATATAGAAACAGCCTTTATTGATATTCTCAATAAAGGCTGTTTGAAGAAATTATTTATTAAAAATTTCTTTTAGTGCTTTAGCTGGCAAAAACTTAACTTTTTGCGATGCTCCAATTTGAATCTGCTCTCCTGTTCTTGGATTACGTCCAATTCGGGCTTTTCTTTTAGCTACTTTGTAAGTACCAAAACCAGCAATTTTTACTGAATCATCGCCTTTTAAAGCATCCAGTATTGTGTTGGTAATAGTATCAAAAGTTCGCTCTGCATCAGCTTTACTCAAATTCAAGCTGCCAGAAAGCTTTGCTACTAGTTGTTTTTTATTCATTTTAGCTCCGGTTTTAAAGGTTAATTATATACTTAACAAAATTGGCCATTTTACAAGCTTTTTTTTAGTATCTAATTTACTTTTCCACACAATATATTGTGTTGAGAAAACGTTGATTTTATTGAATTATTTGAGGCCCTTAAAACCCTTTAAAATAGACCTAAATCTTTTAGATCATTGAACGTTGCAAAAAACATCAATGACAACAATAAAAACATTCCGATTCGAAAAAAACCTTCTTGAGTTTTTTGGCTGAGTGGTTTGCCCAAAATCTTTTCAAACCCATAAAACATTAAGTGACCACCATCTAACAAGGGTATAGGAAATAAATTAATTAAACCTAAGCTAATAGAAATATAAGCCATCATACTTAAAAAAGGAATAATTCCGAATTGCGCAACCTGACCTGAAATTTTGGCAATACGGATTGGTCCCCCTAATTGAGAAGCATCAGCATTTCCAAAAATCATGGAACCCAAATATTTTAATGTTGAGGAAGTAACAAAGTAAACCTCATATGCGGAGTAGTATAAAGCTTTGACAGGTCCCAGCTTCACATGATTCACCTGATTGTTATAAGCACCTAACTTTATACCAACTACTCTTTTATTAATTTTGTTTCCTAAATTATCTTCTGTTGAGATAACATTTGGTTTTATTTTTAATAGTAAATCTTGATCATATCTCGATACTTTAAAATCTATCAACTCCGATGTGGACATTGTTATTAATTTAGATACATCAAGAATGCTATTTATCTCTGTTCCATCTATCTCCAATATAATATCATTTTTCTTTAAACCTGCTTTTTCAGCAGGACTTTCAACTTGAACTTCGTTAATTACTGCAGGCGTAAAATCTTTACCTACAAACATATATATGCATAAAAAAATAAATGCAGCTAATATAAAATTAGCAATTGGGCCAGCTGCAACAATTATTGCCCTTTGGTAAAGTGGCTTTAAAATAAATAGCTTTTTTCTTTCTTCCTCATTATATTTTTTCAAAATTTCTGCATGGTCTGCTTGAGAAAAAACATTTCTATCTCCAAAAAATTTTACATACCCTCCTAAAGGTATCCAACAAATTTTCCATCTAGTTCCGGACTTATCGTTCCAACCAAATATTTCTTTACCAAATCCAATAGAAAAATCAGTGATTCCTACCCCATATTTTTTGGCATAATAATAGTGTCCATATTCATGAATGAAGACAACTACTAAAATCAATACTATAAAAGGAACAATATAACTAAGCATATTTACTGTATAATATAAGTATTATCATCCCTTACAAGTTACAAATTGACCATTTTAACATTTATTTAAGGTGGTAATTGAATGAAGGATTCATTGTAATTATCACTAAAGTATATAAGGGTTCTAGTAATTTATTTAAAATACAAAATGATAAACTTTAATGAACTACCAATAGATATAAATTTAAAGAGTACTTTAAAGAATTCAAACTTTATTAAACCAACTCCAATTCAAAGTCAGTCAATCCCAGTTGCTTTAAGTGGCAAAGATATTCTTGGAACCGCTCAGACTGGTACAGGAAAAACATTAGCCTTTACAATTCCATTAATAAATAAATTAATTTTAAATAAGGATACAGCTGGTCTAATTATCTGCCCAACACGTGAACTTGCAAGCCAAGTGATGAATACAATTTTAAAACTTAAGTCTGAAAAAATAAATATTGGTCATGCTTTATTAATTGGTGGGGAGAGTATGCATAGACAATTAAAACAATTAAATAAAAGAGCAAGAATTATAGTTGGTACTCCAGGAAGAATTAATGACCATCTAAAAAGAAGAAGTTTAAATTTGTCTAAGGTAAGTTATCTTGTTTTAGATGAAACAGATAGAATGCTTGATATGGGTTTTACACCTCAAATTGAATTAATCTTAAAGTTCATACCAAAAAATCATCAAACTTTATTATTTTCAGCTACTTTACCAAACAATATTTTAAGAATTTCACATAAATATTTAAATAACCCAGAGAGAATTTCTGTAGGTTCACTCGTAACTCCAATTGAAAAAATTAAACAGGAAGTGTTTCAAACAACGCAAGAAAAAAAATACGATGAACTTATTAATCAACTTTTTGAAAGAAAGGGATCAATACTGGTATTTGTTAAAACAAAGCATGGTGCTGATAAAATTGTTAAAAAATTAAAATTTGATGATCATTCAGCGGAAGCTATTCATGGTAATTTAAGACAGAGTAAGAGAGACAGAGTAATTAGAGGTTTTAGAGCAGGAAAACATAGAATACTTGTTGCAACAGATGTTGCCGCTAGAGGTTTGGATATACCGCTTATTCAGCACGTAATTAATTTTGATCTGCCACAAGTACCAGAGGATTATATACATAGGGTTGGTAGAACTGGACGAGCAGGAAAAGATGGTTCTGCTCTAACTTTTTTAACAAATAATGATCAAAAAACTTGGCGAGAAATACAAAAACTAATTGATCCAAATTTTAATCTGCAGAAAAATTTTAATAATTTTAAAAAAAATAAAAGCAATAAATTTAGAAAGAAAGGTAAGTTTTTTAGAAATGAATCTAAATCTCACAACAATAAGCCTGGCAAAAAAAATAAATTTAAAAATAGAAAGAGGCCAAAAAATTTTTCTTTTAAAAAATTTAAAAAAAATAGATTCAGAAAAAAAAGATAGCTTCTTCTTAAGATTTAATATTATAACCTTTTTTTAATAATATTGAGACAGCGATTACACATATCACTAAAAATGACGCCATAGAACCAACACTTATCCAAACATTAAAATCTGATATTCCATAAAAAGAAAATCTTAAGCCATCTATTAGATAGACTACTGGATTGAAGTAAGAAATAGTTTGCCAGAATGGTGGTAACATATCTAATGAATATAAGCTTCCTCCTAAAAACACCATTGGTGTAATAACAAATGATGGAATGATAGACATTTGTTCAAAGTCTTTACTGACAACACCAATTAAAAAACCAAATAATGCAAAAGTAAAAGAGACCAAAACCAATAAGAATATCATTAACATTGGATATTCAACAGTCACTTCAGCAAAAAATGAAGCGGTAGCATAGATTACGAAACCAATAATTAAAGTTTTGGTAGCTCCTGCTCCTACAAAAGCTAAAACTGTTTCAAGTGTTGAAATAGGTGCTGCTAAAATCTCAGTAATGGTTCCATTAAATTTTGGAAAAAATATTCCAAATGAAGTGTTACTTATTGATTGTGTAAGCAATGTTAGCATCAATAAACCTGGAACAATATATGAACCATAGCTCACACCATCAATTTTTTGAATATAACCACCGATCACTGAGCCAAAAACAACAAAATATAATGATGTAGATATAACTGGTGAGAGAAGAGACTGACCTACAGTTCTTAAGAATCTATTCATCTCATGAACATATATAGCTCTAAAACCATAATAATTAAATTTCATTATTCTCCTTAACCAAATTAACAAATATTTTCTCTAGATTGCTTTGTTCTGTTTTTAAATCTCTTAACCTTAAGCCTGTATCTTTTAAATCTTGTAATAAATTTGTTATACCAGTTCGTTTTTCTTTAAGGCTGTATGTATAATTTAAATACATTTTATTATCTCCAATATTTAAATTATATTTTTCTAGCGATTTTGGTATTTCTTCAACTCTTTCTTGTAATTCAATCGTAAGAGTTTTTTGACCCATTTTTTTTAATAATTCTTTTTTTTCCTCGATAAGTATTATTTCACCTTGATTAATAACACCCACCCTATCTGCTATTGCTTCAGCCTCTTCAATATAATGCGTAGTTAAAATAATTGTTACTCCTGTTTTTCTTAATGCGTCAACTACTTTCCACATTTCTCGTCTTAACTCTACATCTACTCCTGCAGTTGGCTCATCTAAAAATAGTATTTTTGGTTCATGGGATAGAGCTTTGGCAATTAGAACTCTTCTTTTCATTCCGCCAGATAATTGTCTTAATCTTTGATCTTTTTTATCCCATAAACTTAAGTCTTTTAAAATTTTTTCTATATGTTCTGGTTTAGGAGGTTTGCCGTATAAACCTCGTGAATATGAAACAGTATCAAAAACTGTTTCAAAAGACTCTAAATTTAATTCTTGAGGAACCATTCCTATTCTGGATCTTGTTTCACGATAATCTTTAATTATATCAAAACCATCAACTGTAACAGAACCAGATGAAGGTGTAACAATTCCACAAATTATACTAATTAAAGTTGTCTTGCCCGCACCATTTGGTCCAAGCATTGCAAGAATTTCTCCTTGTTTAACTTCAAGACTAACTTTTTTTAACGCATTAAGACCATTGTCATAAACTTTGGAAAGATTATTAATTAATATTTGATTATCTGACATGGTGTCAGATATATAGACATTAATTCACCTAATACAATTGACTTATATTAAAACCTTTTAGCTTTAAGGACTATTAATGGTAAAAATGTTGCAATTACAAAAGATAAAAATAATAAAGACTGTGACACAATAGGTGAAAACAATTCTTTAGAAAATAGAATACCAACTAATAAACTTTTTGAAAAATCAGGGGCAGGAAACATCAAAAAACCTCCTATCAGCCCAATTATAATAGAAACATATGCAGTTTTTTCATTAATTTTTTTATTATAAAAGCTATAAAAAATAGTAAGTACAAAAGCACAACAAAATAAATCAGCTAATAAAAATAAATACAAAATATCATATCCTTTAGATGCAATAATAAATGAAATAAAAGATAAAAATAAAATTACATATTTGGAAAAATTTAAATAATTTGTTTTTTTACTTAAATTAAATGTTGATTTACCATCTACAACAATTAAGCTTGATATTGCATTGACTAATGTATCAACAGTAGAAATTGTTAATGCCAAACCTAATACGATTACAAATAAAGATAGTAACTTTGTTTGCTCTTTAAGTAATAATGTAAAAAATCCAAGATCAGGTCTAGCAGTAGGGTCTATTGAAAAAGCGACCATACCCGTAAAACCCATATAAAAAACAATAGGTATGATTATAAAGAAAGATATAATTAAGCTTCTTTTTAAAGTTTCGGTATCTTTAGCAGCGTAAACTCTTTGCCAATTACCTTGATGAAACAAATTTGTTGCAGCAACAGCGATAAAAAAAGTTAACCCTGCCGTATAGCTTGGCATATATGATGCACTTAAAAGATGGGGATTTTTCTCTTTTATAAACTCAAAAGAAAATTCAGATCCTGTATAAGAGTTTACGTATATAAAAGAAATCAGTAAAAGAATTAAGATTACAACCATTTGAATATTGTCAGTAAAAATTGAAGCTCTCAATCCTCCATACAAAGTATAGATTAGTGTAGATATAAGTACAATTAAGGCAGTTTTCCAAAGTTCAGTACCAGATATATAATTTATTAAAACTGCAACTGCAGTTACTTCTGCACATAAGAAAATGAACATATAAAATATTGTCATTAATAAAATAAGTTTAAATAAACTTTTTCCAAACTTTTTTCTCATGAACTCAACTAAAGAAGATCCTTTTGGGAATTCTTTTCTAATTTTTCTTCCAAGATAAATTAAAAAAAACATTGGAAAGGCTGTACCTAATGAATATCCAATAATGGCTCCTATTCCTCCCCAAGTAGCGGCAGAAGCTGGACCAAATAAAATCCATGCACCCAAAGCTGAAGCAGTTAAACTTGTAGTTAAAGAAAATAATCCAATATTTCTATTTGCTGTTAGATAATTGTTGAGGCCTTGGTATTTTTTTGAATTGTACAGGCCTAAAAGAACAAATATTAAACTAATGAAAATAACTAATGTTAACGATGTTGATTGATTTAAAAAATATGTTTTATCCATAATCTCCCTTTCTGAATTACCGGACAGGTTCTTAGGGTATATTCTCAGTCTATAAAGACACCCCTTTAGGATTGTTATATCAGAATTAAGTTATATGTGTAAAGATTTTTAAATATTAAAATTGTTCAGACTCTGTTGAACCTTCCATGGCAGTAGTTGAGCTTTTCCCACCACTTATTGTATTGGAAACAGCATCAAAATATGAAGTTCCAACTTCTCTTTGATGCTTAACACTTGTATATCCATCTTTTTCTCTAGCAAATTCTTGTTCTTGTATTCTTGAGTAAGCAGTCATTCCTTCTTTTTTATATTTCTCAGCTAGTTCAAATATTGCAATATTCTGTGTATGAAAACCTGCTAAAGTAATGAATTGAAACTTATAACCCATCTCACTAATTTTTTGTTGGAATGTTGAAATTTCTGCATCTGATAAATGTTTTTTCCAGTTAAAAGATGGAGAACAATTATATGCAAGTATCTTACCTGGATACTTTTCATGTATTGCGTCAGCAAATTTTTTTGCTTCTTCTAAATTAGGAGTTGCAGTTTCACACCAAATTAAATCAGAATAAGGTGCGTAAGCTAAGCCTCTTGAAATTGCTTGTTCAATACCATGTTTAACATAATAAAAACCTTCTGGTGATCTTTCGCCTGTCAAGAAAGGTTTATCATTTTCATCATGATCATTTGTAATTAGTTTAGCAGCATTAGCATCTGTTCTTGCTAAAATTATTAATGGCACGTCTGCAATATCAGCAGCTAATCTAGCAGCTTTTAAATTTTTTATCATTGTTCCAGTTGGAACCAAAACTTTACCTCCCATGTGTCCACATTTTTTTTCACTAGCTAATTGATCTTCAAAGTGTACACCTGCTGCACCTGCTTTTATAAATTTTTTTGCTAATTCAAATACATTTAATGGTCCACCAAAACCTGCTTCTCCATCAGCAATTATCGGCAACATATAATCTACTCTATCTTTTGAATTCATGTCTCCATCTTTAATTTCCATATGCTGAATTTGATCTGCTCTTGTAAGAGCATTGTTCATTGACTCAACTAATTTTGGTGCACTATCGTAAGGATACAAAGATTGATCAGGATACATTTCGCCTGCACTATTTGCGTCTGCAGCTACCTGCCATCCACTTAAGTATATTGCTTTAAGCCCAGCTTTAGCATGTTGAACTGCATGGTTTCCAGATAATGAACCAAGTGTATTAACATAATTTTCTGTATTTAATAATTTCCAAAGTTTTTGTGATTGATGTTTGCACATTGAATATTCAATTTTAATTGACCCTCTTAATCTTTCAACTTCTTCTGGAGTATAGTCTCTTTTTATTCCAGCAAATCTTTTTAGATCGTAAGAAACTTTAGTTTCTGAGCTCATTAATTTTTCCTATTTTTTAGATTTTTAAGACCTAGAAAAGTATCAATTAGTCGTTACTAAATTCGTTAGTAAACTCATTCATACCACTTGAACCCCAATCACAATGATCATCTCTTAAATAAATTGCTGATCTATTTTCGTGATTCTGTGGCTCATTGAAGTTTTCAGCCTTATTATCTTGGTTTTTGATCTTGTTTTTGTCGTTCATGTAAATCTTATAATTTACAAAGTTTACAAAAGCCAGTTTTTTATTTAAAAAGCTTGTAAAATATAGAAATTTATTGTAAATAATAATTTACAAAATTTACAAATAGAAAATATGAGTCAATTAGATCTAAAAATAGGGCCTAAAATCAAGTCTTTTAGAAGACAACTAGGTTTACAAGCTAATAAATTGGCCGAGCAACTTGGTATATCAGCTAGCTATCTTAATCTAATAGAAAGCGGAAAGCGGAAAATTGATGGGGATTTACTTTTAAAAGTCTGTGAAGAGTTAAAAATTGAGCTTTCGGATTTAACAAAAAAATCAGATTTAAATTTAGTTAATGATATTTCTGAACTATTAGATGATCAATTATTTGAAGATTTAGATATAGTTGGTCCAGAAGTAAAAGATCTTGTAAATACAAATCCAAAGATAGCAAGAGCTTTGATAAAGCTTGGAGATCAATTTAAAGAGAAAGATCATGAAATGATTAATAAAGTTGAAAGTCTTTCTGGAAAAATAATTGATAGTAGAAAGACTTCATTTCCAGGTGAGGTAATTTCTGATTTTTTACAAGAAAAGAAAAATTATTTTCCAAAACTTGAGGATTTTGCAAATAAGATTTTCGATAAAGTCCAAGTAAATAATCGTACAAGATATATAGCGCTATGCGATTTTTTGAGAACAGAATATTCAATCACTGTAAAAGATGTAATTCCTGAAGAATCTAAGCCATTTTCTAAAATGTTTAATAAAAGTAAAAAAGAGCTTTTATTAAGCGACTATAACTCATTAGAAACAAAGAAATTACATGCTGCGGCACAGATAGCACAAGAAGGTGCTATCGATGAAATTAATAATTACTTATCAGAATTTAAATTTCCTTCAGAAGAATCGAAAAGTTTAACACAAATTGCTTTATTGAACTATTGTGGTGCAGCAATATTAATGCCTTATAAATTATTTCATGCTGAATGTAAAAAACTTAAGTATGATTTAGAACTGCTGCAAAATACATTTGCAACTTCATTTGAACAAGTTGCGCATCGAGTAACAAGCTTACAAGATCCAAAATTACCTGGAATACCTTTTCATATGTTGAGGGTTGATGTAGCAGGTAATATTTCAAAAAGATTTTCTTTATCTGGTATTGAAATCCCAAGATATGGAGGAGCATGCCCAAGATGGAATGTTTATTCTGCTTTTACAAGACCAGGAATAATTCAAGCTGCTGTAAGTAAAATGACTAATGGTGAAAAGTATGTTTGTATCGCAAGAACAGTTGAAAAAGGTGTTGGTAGATTTGGTCAGTCAAAAAGTATTTTATCAATTGGCTTAGGCTGCGAAGCTAAGCATGCAAAGGAATTCGTCTATACAGAAAATATTAGTCTTAATGATAAAAAAACTGAAATTCCTATAGGAGTTTCTTGTAGAACTTGTGACCGGTTAGATTGTTCACAAAGAGCATTCCCACCCCTACATAAAAAGTTTGATGTTGATATAAATGCTAGAGGTGTTTCAGTATACGTAAGCGATAAATAATCTTCTAAAAACAAACTAGATGTTCTATATGAATTGGTCTTTTAATACCAAATTTTTCATCTACTTCATGTTGATGAATATGATGTGAGTGAACAAATACTGGAATTAATGTATTGCTCGAAGTTTTTAAAGTATAAATAAAATTAGTTCCCCTAAACTTTGTATCAATCACTTCAAGCTTCAAATTGCTGTGGTCATCATGTTGAAGATCTTCTGGTTGAATCAAAAGTT
The DNA here is from genome assembly GCA_902515185.1 of uncultured Pelagibacteraceae bacterium. Taxonomy (GTDB): domain Bacteria; phylum Pseudomonadota; class Alphaproteobacteria; order Pelagibacterales; family Pelagibacteraceae; genus Pelagibacter. The sequence goes on along the minus strand of CABXTN010000002.1, from coordinate 73,324 downwards.
TTACATCGGTTCCAACTGGAAAAGGTTTTGTAAAATTACCCGTAATAGTGCCTAAATCATTACTTTCAAGACTTTTTGGACTCGTTACTTTTGCTGGTATTAAAACACCCCTATTTAGAAAATTTACTACCTCAATGGAATTCGGTAAATGATAAACTTTATAAGGATCATCAAATTGTTTAAGTTCCTCATTTAAAATTATTCCACACTTTGATCCCAGATAGAAAGCCTCGTAAGAGTCATGAGTTACAATAATTGTAGTAATCTTCAATGATTTTAAAATGTTTTTAAGTTTTACTTGAATTTCTTCCTTAAAGTTTTGGTCAACATTTGATAATGGCTCATCTAGTAATAAAAGATCTGGTTGTGTTAAAAGCGATCTAGCGAGAGCTGCTCTTTGAGCCTCACCAGCACTAATCTGATGAGGATATTGATCTAATATTTTCTCAATATCTAATAAATCTACGATTTCTTTAAAGCTTATTTGTTGATCTTTTTTGCCTTTATTCTTTTCAGAACCTAACAATATGTTCTTTTCTACAGTGTAATGTGGAAATAAACTGTTTTCTTGAAAAGCTAGAGATATATTCCTATTTTCTGGTTCAATATTTTTATCTTTAGAAGAAATAATTTTATTTTTTAATTTTATATGGCCATTTTGTACTTCTTCTAATCCAGCAATTGTTCTCAGTATAGTGGTTTTACCTATGCCTGATGGTCCCAAAAGACATATTACATCTCCCTCTTTTTCAATTTTAAAAGATACGTTACGGACTTTAATTTTGCCACCAGCTACAAAATCAACATTTTTAACTTCAAAAAAATGATCAATCATTTGTTTCCCTTAAAATATATTTTGAAGCAATTATAATAAAAATTGAAGCAATTAAAATTAAAAATAAAGATGGTACTGCAGCTGCTTCAAGTAAATCTTCTGATGCAGAAATATACGCTGTGGTAGCAAAAGTTTCAAAATTAAAAGGTCTTAAAATTAAAGTAATAGGAAGCTCTCTTATAATTTCCAAAGAAATTAATATTATTATAAATAATAATGAATTTCTTAAAAACGGAACATGTATATCTATAAATGTTTTTCTTTTTGAGTAGCCAAGTAAATATGCACTTTCATCGACAGCAATATTTATTTTTTCATAACCAGATTTAATTCCATTAAATGCTAAAGAATAAAATCTTATAAAATAGACTAAAACTAGTCCTAAGATTGAACCAATGAAAATTTTTTTTACAGATAACAAACCTAATGATTTAATTATCGTGTCATCAAACCAAGCAATAAATGTTATAAAAGCAACCGCAAGTATTACGCCTGGTATTGCGTAGCCTGAAATTGATAAAGTAGATAGTATGTTAAGTATTTTATTATTTGTTACTCTATTTCCATAATTTGATATCAAAGAGAACATTATTAATACCAGACTGGATAATAAAGCTAAGTAAAGCGTATTCAAAAAAAGTGTAAGAATTTGTAGATCTAATAAATTTTCAGGAAATTTTATTGTCCAATATAACATTTGACTTAGAGGGAATAAAAAACTTATAAAAAAAATAGAAAAACAAAAAATAAATGCAAAAAAGGATTTGGATCCATAAAGTTTGATTTTTTCCTTTTGTTTAAATCCTCCTTTGATATTAAAATGATATTTTGCTTTTTTCCTAGATAAGTTCTCTATTATAAACAGTGAAAATATAAAAAGTAATAAGAATGATGCTATTCTGTTAGCAAATGCAAGATCATCAAAAGCTATCCAAGAATTATAAATGCCTGTTGTTAAAGTATTTATCGAGAAAAAGTCTACTGCACCAAATTCTGCAAGTGTTTCCATAGCAACAAGAGACAAACCGGCAACAATTGCAGGGCGAGCTGCAGGCAATATAATATTGTAAAATGATTTAAATTTTGAAAAACCTAAGTTTTTACCTAAATCAATAAGATTTTGAGATTGATATAAAAATGATGCTCTTGATAGTATGTATACGTAAGCAAAAAGAGAGAAAGTCATTGATAAAGTTGCACCAAGCATACCATTAAATTTTGGAATACTTCTGTTGTAATCACCCTCACCGAATAAATTTGTTAAAATTGTAAAAGCAGTTCCATAATTGTCAAAAAATGCTGTTAAAGAATATGCATAAATGTAAGGTGGGACCGCAAAAGATAGAATTAGTGCCCATTTAAAAAAATTGCTAAAAGGGAATTTATAAAATGATACCAAACAAGCAGTACCAGTACCTATTAAAAAAGTAAGTATTAAAACAGAAAATAAAAGAGTTAATGAATTTAAAATGTATTCTATTAAAAAAGTATCTTTTAATATCTCATAATAATTTGAGGTGCTTTCAAAAAAACTTGAAAAAACTGTTAAAATAGGAATACAAACAAATACTGAAATGAAAAGAGAAAGAAAGAACCAAATATTAATTTTTTTTGTCAAAATATTACCCTTATAATACTAAAGGCTCCTAACTAAAAGGGGGTAATGCCAAAAAGCTAGGAACCTTTTAAGTAAAAAAGTTACTCTTTGTCTTCAAAAACACTAAGGATATGTAAAACCTCTTTATTTTTGAGCTCAGATAACTCTCTTTTATTTATTTTTTCATTGATTTTTTTACACTCTAAGGCGCACGGATCGCATGCCTTAGAAGATTTATTTAAATCAAATTCAAATAAATTTTTTTCTTTCATCAACTTATTTCCAACCTGCGGCCGTCATTACTTCAACTGCTGCTGCTTGATTTTTTCCATAAGAAGAAAGTTTAGTTTTCATATCTTGTTTGAAATCTAATCCTAAGTTGTTAACTACTAATGGACTTGGTGAAACACCATTAATCATTGGAAACTCAAAAGTGTTGTTTGTAAAGTGCTCTTGAGATTCTGGAGTTAATAAAAACTCTACAAGTTTAATAGCATTATCTTTATTAGGCGCACCTTTTACTAAAGCTGCACAACTTACATTCATATGCGTTCCTCTATCATTTTGATTTGGAAAGAAAGCTTTGACTTTTTTTGCAGCTTCTTGTTGTTCGGCACCTTTTTTACCAGATAACATTAGAGCTAAGTAATATGTATTAGCTACCGCAATATCAGCTTCGCCAGCTGCTACTGCCATTATTTGTGCTCTATCGTTTCCTGTTGGTGTTCTAGCCATGTTAGCAACAACTCCTTCAGCCCATGCAGCTGTTGCAGCTTTTCCATTGTTTTTAATCAATGATGCTACAAGAGATTTGTTATAAATATTACTAGATTTTCTTATTACTAATCTACCTTTCCATTTAGGATCAGCTAGACCTTCGTAAGTCATTCCAGATAATTCAGCACCAGTAACTCTTTCAGGTGAATAATAAATTATTCTAGCTCTTTTTGCGATTCCAACCCACTTATTTGTTCTAAAACTTTTTGGAACAGCAGCTTTGATAGCTCCAGATGTTAGGCCACCCTGAAGCGCGCCTTTTGAATCCATAGCTCCACATCTTCCAGCATCTGCTGTGATGTATAGGTCAGCAGAAGAATCTGCACCTTCGCTAATAATTCTTTTTTCTAAAGCACCTGATTTTCCATTTATCAGATTAACTTTTATTCCAGTCTTGTTAGTAAATTTACTATAAAGCTCTCCGTCAGCTTTGTAGTGTCTTGCATTGAATACGTTTACTTCGTTTGCTATTGCAAAAGTTGAGGCAAACAAAAATGTAATCAAAGCAGAAATTGTTATTTTTTTCACGATTATCCCTTTTTTTATGTTTATATTATTTAGGAATGATAACTATTCTCAATGATAATGATTATCAATTGCAATATTGACGCAGATAATTAGAGAGTTTTAAAACTCCCACTCTGAAATTTTACTATATAAAAAATTACGGAAAGCTTGAACCCTAGCTACATTTTTCATTGATTGAGGATAAACAAAGTGAGCTTCTGTAATTGGACCTTCTACTTTGGGCAATACTTTAATTATATTCTTTGATTGATAGCTTAAATAGTCCGGAAGTGCAGCTAATCCAACGCCACTTTCTACGGCTAAAAGTAAGCCCATTACGCTGTTAACCTTCATGACTGACTTTCTCTTTTTATTATCTTTAATACCCACTTTTAACGCCCAATCAGGATTAAATACTGGGGACGGCGTACCTTTACCAAAAGATATAAACTTATGCTTATTTAAATCTGCTATTGTTTTTGGCATACCATATTTCTCCAAATACCTATTGGAACCATAAATATGGTAGTTAATATCTATTAATTTTTTCTGAATATAATTTAGTTGCTTAGGTCTTCTCATAAAAATACCTATATCAGCTTGTCTTGTACTTAAATCTAGCTCTTTATCGTCAAATATTAATTCTACCTCAATTTCTGGATGGAGTTGCATAAATTCCTGAATCCTTGGAGTTAACCAATGGGTTCCAAAGCTTCTTACAGTTGTTATAGTAAGCTTTCCGGTTGGATGATTTTTTTGATCTGATAAAGATGTTTCGACCTCTTTTAATTTGCTTATTACTTCATGAGCGGTTTTAAAAACATACTCTCCATTTTCTGTCAAAGTTAAACCCCTTGCATGTCTTTCAAATAATTTAACTTTTAAATCTTCCTCTAATGATTGAATTTGCCTACTAATTGCTGATTGACTTAAATTTAAATTGACTGTCGCGCTAGTAAAGCTTCCAGCTTCGGCAACCGCATGGAAAATTTTTAACTTATCCCAATCCATTATTTATTTAAATTTATTATATATCTGCCAGAAGTTTTCCCTTCGAGCATCTTTAAATATTCATCCAACAACTGATCCAAAGAAATTTCTTTAATAGATTTATCTAAAAGTTCAAAATCAACTAGTTTAGACACTTCATCCCATAGAAATTCTCTTCTTTTTATAGAGACACTTACTGAATCTATGCCCCAAAGCTTTACACCTCTAATAATAAATGGCATTACTGTAGTATTAAGCTTAATACTCGATGCATTTCCACATGCAGCGACAATACCGTTAGGTTTGATGTGGGATAATATTTTTGATAAAATATTTCCACCAACAGTATCAACTGCACCATCATATAATCCTTTATCAAGAGGTCTAGCTTCTGCATCTAAATCACTTGATTTTATAACGTTTTTAGCACCAAGAGATTTTAAATATTCTTCATTTGGTTTTGTTGTTGCTGCTGTTACATTGCAACCCATTTTGCTTAATATCATTACTGCGATACTCCCAACTCCCCCTGAAGCTCCTGTTACAATTACATCGTTTACCTTCTCACCTAATAATAAAATTTCTCTAGTTTGTTTAGTTGTAAATGCACATTGCACAGCTGTTAAGCCAGCAGTACCTAACATCATTGCTTGTCTAGATGTCATGTTTTTTGGTTTCTTAACTAAAAAATCTGAACTTACTTTTGAATATTGTGAATACCCACCAAAATAAATCTCTCCAACTCTCCAGCCAGTCTGAATTACTTCATCACCTTCTTTAAACTTATCACTTTTGCTTTCAACAACTTTTCCTGAAAAATCTATTCCAGGTATATGTGGAAATTCTTTAACTAACCTTGCGCCATTTTTTAGAATTAGTGCATCTTTGAAATTTAAAGTTGAATAATCAACTTTTACCAAAACATCTCCATGTTTTAAAAAAGCCTTATCAACTTCTTTTACTTCTCTAGTAAAATTATCTCCCTCTTGATTTAAAACCAAGGCTTTAAATTTATCTGACATTTGTACTAATTAATATTATTTTGCGATGAATCTCAAATATCTATTTTGATAACTTAAATCATCTTTAAATTGACCTAAGTAAAAATTTGTAACAGTCGTTGCCTGCTCTTTTTTAATTCCTCTCATGGTCATACACTGATGGGTTGAATCTATTGTTACTGCTACTCCTTTAGCATCTAATGACTCCATTAATGTATTTGCTATCTGAACTGTTAATCTTTCTTGAGTTTGTAATCTTTTTGAGAATACTTCAACTACTCTTGCAATCTTACTTAATCCTACTACCCTTTGATTTGGAATATATGCTACATGAGCAATTCCAATTATTGGAGCCATGTGATGTTCACAGTGGCTTTGTACAGAAATATTTTTTTGAACCACCATATCGCTGTAACCTTCAACATCACCAAAAGTTTTATTTAATATTGCCTTTGGATCTTCTTGGTACCCTGCAAAATATTCTTTAAATGCTTTTGTTACTCTTTTTGGAGTCTCTAAAAGACCCTCTCTTGTTGGATCTTCCCCTATCCATCTAAGTATTTTTACGAATGCTTCTCTAGCCTCTTCGTCTGTAACTTTGTCTACTTTTTTCTCATTTTCGTTTTTAACTAGTTTCATAATTCTAAGTATATATATCAATTAATTTATTTTAAAATATTTATTATTTTCTCTGATATGTTAAATAATCTATCAAATGTTTAAAAAAAGAGAAAATGTCGCTGAAATAGAGGAAGGTAGCCTTCTCTCACCAAGATTTGATAATGATGGTTTAATACCTGTTGTGACAACTTGCGCCAAAACTAAAGAGATTTTAATGCACAGTTATATGAATGTTGAGGCTTTTAAGCTTTCTATTGAAACTAAAGAAGCTCATTACTGGAGTAGATCAAGAAAAGAAATTTGGCACAAGGGTAATACAAGTGGTTTTGTGCAAAAGATTAAAGAAATAAGAATTGATGATGATCAAGATTCTATTTGGTTGAGCGTTGATATTGGTGATGGTTCAAGCTGTCACGTTGGATATAGATCTTGTTTTTATAGATCTATACCTTTGGGAAAAATAGATAATGCTAGAAATATAGAAATGAAATTTGAAGAAAAAGAAAAAAAATTTGACCCAGAAAAAGTTTATAAAGGTCAACCTAATCCAACGAAAATTTAAATCTTATGAAAATTATTAAACCTTTTGGACCGACTTTAGCTAAAGTTAAAATACCAAAAAATATTATAAACAAGATAAATATAGAGGTTGATAAAATAATTAATAGCAAAAAGTTAACAAAAAAAAATGATTACTCAAAAAGAGTTGTCGGTCAAGTTTATCAAGAAATTAGATTGACAGACAAATTTGTAAATAAAATAATAAAAAAATTTATTACAAAAAATATTTCTTCATATGTAAAAAAATCCATTAATCAAAAAATTAATAACATAAAAATAAAAAATTTTTGGGTAGTTAGGCAATTTAAAAATGAGTACAATCCAATTCATTTTCATGATGGAGATATTTCTGGAGTTGGCTATCTTAAAATTCCAAAAAATCTAACAAAAAATAAAAAGAAAATAAAAACTAACGGGACTATAGACTTTATAAATGGTCAAAAATCTTTTTTATCAAATAGCATACATAACCATGTGCCAAAAGTTGGTGACATGATTATTTTTCCAAATTATTTAATGCACACAGCGTATCCTTTCATGGTCAGTGGTGAGAGAAGATCTTTTTCTTTTAATCTAGAAGTTAATAAAAAAATTTCAAAAATTTTTAATGACTGACAATCAAAAAAACGTTCTTGGTGAAAATTTAGAGGATTGTTCTTTAGATCCTCTTACAGGTTGGCATAGAGATGGATGTTGTAAAACAGATGAAAACGATAAAGGAGTTCACACTGTTTGCGCCAAAGTTAATGATGATTTTTTAAAGTGGTGTAAAGAGGCTGGTAATGATTTAATTACACCTCATCCTGAATTTGGTTTTCCTGGATTAAAAAATGGTGATAATTGGTGTGTTTGTGCTGGATGGTTTGCAAAAGCTGTTGATGCAGGTAAAGGTTGCCCTATATATTTAAAAAAAACTCACGAAAATACTTTAAAGTTAATTCCTATTGAAACTTTAAAAAAATTTGCGATAGATCTATCGTAATTACATATTACCATATCTTGGTCCACCACTTCCTTCTGGAGTAACCCAAGTAATGTTTTGTGAAGGTTCTTTAATATCACAAGTCTTACAATGAATACAATTTTGTGAGTTTATGACAAACTTTGGAATATTGTTTTCTATCTGCACTTCATATACACCAGCAGGGCAATATCTTTGTGCAGGCTCATCATACTTATCAAGAGTGTATTTTATTGGCAAATCTTTATCTTTTAGTTTTAAATGTACTGGCTGATTATCTGCATGATTTGTTCCAGTTAAATATACTGAGCTTGTTTTGTCAAAAGTGATTACATTGTCCGGCTTTGGATATTCGATTTTAGGCATACTATTTGCAGGTTTTAAGGTCTCATGGTCAGCGTGTTTATGTTTTAAAGTTAAAGGTAATTTTCCTCTAAATAAAATTTGATCTATTCCTGTAAAAATTATTCCTAAAATTAATCCCCAACTAAAGCTAGGTTTTACGTTTCTTGCAGCATGTAACTCTTCATAAACCCAGCTGTTCTTAAATTTTGTTTCATAATTTGATAATTCCTTGTTCTCTTTAATAAATTCGTGAATTGTTTCAGCCGCTATAATCCCACTTTTCATTGCTGTATGTGAACCTTTTATTTTTGGCATATTTAGAGTTCCAGCATCACATCCTACTAATAATGCACCTGGCATATACATCTTCGGTAAACTTTGTAATCCTCCTTCAATAAGAGCTCTGGCACCATAAGAAATTCTTTTACCTCCCTCAATTATCTTTTTAATTGCTGGGTGAGTTTTAAATCTTTGAAATTCATCAAAAGGAGATAGGTAAGGATTTTGATAATCTAATCCAATTACATAACCTAAAAATATTTGTTTATTTTCAGCGTGATACATAAAGCTACCACCATAAGTTTTATTATCTAATGGCCAACCAGCTGTATGCATTACCATACCTTCTTCATGTTTGCTCTCATCCACTTCCCAAATTTCCTTGAAACCAATTCCATATTGTTGTGGATCTTTATCTTTGTCTAATTCAAATTTTTTGATTAATTCTTTTCCTAAATGCCCTCTACAACCTTCAGCAAATACTGTAACTTTTGCGTGAAGTTCAATTCCAGATTCAAAGCTATCTTTTTTATTTCCGTCCTTATCTATGCCCATGTCTTGAGTTGCAACACCTTTTACCGAGCCATTTTCATTGTAAATTATTTCACTGGCTGGAAAACCAGGAAAAATTTCAACCCCAAGAGCCTCCGCCTGTTCTGATAACCATCTACATAAGTTTGCAAGACTAATTATATAATTTTTATGATTTTTTTGAACTTTGGGTAACAACCATGTGGGCCAGCTCAACGATTTAGTTTTGCTTAAAAATAAAAATTTTTCTTTTGTAACTTTTGTTTTTACGGGAGATTTTAAATCTTTCCAATTAGGAATTAATTCATCTAAAGCTCTAGTTTCAAAAACATTCCCAGACAAAATATGAGCGCCGATCTCAGCAGCTTTCTCTAGGACACAAACATTTATTTCAGGATTTAATTGTTTAAGTTTAATGGCAGTTGATAAACCTGATGGCCCACCACCTACAATTACAACATCATATTCCATTACTTCTCTAGACATAATGGTATTTTTTTACAATATTTGTTATTTTTGTATAGTGTTTAATTTGTTCAATTCTTCTAAAAATTGCGGTAACGCTTCAAATAAATCGGCCTCAAGTCCATAATCTGCAACACTAAATATAGGAGCTTCACCATCTTTGTTGATTGCAACAATTACTTTGCTTTCTTTCATACCTGCAAGATGTTGGATCGCGCCTGAAATTCCAACTGCGATATAAAGATCTGGCACAACAACTTTGCCTGTTTGACCAACTTGATGATCGTTAGTTATATAACCAGCATCAACGGCTGCTCTCGATGCACCAATTGCTGCATTTAATTTATCTGCAATTGCTGTAATTAATTTAAAATTATCACCACTTTGCATACCCCTTCCACCTGATATTACAATTCTGGCAGTTCCTAGTTCTGGTCTGTCAGATTTAATTTCCTCTTTTTTAACAAACTTTGTTAAAGTAAATTCATCAGCTCCATCCCCTTTAATTATCTCGGCCGTACCACCATCTGAAGGTGCGGCATCAAATGAAGTTGGTCTGATAGTAACGCATTTTTTTTTGTCATTACTTTTAACTGTAGCAAATGCATTGCCTGCATAAATTGGTCTTAAAAATGTATCTGGTGAAACAACTTTGATTATATCACTTATTTGAGAACAATCCATTAAAGCTGCAATTCTTGGCATTAAATTTTTACCAAATGTATTAGCTGAACAAATTATATGTGAATAGTTTTCTGCATGTTTGATTATTGCAGGTGTAAAATTTTCAGCTAAATAATTTTCATAGATTGAATTATCTATATGAATAACTTTTTTAACTAAAGGCACTGATGATGCTGCCTTTGCTGCATTGTCTGCATTATACCCAATCACCAAAATATGTAACTCCTGATCTATTTGAGAAGCTGCAGTTATTGCATTTAATGTAAAAGGCTTAAGCTCTTTATTATTATGTTCTGCAATTAATAAAACTGACATTATATTACCTTTGCTTCATTTTTTAATTTTTGTACTAACTCCGAAACACTTCCTACTTTAATCCCTGCTTTTCTTTTAGGTGGTTCCTCTACCTTAATTTGCTCGATTCTTGGTTTAGTATCAATACCTAAATCTGTAGCACTTAATTGCTCTAATGGCTTCTTTTTAGCCTTCATAATATTCGGTAAAGATGCATATCGAGGTTCATTTAGTCTTAAATCACAGGTTATAATCGCTGGTACGTTTACTGAAATTGTTTCCAATCCCTCATCAACTTCTCTTGTAACCTCTAAAGATTTATCTTTGACATCAATCTTTGATGCAAAAGTCGCTTGAGGCCAATTTAATAAAGCAGCTAACATTTGACCAGTTTGATTACAATCATCGTCTATTGCTTGCTTGCCCATAAATACTAAATCAGGTTTTTCTTTTTCAACAACTTTTTGCAAAATTTTTGATACCGCTAATGGTTCAAGAATGCCTTCAGCTTTAACATGAATTCCTCTATCTGCTCCTACTGCCAATGCTTTCCTAACTGTTTCTTGAGCTTTTTCTTCACCAACAGTAATTGCAACAACCTCAGTTGCTTTTCCAGCTTCTTTAATTTTAACTGCTTCTTCCACTGCATTATCGTCTGGTGGATTGGTTGACATTTTAACGTTATCAGTCACAACGCCACTTCCATCCTCTTTAACTCTTATTTGAACGTTGTAATCAATTACTCTTTTTACTGCTACTAATATTTTCATTATGCTCTCAACAATTTATTTTCTGGATCATAAGGACTTTCTTCAAGAATTGTTGCCTCATGCATTTTGCCAAGTATATCAATTTTTAATTTTTGTCCAACATTTGCTAGTTCCGGTTTAACCATTCCTAACGCAATTGATTTATTAAGTCTAAATCCAAAATCGCCACCTGTAGCTCTTCCAATTACTTTACCATTTTCATAAATTGGATTATTTCCTAACACGTCTGCATCTGTTACATTATGTATTTCTAAAGTTATCAATTTATTATCGAACCCTTTCTCTCTCCATTTGTTTAATGCATCTAATCCAATAAAACTTCCTTTATTTGGATGAACAAATCTATCTAAACCGCTTTCATAAGGTGAATATTCTATTGATAGTTCCGTTCCCACAAGTTTATATGATTTTTCTACTCTTAAGCTATTCATTGCTCTTATTCCATAAGGTTCTAGATTAAGATCTTTACCTGCATCCATTAACTTATCAAAAATATGATTTTGATATTCAATTGGATGATGTAGTTCCCAGCCCAGCTCACCTACAAAGTTAACTCTCATAGCATTTACAGGAGCAAAGCCAATATCCACATTTTTTGCACTTAGCCATTTAAAGTTTTCATTAGAAAAATCATCTTTTGAAACTCTTGTCATTAACTCTCTAGCCTTTGGTCCTGAAACCACCAAAACACCCATGCTGTTTGTCAGGTTTTCAAATTGTACTGAGCCATCACTCGGCATCCACTTTAATATCCAATCATGATCGAGTCTTTGATATGCTCCTGCTGAAACTAAATAAAAACTATCTTCTGCTTCACGCATAATAGTAAATTCTGAATGTACTCCTCCTTTAGTATTTAAAGCGTGGCATAAATTAATTCTTCCAATTTTTTTTGGCAATTTATTTGCAACTAATTTATCTAAAAATTCCTCAGCTTTTGGTCCTTTAATTCTACATTTAGCAAATGCTGACATATCTAAAAGACCAACATTCTCCCTAACATTTTTGCACTCTTTTTTTATTGCTTCAAACCAATTAGATCTTCTAAAAGACCAATCATCTTTCTGCTCCATTCCATCAGTTGCAAAAAAATTAGGTCTTTCCCATCCAAATTTTTGACCGAATACCGCTCCTAAATTTTTCATTCTGTCATAACATGGTGCGGTTCTAAGAGGTCTTGCTGCAGGTCTTTCTTCATCAGGAAAGTGTGTGATGAAAACATGACTATAAGCTTCTTCATTCTTTTCTTTTAAATAAGATTTTGAACAATAATCTCCATATCTTCTAGGTTCTACACCCAACATATCAATTGTTGGCTCTCCATCAACAATCCATTCTGCTAACTGCCATCCAGCACCTCCTGCTGCTGTAATACCAAAACTATGTCCTTCGTTTATCCAAAAATTTTTCAAACCCCAAGCTGGTCCAACAATAGGATTTCCATCTGGAGTATAACAAATAGCACCATTATAAACTTTTTTTACTCCAACCTCACCAAATGCAGGAACTCTGTGAATTGCTCCCTCAATGTGTGGTGCCAGTCTATCAAGATCTTCTTGAAATAACTCATATTCAGATTCTTTTGACGGTCCATTTACATAACAAGCGGGTGCACCATCTTCATAAGGTCCTAATATTAAACCTCCCGCCTCTTCTCTCATGTACCATCTGCTATCACTATCCCTTAATACTCCCATTTCTGGTAAACCATCTTTTTTTCTTTTTTGAATTTCTGGATGTGGTTCAGTCACAATATATTGATGCTCAACTGGTATAACAGGTATATCTAATCCTACCATTTTTCCAGTTTGTCTTGCAAAGTTTCCTGAACATGAAATAACATGTTCACATTCAATTGTCCCTTTATCCGTTTCAACGACCCAACCTTCTTTAGTTTGTTTAATTCCTACTACTGTTGTGTTTCTGTAAATTTCAGCACCTCTATTTCTCGCTCCTGTTGCTAGAGCTTGCGTTAAATCGGCAGGCTGAATATATCCATCCTCTGGATGTTGAATAGCTCCAACTAAATCTGATGTATTACATAAAGGCCAAATTTCTTTTACTTGATCTGGTGTTAAAAATTTAACATCAACACCAATTGTTTGAGCTACTCCAGCATATTGGAAATACTCATCCATTCTATCTTTGTTGTTTGCTAATCTTATATTTGAAACTACACTAAAACCTACATTCTTTCCTGTTTCTTCCTCTAACTTTTTGTAAAGATTGACTGCATATTTATGAAGCTGTCCTACTGAATAACTCATGTTAAATAATGGTAAAAGACCAGCTGCGTGCCAAGTAGATCCTGACGTCAGTTCTTTTCTTTCTACAAGAACAACATCGGACCATCCTTTTTTTGCCAAGTGATAAAGAGCACTTACTCCAACAACTCCACCACCAACAACAACTACTTTAGCTTTAGATTTCATATTTGGATTTCTACTAAATTTATGATCTTAGTGAAACATAAATTTAATAGTCATCATCAGAATCTCTCCATCCCTTTTGGTACATGAGATATGCCGCCACAGTCACACTAATTATTCCTGTGACCATACCACAATTAATTCCAACTTCTTTTCCCCAAAAAAACCATCCAATTTGGGTCGCTCCAATTGGTGGAATGCATAATATTCCCATCAAAATTACTATTCTTATATAATCAGGTATCTTTTGCATTATATAGAGGATCCTATCGATATTGGGGAAGATACTGCTGTTGTTAACCAACAATTTTTAAGCGTCCCTTCTTTTTTAAATTTTTCAACCTGCCATTTAAATTTAAAATATTCTTTGTCTGAATTTAAAACTGTTACTTCAAACGTTGCCACATCATCTGACAAAAAAACTTCTTTTACTTTATGTTCTTTATGATTTAACAACATTGAAAAATCGTCTCCTTTGATCATGCTCTTAAATTTGGTAAGGGGTCCAGTAAATTTTCTATTTTTTGGATGAGCAAATTCCCAGGTTTGTTCAATACCACCATCTTTATATAGCTGATCATTGTTTTTTAAACCTCTTAATTGAATTTTAACAACTTGAATTGGTTCAATTCCACTATTTGGTTTAATTAAATCTGCTTTAGCAAGATTTGTTAATAATAATGAAATTAATATAACAAATATGATATTTTCAAAAAATTTGATTTTATTTAAATACATTTTTCAGATTTAAATATATCATGTAAAAATAATAATTAATTTACTAATTAGGACGCACATGAAAATAGGCTTTATTGGACTGGGAAATGTAGGTGGCAAATTAGCTGGAAGCCTACTAAGAAATAAATTCGATCTAACGGTTAGAGATTTGGATGATAATCTTTTAAAAGAATTCAAAAAAAAAGGTGCAAAAGTCTCTAAAACATCAAAAGAGTTAGCTGAAAATGTAGATTTAATTATAACCTGTTTACCATCACCTCAGATTTGTTCCGAAGTCATAGAAGGACCTGACGGAATACTTAAAGGGATTTCAAATAAAAAAATTTGGCTTGAAATGAGTACAACCGATGAATCTGAAGTTAAAAGAATTGGAAAATTAATATCGGACAAAGGCGGTATACCTCTTGATGGTCCAGTGAGCGGAGGATGTCATAGAGCAGCCACTGGTAACATAGCAATTTTTGTTGGGGGTGAAAGAAATGCTTTTGATAAAATTCTTCCTGCTCTTAAATCAATGGGAAGAAAAATACTTCATACTGGAGAACTAGGCAGTGCATCAATTTTAAAAGTTATAACAAATTATCTTGCATCCGTACATTTGGCTGCTTTAGGTGAAGCGTGGGCTGTAGCAAAAAAATCTAATTTGGATTTAGGAAAAACATTTAAAGGTATTGCCGTTTCATCTGGTAACTCATTTGTACATGAAACTGAAAGCCAAGTAATACTTAATGGCTCTTATAATATAAATTTCACAATGGATCTTGTTGAAAAAGATGTGGGACTATTTAATGAATTAGCAAACAAGTTAAACTCTGATTTGGAAATATCTCCATTAATTTTAGAAATTTTTAAAGATGCTAAAAAAAAATATGGTTCAAGAGCCTGGTCTTCCATGGTTGTGAAAAGATTTGAGGATAAATTAAATATTGACTTTAGGGCACCAAACTTTCCAAATGAGCTAATAGATAATGAGCCTGAGGAAAAAGGTTTCGAAATATAAATTTTTTAATTATTTTTTACCATAATTAATAAAAACTTAAGTAAATAACCTCAATTTTTAGTTGTAAGTTAATTTATTAGTTTTCATAAGTTGGTTTCAGCTGTTACAAATACTCATGTCAAAAATAGAGATTAACAACGTCTATAAAATTTTTGGTAATAATCCAAAATCAGTTTTACCATTAGTAAAAGATGGTTCTTCTAAGGAGGAAATTTTAGAAAATACTGGTCACACAGTTGGTCTCGATAATGTTTCAATGAAAATAGAAGAGGGAGAAATCTTTGTCTGTATGGGTTTATCTGGATCAGGAAAATCTACACTCATAAGGCACTTAAATAGATTAATTGATCCTACTGAAGGTGAAATAATTGTTGAAGGTACTGATGTACTTACATTGAGCAAAGATAAACTTATAGATTTTAGAAGACATAAGATGAGCATGGTTTTTCAAAGATTTGGTTTATTCCCACATAAAACTGTCATTCAAAATGTTGGTTATGGTTTGGAAATGCAAGGTATTACTGAGAATGAAAGAAATAAAACAGCTATGGAAAAAATAGAGTCAGTAGGTTTAAGTGGTTTTGAAAATCAATATCCAAATCAATTATCAGGGGGAATGCAACAAAGAGTCGGTCTTGCGAGAGCGCTTGCAACAGATACTGACATAATGTTAATGGATGAAGCATTTTCTGCTTTAGATCCTCTAATTAGAAGTGATATGCAAAAACAACTTCTAGATCTTCAAAGTCAATTAAAAAAAACTATTGTTTTCATAACTCACGATTTAGACGAGTCTTTGAGATTAGGGGATCATATAGGTATTTTAAATGCAGGAAAACTTGTTCAAGTTGGAAGACCGGTTGATATAATAATGAATCCAGCAGATGATTATGTTGCAGCTTTTGTTAAAGATGTAAATAGAGCGAAAGTTATAAAAGCCAAAGTTATTATGACACCAAAAGATAAAGTGAATGGAATGGATAAAACGAATTTAGTCAAAGTGCAAGAGGATCAATTTATTGAAGAGTTCCTCCCTCAAGTTGTTTGCACTAACGCAAATTGTGAAGTTGTTGATAAACAAGGAAATGTTAAAGGCTATATAACTAATAAAGAATTAAAAGAGTCTTTGACCAAAGGTAAATAATTACAATTTAAGTTTGCTATTTTGAATTTCCATAAAAGGAAAATGGGAGTCTTCGTAAAATATATTGATAGCTTTTTTAAGTATACTGATGTCATCAAGTAATCCAGCGTATAGATAAAATTTATCCCATTTTTGTACATATGTTAAAACTGGAGCCGCACAAATTTTACAAAAATGTTTTTTAATTTTATTATTACTTCCACCATTATGTTCATAAACAGATAATTCATCTATCTTAAGATCAATAGCATTCTCTCTCAATTCTATAATTGAAATTATTCCACCTATTTTTTTTCTACAGTCCTCACAATGACAATTAAAAACTCGAGGTATTTCATCAAGTTTAACGGTAAACTTCACTTTCCCACAAATACAACTGCCAGTTTTTTGAACAAAAATCTTTTCACTCATTATGTATAGTCTCATAGAATTTTATTTTTTAAAATAAAAAAAATGATAGTTTGCGATATGCAAACCACAAATAATAATCCAAGAGGTATTATACTGATCATAATTGCAATGAGTTTATTTGCAATGCAAGATGCTCTTATTAAATTTATATTTGAAAGATCAGCATTATACGAGATTTTTTTTGGAAGATATGTTGTGGCTGCCTTTTTATTGTTTTGTTTTATCAAAATTACAAAAAAAAAAGTTTTGCTTAAAACTAATTATCCGTTACTTACAATTGTAAGAGTTGTATTGCACTTTTTAGCCTTTTCAGCATTTTTTATATCTCTTACATATATGCCTTTAGCTACTGCGAATGCTTTATTCTTCTCAAGTCCCTTTTTTGTTTCAATTTTTGCAAAATTTTTTTTAAAGGAATTTATTGGTATAAGAAGGTGGTCTGCAATCATATTTGGATTTATGGGTGTGTATATAGTTTTAAATCCTAATTTCACTAATTTTGAATACAAAAATCTTTTACCTGTACTTAGTGCATTTTTTTATGCTGCTTCAATGGTAATTACAAAATATACATCAGATAAAGATAATATTTATACTCAATTATTTTATTTTTACCTTATCTCAATCTCAATATTAGTAGTTATATTTCTTTTAATGGGTAATGGACAATTTAATAAACCAAATTTTGATCCCACAATGCAATTCATATTTAGAGAGTGGTTTATAGACTTTAATTATACTTGGAAATTTATTTTATTTTTTGGGGTAGCAGCATCAGTTGCATTTGTCTCAATTTTTTCTGCCTATATAATTGCATCACCTTCGGTAGTATCACTTTTTGAATACTCTCTAATTATAATGTCTATGCTACCAGGTTATATTTTGTTTAATGAAATACCTTCTGGAAGAACTTTTTTTGGAGTTGCTTGCATTATAAGCGCAGGTGTTTATATTTATTTTAGAGAAAAAGTTAGAGATCAATATATTGCAACTGAAACACCAGTAAGAAGATGAGTAAAAATTATATTCCAACAATAAATGTCTCCTCATTAATAAGTAATAACTTTAATACACAACGTGCAAAAAAGACTTTGCTGAAAATCAAAAAGGCCTCCATTGAGGTTGGCTTTTTTCAAATTATTAGTCATGGAATAAGTAAAAAAAATATAAAAGATATAACTTCTGTGGGTAATAATTTTTTTAAATCATCAAATTTAAATAAAATGAAATTGGCACCAAAAAAGTGGAATAAAAAAAACAAAAATATTTATAGAGGATACTTTCCAAATGATGTTAATGGAAAAGAAGGTTTGGACATCGGCGATCTAAAAGTAACAAAAAGTTATGCAGCAAAACTTAAGAACCAATATATAGAGTATCTAGACCTTAAAAAATCACTCAATAAAAAATCGATTAAAGTTTTAGAAAACTATTATGATAATATTTTTAATTTAAGTGAAACTTTATTTAAAAGTATTATAAAAATTTACAATCTAGACATAGTTAAATCAAAGATAGCATTTAGAAGACAAAAAACATTAAGCACCTTAAGATTTAATTTTTACCCAAATCAAACAAAACCCGTTGAAATATCAAAACAAGATGGTGTTGCTCTTGGATGTGAAACTCATGTTGATAGTGGAATTTTTACAGTTTTATATCAGGATAAAAAAGGTGGTTTGCAAGTTCAAAATAGAAATAACAAAAAGTGGTACGATGTTCCATTTAATCGTAATGCTTTAATTGTAAATACAGGTCTTGCTTTAGAGTTTTTAAGTAAAGGTAAATTTAAAGCCACAAATCATAGAGTACTTTGGAATAAAACAAAAAGAATGTCGATACCATTTTTCTTTGAGCCTTCTTATGATTTTAAAATGAATAAATCTTTTTTTACAAATAAGCCTAATCATAAAAAAGGTCTATATTTTGAAAAGTTTTTAAATAAATCTTTAAAAAAATTTGTAGAATATCAAAGATAAAGTTTAAATTTTATCTGCAGTATCGACTACTTCGTTAAGAAACTTTTTTCTTTTTTCATCTGAAACAAATGGGACAGAAAAAAATCTTTTATAAACAATATCCCTAATACCGCAAAGATTGAAAACTCCTCTTTTTAATCTTTTTGTTGGCATGTTTAAAAAGAAAGTTCTTATTGCAAATTGAGGTGACCCATATGTACAAAAAATAACAGCTTTTTTTCCTTTTAAATTCCCAATCGGATAACCATAATTGCCTACTAGCTTTTTAAATGTGAATGCCCACGGTGGTGCTAAAACTTTATCAATCCAGCCTTCTGCTATTGCTGGTAATCGAAAGTTCCAAATTGGTGCAATAATTGAAATAACATCACTTTTTTCAATTCTATCTCTGTGATTTAAAACTACATCATCAGGCTTCTCACCCGCAAAAACTGGATTAAATTTTTCTTTATATAAGTCAACACAATCAACTTCGTGCCCTTTATCTTTAAGTGATTTTATAAAAGTGTCTCTTATAGCTGCGTTAAATGAATTATCACTATAATGACTATAAACTAAAAATATTTTTTTTTTACTCATTCCAAATACTATCTAATTTTTTTTCTCTACCACAACCCTTTTTATATAATAAGTAATTTACAAAGTTCTCTTGATAATAATTCTGATGATATACTTCAGCATTATAAAACTTATCAAACTCTCTAAGATAAGTTACTACCTCTTTGCTGAATTTTTTTTCAATTTCTTTAATACTCTCTTCAATTTCTATCTTTTCATCATTTGTTTTATAGAAAGCTACAGATCTATAGCTGTATCCCTTGTCACAGAATTGGCCTTTGGCATCAAAAGGATCAATATTGATCCAAAAAATTTCTAATAGTTTTTTATAATTTGTTAGTGATTTATCATAAATAATCTCTACAACCTCAAAATGTCCGGTGTCACCATAAGTTACTTCTTTATAAGTGGGATTTTCTGTTGTACCACCAGAATATCCTGAAATTACCTCAATAACACCCTCAGCTTTTTCAAAAGACTCCTCCATACACCAGAAACATCCACCACCAAAATATGCTTTATCAGTTTCTTTAGCTAATGAGTTTGAGCTTATAAAAATTAAAAATAAAAAAAAGAAAACTTTTTTATACATTGTTAAAACTTTATTTTTTTAAAACTGGAAAGACGGGATTCATTTTTTCAAAAATTTTTTGATACTCCTGCTTGATACATAAATTTTCGAAATAATTCATTTTATTATCTGAGGCAATTTTTTTTGCCTCTTCATGTTGAATTCCATATTGTAACCAGAGTGTTTTTGCACCAATTTCTGCAGCTTGCTTTGCAATCTCTGGTGTTTCTGGTGAAGGACGAAAAACATCAACAATATCAATTTTTGTTTCTATATCCTTTAAGTCACCAATAACTTTTTCTCCATGAATAATTTCACCTTTTGCAAATGGATTTATAGGTATTACTTTGTATCCAAAATCCTGCATATACTTCATTACTATATTAGACGGTTTTCTTTTAAGATTTTTAGGGTCTTCTCCTTTTTTCATAGAGCTAACACCAATCATAGCTATTGTTTTTGAATCTCTTAGTATGCTTTCAATATTACTCATTATTTGTTTTTCCATTTTGGTTTTCGTTTTTCTATAAAAGCTGATATTCCCTCTTTAGCATCCATAGCCATCATATTTAAAGTCATCATCCTACTAGTAAAGTCATATGCTTTTCTTAATGGCATTTCTAATTGTTTATAAAATGCTTGTTTTCCGATTTTAATTGTTAAATTAGATTTTGATGCAATTAAATTAGCTATCTTTAAAACTTCTTTATTAAGTTTAGATTTTGAGAAATGATCATTAATCAAACCAATTTCTTTTGCATATTTTGCATTTATTGGATCTCCTGTAAGCAACATCTTCATCATTTTTTTTCTACTAACTTTTCTGCTAACAGCGACCATAGGTGTACTACAAAATAATCCAATATTAACACCTGGAGTAGCAAATTTTGCATCATTGGTACTGTAAGCTAAATCACAACTTGCAACTAACTGACATCCGGCTGCAAAAGCTGCACCATGTACTTTTGCGATTACAGGCTTTCTACCCTCAACAATTTTTATCATTAATTTTGAACAAAGATTAAAAAGTTTTTGATATTTAGACTTTGATTTAAGACCTCTTACCTCTTTTAAATTATGTCCAGCGCTAAAACCTGGGCCCGATCCTTCTATAATAATGACTTTAGTTGATTTGCTAACATTAAGATTATCGAAAGCTTTTATTAAATCATTTAGGTTTTTAAATGATAACGAATTATAAGCTTTTGGCTCGTTAATTATGATTGAAGATACACCTTCATTAAGTTTTTTGATTTTAATATTGCTCATTATTTAATCTGCCAATCCATCTGATCTTTTTTCATTTCTTTCATAATGAATTGGTAAAACTTTACCATATATAGCTTTTGAATGTTCGGGCGTATTAACTCTGTATGGATCTAATACATAGGCTGGTATGCACATATATCTTGGTTTTTGTCCTTCTATTTTTGTAACTCTATGCAAAGTGAACCTTCCTTTAAATATTTGAAGATCTCCTGGTTCTAAGTCTAATTGTTTAACTCTTTCCCTATCTCCACTAATTACTTTTGCAACATCTTCAAAGTTTTCATTTCCTGGAGATCTTATGTTTGGACAATATTCAAATATTCCACCTTTTTCTGGTTTTTGAATCATTAAACTTAATGTGAATTCACAACTATCAAAGTGCCAAGGAAGTATTCCCTCTGGCTCCATGACATTATATGCGTGCCTTGCTAAAGGGTCAGCCCATCTATAAATAGGAGAGACACCAAGACATTTAGATACAAATTTTAATAATTCATCAGTTTCGTAAAGAAATTTCATTTCAGAATTTTCTGAAAAGCAATCTGAATTTAAATAACCGTTAAATCTTTCCATAAAGATTCTTTTTGGATTTTCCTTTGGTAATGATGGGTCGTCTTTAGCATACAAATAGGCATTGATTTTTTCTTTAGACATATAAACTTCATCTAACTGACATTCTAACTCTTTGTTCATTGTCATTAAGGATTTTGGTAAAATAAAGTTTTTTATGACTGCACAACTATTATTATTTAATTCTTCTTTACACCTTGAAATTAAGTCTTTAATAGCTGATGAATCAAGATCATGAATTGGATATTTTTCTAAATCTACAATGGAACCTAATCTTTCATTCACTTAAGATCGCCATCCTCTCTCATTTTTGCTCTTATTTTTGTTGCTGATATTTTTTGTATTTCATCAGGTAAAACAACTTCTTCTATTTTATATCCCACTCCTCTACCATAACAAATATTTGTAATATTCGGAACTAGCATAACTTTAAATCTTCCTTCGAATTCTGGATTTAATCTTTCTTCAATTTTTTTTTTAACAGTTTCAAAATCAAATGGGTTATCATCTACTCCCTGTACATCTCTTATCTGAATACAGACTTGTCCAGTTTTTTTAATTATTTCTTTAAATAAGGCATAGTGTCCGTCGTGAAATGGCTGCCATCTACCAAGCATTTGGGCTGTTGGTTTTTTATTATCCCATTTATATATCATTTTTTATATCCTCTAATATTTTTGGTGTCCAGTTCTTAGCATCTTGTGACGTAACATGAAAATTAAATTTTTCTGGTTTTACAAACATTTGATTTGTATCTTCAAATCTTCCTTTTTGGATTGTATCTACCCAAACTACATAATCTGCTGGAAATAATTTTCGTGCCTCAGGTGTTGGACAAATAAAATCTGCAATTACGTAATTTCCTTCCTCTTTTAATTTTATTGCAAGTTCTGCCATTCTTTTTGCTTGTCTTTTTCTTCCCTCAGCAGAAAAATCCCAATCATTAGCTGTTCTCCTTACCTCATCTGCATTTAATCTCTTTGCATTAATTTTTGAAGCAAGTTCGTTTGCTAAAGTTGTTTTGCCTGCACCAGGCAGTCCCATTATTAAAATAATTTTCATTATATTTTTTCTAAAGGATGGTGAGACATTAACTCTAATCCGTTTTGTCCAACTAAGTATTGTTGTTCAAGCTTAATTCCTTCTTTGCCACCAACTTTTCCAATGTAGCTTTCTAATGTAATTGTCATATTTTTTTCAAAACTTCCACCCTGTTCGCCTCCATCGGTTGGATATTTGATTTGTGGCCACTCATCACAAAGACCAATTCCATGAACCATACATGAATATCGATTTCCATAATACTCATCAGGTAATATCCATGATTTTTCAACAAATTCTTTAAAAGACATTCCAGGTTTTATTAATCGAGCATTATGATCGATTTGATCAGTGGCCATTGAATAAAGTTTTTTTTGCTCATCATTAAATTTATGGCCCACCACATATGCTCTTGAAATGTCTGCACAGTATCCATATGGACCAACCATATCTGTATCAAAAGCAACTATTTCACCAGTTTGGATTATTTTATTACTACTTTCTTGCATCCATGGATTTGTTCTTTCACCTGAAGAAAGTATTCTGCATTCAATCCATTCACCACCATATTCAATATTTGTTTTATGTAATATAGACCAAAGTTCGTCTTCAGTCATACCAGGTTTTAATTCTTCTCTCATTTTTGCAACACCTATATCAGCAACTTCTAATGCAGCTTTCATACATGTCAGTTCATCGGGTGACTTAATTACCCTTGCTTGTTCTAAAATCAATTTAGCATCGACTACTTTAATTCCTTCTTTACTAAGTTCTGAAACTGCAGGTCCATTTATGACATCAATTGCAACTCGCTTACTTTTAAAATAATTTTTTGAAAGATCTTTTATTTCGTTTATCCACTTTTTTAATTGAGCGCTAGCTTGATCTCCATTGCTAAAATAATCCCAAGTTATTGCTGGTCTAATTTCGTCAATTAAATTTAAGCCTTTAGATAAAATCTCACAATTAAAATATTCATATAAAATTGTTGGTCCATTGACTGGTACAAAACAATATCTTGTTAAATTATGCATGTTATAAACACTCATATTAACCGAGTCTAAAGCATATCTAACATTAACAGGATCAAACAAAATACAAGCTTCTAAATTATTCTTTACTAATTCTTTTTTAACTCTATCAAGCCTATAAGATCTTAATTTATCAAAATTAATTTCATCCTCTCGTAATCTTTTTTTGGTAATAAATTTTGGTGTAAATTTTGTATCTGGAGTTATTTTTCTTTTAAATTTCATTTAAATTAAATTTTGTGCCACCCATTTATGAAAATGATGTGTTGGATTATCCATTACTGGAGAAAAGTTTCCACCATTATAGACTGGAGAATTTCTACCAGTCTGCATTCCTTGAATTATATCAACATCTTCCTTTTGTATGTCTTGCCATTGCTTATGATTTTGCTCCCTCAAAGATTTAAATTTTTTAGCGTTGGCTGCCTCTTCTCCTACATAATATATTTCCATATGTTCTAGAGTAAACTCATGGTTAATTGGCTCTAACCAATATGCATAATAATGATCTTTATGTATTCCAAGCATAACGTTTGGAAATAAAGCTACATATTCTGCAATATTTTCTTTCTCTTTTGGCCAATTGGGAAAACATGGAAACTTTTCCTTTCCCTTAAATCGAGGATTATAAACAACAGTTCCCTGTCCCGCAAAACGATTTGGTAATCCTTGAATATGGTAATGATCTTCTATTTTAGAATAAGAATTTAATCCTGGGTGTACCCAGGGCAAGTGATAACTTTCGCAATAATTTTCAATTGCAAATTTCCAGTTACATTTTGCATTTAACTTAAAATATCCATAATCATTTGAGTGATTTATTAAATCTCTATCTTTTACCGGCCAGAACTCTTCCCATCTATCACTTAAAGGTTTTATGTATTCTTCAAAAGAGATTTCATTATTATTAATATTAATCATAATAAGATCTAACCAAATATAAGACCTGATTTCTTTCAAATTACTTTTTGATTTTTCAAATTTTGGAGTTTCATGAATATTCATACCCCCAATATGTGGTGTGGCCTTCAACTCACCCTCCAAATTATATGACCAAGAATGATAAGGGCACCTTATTAAATTTTTAATTTTCCCTGGTTTGCTCACTAATTTTAAACCTCTGTGGCTGCAAACATTATGAAAAACTTTAATTTGATTAGCTTTCGTTCTAACTATTAAAATTGGAATTCCTAAGAGATCAATTGGCTTTGCATCACCAATTTCAGGTAAAGCACTTGCAGCGCCAATCACTATCCACTTATCCTCAAATAATTTTTTTCTCTCGATTAATGTATATTCTTTATTAGTGTAACACTCGTTCGGTAAGCCATGTGCTTCGTGAATAGGTTTACTTACAATATCTAATTTTTTCTTGTCTATAATATTGTAAATTTCAGACATACTTTATTTTATCACTTCATACAAACCAAGCCAAGCATTTACGTCTTTACTTGCAATATAGTCTGACTTAAAAAATTCAATTTCTTTCCATTTATTTTGAACTTTTAACTCTTTTATTTTTTCATCAAAACCGTATTCCTCATGAATTCCTTCATTAATAGTAAAACAGATAAGACCTTTATTTTTTGTGATTCTTATAAACTCATCTAAGGCAGGAGGTTTTACATGACCGAAAGTAAATGTGCCAACGCACATCACGCCATCATAAAAATTATCTTCACAATTTATTGGTTTATTTAAATCTACCTTATCTAAGCTTTTGTATAGTCCTTTCGGAACTAAATCTAAAAGTTTTTGAGAAAGGTCTGCTCCATAAAAACTTGAAAACCCATGTTTCTTTAATTCAACACCAACTAAACCAGTGCCACAGCCAGCGTCATATATTTTAGCATCTTTATTTTTTTCATGCTTAATAAAAACTTCGGTTGTCTCTTTGGGTCCTGTATAGTTCCAATTGACCATATCTTTGTCATATTTATTGTCCTCACCCCACTCATCGTAATACTTCATTACTTCATCTGTTTTTTTTAATTTATAAATTGGAACTTTATTTCCTACATCTTTTTGTGCCATTAGCTCCTCATTTTCTGTCCACTTGGATCATAAAGAGGCTCTTTAATTGTTGAGCAATTAAATAGATCACCATTAATTTCTACTTGAATACCTTTTCCAGAATTTAATTCATTTGTATCCAAATAACTAAACGCAATACTTTTATTTACAAAGTGAGCAAAACCTCCCGAAGTAATATAGCCAATTGCTTTATCATTTTTTAAAACAGCTTCGTTATAAGTTACATCTATGTCATTTGTTTCAACAATCATTGGTATAAGTTTGTTTTTACTATTGTCATCTTTTGCAAACTTTTTGCCTATAAATTCTTTATCCCAATTAATAAATGTATCTAAACCAGTCTCTTTTGCAGTAAAATCAGGTCTATAGTCAAGTGTCCAAGCACCCCAATTTTTTTCAAGTCTCATCGACATTAGAGCTCTTAGGCCAAATGGTTTAATGTTAAATTCCTTTCCAGCATTGGTTAACTCTTCATATAATTTTAATTGATAGTGAGGTGCCACATAGATTTCATAACCAAGTTCACCTGTGAAAGAAATTCTATTTACAATCGCTGGAACGCCTGCCACATACATTCTTTTAGAGTCTCTAAATTTAAAGTTTTTATTTGAAACTTCTTCTCTCACAACTTTTTGTAATACATCTCGCGATTTAGGTCCTGATATAGCTAGTCCATGAAATTCATCTGATCGATTTTTATATTTTACATCAAATTTTCCAAGATGATTTTCAAACCATCTTCTATGCATTTCTTGAGCTGCTCCAGATCCAAAAATCATATACTCATTCTCATCCATACAAGCTATAGTAAGATCACCATAAAGTTTTCCTTTTTTTGTTAACATTGGGCTTAATGAAATTCTCCCTGGTTTAGGTATTTTTCCAGCCATTACATAATCTAAAAATTTTTTAGAGTCCGGTCCCTTAAATTCATGTTTTGAAAAATTTGCAAGTTCCATTACTCCAACATTTTCTCTTACATTAATAACTTCTTTAGAAACATAGCTGTGAGATCGAGATCTTTTAATTGTTGGTTCTTCATATGCGTCTTCTTTATTATTTGCAAACCACAGAACACTTTCTAAACCAAAACCATCTCCCATAACGGCACCCTGATTTACAAAACGATCGTACAGTGCAGTTGTTTTTTGTTTTCTACCTTTTGGTAATGTCTCGTTTGGAAAAGTCATAATAAATCTTCTTTCATAATTTTCTGAAGATTTTATAGTTCCATACTGAGGAGTTGCATATTCTCCAAATCGAGCAACATCCATTGCCCATACATCAATTGATGGTTCTCCATCAATTATCCATTCAGCTATACATTTCCCAACACCACCACCTTGACAAAATCCTGCCATTACACCAACTGCTACCCAATAATTTTTCATACCTGGAACGGGTCCAATAAGTGGACTGCCATCAGGTCCAAAAGTAAATGGCCCATTGACAATATTTTTAATTCCTGCTTTTTCTAATGCTGGCATTCTTTTAAATCCAATTGCAAGGCGATCTTGAATATTTTCTAATTTTGGTTCTAGAAGTTCGTGACCAAAATTCATTGGAGTTCCATCTACCTTCCAAGGTGTTGATTTCGGTTCGTAAGTACCAAGCAGCATTCCTTTTCCCTCTTGTCGAAAATAAATATTTCCCTCAAAATCTGTACCTATTGGAAGTCTTTGATCCCCCATAGCTTCAATTTCAGGTATCGCCTCTGTAATTAAATAATGATGTTCCATCGGTTGAACTGGTAAGTCGACACCAGAAAGTTTACCAACTTCTCTAGCCCATAAACCACCAGCATTTATAATTATTTCAGCATTTATATTTCCTTTGTCTGTGAATACATCCCACGATCCATCTGGTTTTTGTTTGGTATCTTTGACAACCGTGTGTGTGTAATACTTTCCACCATGAACTTTTGCTGCTTTTGCAAAAGCGTACGTCACACCTGATGGATCAACTTCACCATCAATTGGATCCCATAATGCTAATAAATATCTAGATGGATCAATAAGTGGATTTTTCTTTTTAACTTCTTCTAATGAAATGAATTCTTGATCTAAGCCCATATATCTTGCTTTAGATCTTTCTCTTTTTAAATACTCTGCCCAAACATCATTTGAGGCTAAATAAAATCCTCCACTTGGCTTAAAACCTACTGAATGGCCAGACTCTTTTTCTATCTCTTTATATAAGCCAATTGTATAAGCCATCATTCTTGAAATATTTGGATCTGATGAAATTACATGAACATTTCCTGCGGCATGCCAAGATGAACCAGAAGTTAGTTCATTTCTCTCTAATAGAATGCAATCTTTTAAACCAAATTTTGCTAAATGGTAAAGTATTGAACAGCCAACTACTCCACCGCCAATAATTACTACTTTTGCATTTTTTTCCATGTTAATATTTTTTCTTCATACTGGTATTTAGTTCTAAAAAAGATTTATCCTTTCCGTGTAACCAGTGTCTACTTATGTCTGGATAATATTTATAAGACTCTGGTTTTCTTCCAAGTGCTACTGCCATTTCTCTGACATGATGGGGTTCAGCGCCACAACATATTCCAATAAAATTTACATTCATTTCTTCACAGTCTTTTGCAAACTCACCCATTTCAAATCTATTGCAATATAAATGATCAAGGGCCACAGGAAAAATATTATCACCGGGTATACAAGAGCAGTCAGGGTCAACAGTTTCTTTGGGTTGATTTAAAAAACCTGGATACTCTTCCGAGGTTCTGTATGGAACTGGCAGAGCAGCGACGTGGCAAGAAACTTTATCTCTAATTTTTTTTAATAATTTCATTGTCATTTTAGGTCCTCTATAACAATTCAAACCCACAACATCTGCTCCTTGATCTTCAATCATTTTACAAGCATCTTCTGCTGTATGACCTTCTCTAGTTAAATCTCCCTTAGGTATTGCAAAGTTAGCAACAGCAATAAGCCCTTCTTGCTTAATTGCTTTTAAAGCTATTTCCATTTCTCCTGTCCAATTAATTGTTTCCGCAATCACAAAATCTACACCAGCTTCTTTTGCCCATTTTACTTGTTCCTCATACATTTTTTGACATTCAGCATGAGATTTTTTATCTGTTGGGTTATAAATATTTGTATTTGCAACGTCACCACAAACCATAAGATCTAAATCTTTAAATTCATTTGCCGCATCTTTTGCAATTTTTAAAGCATTTTTTTGTAATGGTTCAAGTAAATCTTCTTTACCAATCAATCTTAATTTTTCTCTATGTCCATAATAAGTAAAGGCTTGCACAACATCCGAACCAGATCTTATAAACTCTTTATGTAATTGCGTAACTACTTCTGGGTGCTCTAAGACTACCTCTGGTACAAAAGCTCCAGCAGACAGATATCCTCTTCTTTCCATAGCAAATAAGTATCCCTCTGCACAAAGAATTGGACCTTCGTTTAATCTTGTAATTAAATTTTTTTTCATTTTTCCTCCTTTAAATTAAATTGTAATTAATTTTTCTTAATTCGAGGAAAATTTTAGTAACTGTCTCTGATGATTGATTGTTGAAAAACTGTTTTACAATTTAAATTAAATTTGAAACCAATTTGATTATTAATTGATACTTTTTTCATTAGTTTAAAAATTATTATAAAATTATACCTTATAAAAGACATTTTTATTTCAACTTTTAGTTGAATCTGATTTGCTTTTTAGGGGCCAATGTGGTCAGATTATATAGTTAAATTTAACAAAGGGAAAATAATGAAAATCAAAAAAATATTACTTTCTGCTTTAGTAATTCTAGGTTTCACTTCTTTTAGTGGAATTGCGAATGCTGCCTGCGGAAAGATATCAATTGCAAACATGAATTGGGCTTCTGCAAATTTCATGGCTGAAGTTGATAAAGTTATACTTGAAAAAGGTTATGGTTGTGAAGTAGAGCTTGTGCCTGGTGCAACAATGCCGACTTTCACATCTATGCAAGAAAAAGGTGAGCCTGATGTAGCTCCTGAGTTTTGGGCTAATGCTGCAATCGTTGCTTTAAATCAAGCAGTAGATGAAGGCAAAATGCATTCAATTAATAAAGCTCCGATTACTGGTTTGGGTGAAGGATGGTGGGTATTACCTGCTACATTAGAAAAAAATCCTGAGCTAACTAGTGCTGCTGAAATTTTAAAAAGACCAGATCTTTTTCCACATCCAGAAGATCCATCAAAAGGTGGATTTCATATTTGTCCTCCGGGATGGAGCTGTGAAATAAGTAACAGAAACCATTTTAGAGCATGGGAGATGGAGAGTAAAGGTTGGAAAATAGTAGAGACTGGTTCTGCTGCTGGATTAGATGGTTCAATAGCTAAGGCTGCTGAAAGAGGAGAAAACTGGTTTGGTTATTATTGGTCACCAACTTCTTTAGTTGGAAAATATAACCTTCAGGCTGTAGACATGGGAGAATGGGGTGGTAAAGATAACTGGGATAACTGTTTAGTTAAACCAGAGCAAGAATGTGCTGACCCTAAACAATCTTCATGGGTTAAATCTGAAGTTTTCACAATAACTACTGACAATTTCAAAAAGACTGCTGGAAAAGATGGTATGAAATATCTTAAGAAAAGAGTTTACCCTGGTCCAGTGATGAATGGAATGTTGGTGTGGATGGGTGAAAACCAAGCCGAAGGTGCAGATGCTGCAATAGAATTCCTAAAAACTCAAGAAGACGTATGGTCTAAGTGGGTGTCAGGAAAAGCTAAGAAAGCAATCAAAGCATCACTTTAATAATATAAATTATCTGAACCCGTTTTATAAACGGGTTCAGATTTAAAAATAGGTAACATGGATTTCTTCAACAAAATTCCTGAAATGGATAGAGAGGCTCTAAGAGACCTTAAAAAAGGAATTGACTTAGGTTTTAAAGATTTTTCTAGAGCTTATGGCGATGCTATCGAAAGTTTCTTTGATCCATTATTATTTTTTTTAATATGGCTTGAAAAATTATTAATAACAAGTCCTTGGCCTATAGTAATTGGGGTTTTTGGTCTGTTAGCATGGATTGGCTCAAGAAGTATAAAATTAGTTATAGGAACTATGTTGTGTTTCTTGGTTATTGGTTATTTTGGAATGTGGAAAAACTGTATGGCTACAGTTGCTATAATTTCAGTAGCTACATTAGTTTGCATAGTAGTTGGAATTCCAATTGGAGTTTTGATGTCAAAATCAAATAGGGCTGAAAAATCAATTCTACCTATTTTAGATATGATGCAAACAATACCAAGCTTTGTATATCTAATTCCTATTATTATGCTTTTAGGTATTGGGAAAGTACCAGGTTTATTAGCAGTTTGTATTTATGCATTACCACCGGTTGTAAGATTAACCAATCTTGGAATTCGGGAAGTAGATAAGGAAGCATTAGAAGCCAGTGAAGCGTTTGGAGCAACTCCTATGCAAAAACTCAAATCAGTTCAAATTCCATTATCTTTACCTACTATCTTTGCCGGAGTTAACCAGACTATTATGATGGCATTAGCTATGGTGGTTATAGCTTCTATGATCGGTGTAAAAGGCCTTGGAATTCCAATACTCCAGTCTATATCTAATCAATATTTAGCTCTTGGCATGATGAATGGTCTTGCCATAGTTGCTTTAGCAATTATTTTTGACCGAGTCACACAACAGTACGGTCAAAGGATCCAAAAACACAGAGGTCAAAAAAAATAAACTGTTTCAATTTGTTCTACGATTTTTATAGACAGTTTTTATAAAATAAATAAGTATCGGCTTAATGAAATTTTCATTAGAAATTGGACCTAAAGCTGACTTGAGCACTTTACCAGCATTAAAAGACATATATATTACAATGCTTCCAGGTGGGGATTATAAAGAAACGGCTCAACAGGCAATAAACCTTGTAAAAAAAGGCTATAATCCAATTCCTCATTTTCCAGCTAGGTCAATTGAGAATGATAATCAGCTTAAGGATTACGTTGATATGTGTAAAGACGGAGGTGTTAAACAAGTTCTAGTTATAGGTGGTGGACGTGAACCTGCGGGTAAGTTTGATAGCTCATATCAACTTTTAGAGACTGGTTATTTTGAGAAGATGAAGATAGGAATTGCTGGACATCCAGAGGGGAGTCCTGATATATCCGATTCAGATTTAGAAAAAGCTATGATAGATAAAAAGCCTTATGCTGATTACATAGTAACCCAATGGTTATTGGATCCTCAGCCTATAATAGATTTCATTTCTAAACAAAGTATACCAGTTCATGTGGGAATTACTGGCCCTCTTAAAATATCAAGTTTAATTAAATTTGCTAATATTGTTGGAGCAAAAAATTCCTTAAATTTTCTTAAATCTAATTTTAGTAAGGCGTTAGATTTATTAAAACCTAAAGACCCTAATGATTTAATTGGGAAACTTAATTCACATACTGATTATTTTCACATTTATACATTCGGCGGCTTGAAGGAAACTAACAAGTGGTTGATGGAGAACAAATATGTCTAAAGAGTTTGATTATGATAAAGTAAGACACAATACAGCAGTAGACCAGTCCGATAGAAATGTGCCTTATAATTTAAGACAAAGCGGACCAACAAAAGTTGAATTACTAATTTCTACAAGAGTTAGGAAGTCACCTTACTGGCATTTATCTATGAAAGCGGGATGTTGGAGAGCGACAGTATATAATAGAATTTATCATCCTAGAGGTTATGTAAAACCTGAGGATGGTGGAGCTATGGTAGAGTATGATGCAATTGTAAATCATGTAACTATGTGGAACGTTGCTGTAGAAAGACAAATTCAAGTTAAAGGTCCTGATGCAGAAAAATTTGTCGACTATGTAATTACTAGAGATGCTACAAAAATTTCTCCAATGAGAGCAAGATATGTTATTTTGTGTAACGCTTATGGAGGGGTTTTAAACGATCCAATTCTTTTAAGAATTTCTAAAGATGAATTCTGGTTTAGTTTATCTGACAGTGATATCGGTCTTTATCTTCAAGGTGTAAATGCAGATGGAAGATTCAATGTCACGATTGATGAAATTGATGTAAGCCCAGTACAAATTCAAGGTCCAAAAGCTAAAGCTCTAATGAAAGATTTGTGTGGAAATGAAGTTGATTTTGATAACATGCCTTTCTATGGTCTAGGAGCAGGGAAAGTTGGTGGAAGAGATGTTATAATTTCTCAATCAGGTTTTTCAGGCGAAGCGGGATATGAAATTTATTTAAGAAACTCAACTTTATATGCAGAGGATATGTGGAACGCAGTTCTTGAAGCAGGAAAGAAACATAACTTAATGGTAATTGCTCCAGCCCACCACAGAAGAATTCAAGCAGGAATTCTTTCATGGGGTCAGGATATGGATAATCAACACAATCCTTTTCAATGTAATTTAGGATATCAAGTTTCACTTTCTGGAAAAGGAGAATGGAATAAAAAAGCTGACTATGTTGGCAAAGCTGCGCTTGAGAAAATGAAAGCAGAACTTAAAGATGGAAAGAAACCATACAAACTTCAATTAGTCGGATTTGAATTGGGTGGAAAACCTATTGAAGAATATGCTCCTGATTTTTGGCTAGTATCGCCAGAAAGTGGTGGAGACCCTGTAGGTTTCATAACCTCTCCTTGGTACCACCCTGAAAAAAAACAGAACATTGCTATGGGATATGTTCCTTTTGATGGAACTTTGAATTCCAATGGTTTTCCGAAAGGAAAAGTTGGAACCAAATATAAAATTCATCTGCCAGAAAAATACTCTGAGAAGTCAGGAACACCTGTGGATGCAGTGGTAGTTGATATTCCATTCAAAGAGTCCTTTAATGCTAATACCAGAGAAGTGGTTAAAGGCTAAATAATTTTAGGGGGAAATTTAGCTTCCCCCTTAAAACCATGACTAAAATCTTTTTAATTGGTATTTGCATAATTATAGCAATTGCTCTAATACTTTTTCCATTAATAATATCTTATAAAGCACAAAAAAATAAAAAATAGATATGTTTGCATTTTTTTTAGACATAATATTCAAGTCAATTAAATTAGATAAGTCACTATATTCAGACAGTAAATATTTTAATGAAGCAGCTATTTACTTTGCTGGTTTAATAATGATATTGGATGGGGTGGCCGGCGCTATAGCCGCAAATACAGTTATAAAAACTTCTATAGGAATTTCTGGAATTACTGCAATTTTTGCTTGGTTCGTATGGGCAATATTTATTTATGTGATTGGTGTAAAGCTATTTCCAGATAAAAATACAAAAGTTTCTTTTAAGAGTATCTTAATAGGCGTGGGGTATGCACACTCACCAGGATTAATTAGATTTTTTGCTGTAATACCCGAATTAGTCTTTCCTATAATTTTTTTAACCCAATTTTGGATATTCGCATCTTTAATTATTTCTACAAAACAAATACTAAATCTGAAATCAAATTTTAAATCTTTTGGGGTTATATTTCTTTCTTTCTTGATTATTGCCTTCTTATCAATTTCTTTTGTAATGAGTAGAATGGATGTTTTGCCGGTTGGTAATATAAGTTAAATGGGAAATAGGGTTTTCGAAATCCTGCAAGATTTACACAATTTATATCCACTTAAAATCAAGTTTTGACTTACACTTTCATCTATCTTTTCACATTCTTCACAAATATTATCCATTTCATCTCCATTATCATTTGAGGATTTTTTTTGATTATATTCTTTAGTCATTATCAGTAAGTCCCGCGCCTGCAGCACTTTTTTTAAGCTCCTCGCTTTCTTCAACAAAAGTATTAGTAGATAATTTGTACAAATTATCCCATTCCTCTAGGTTAAAAGTATTATAATTTTCTATAAAATTAATTTCAGTTACTTTTGCATTTTTAAATACCTTGTTGCTAAAATAATTTGAATAAATATTTTGATTAAAATTAAGTAAAAAAATATTTTGATCAAATTTGAAGGATATTCTTTTTCCAACAACTTCTGATGCTCTGCTTAAAAAAGGTAAAAATAAAATTGGATAGGACATATTTTCTATTTTTATATTAATTAATTCTTTTAGCTCGTTGACTTGATCGAGAAAACTTACACCCGATATAATTGGACAATAAGGGATTTTTGATTGATTTAGATGAGAAATAAAAGTCAAATTTTGAAATTTTTGTATTTTTAGTGAATTAAAATAATCATTTAAATTTTTTAACCCAGGTAAACCAAACATTTCTAGTAATTTTATATTTTTGCCAACTTCTTCTGCTACTCCCCAGCTAAAACCAACTCCTTTACTAGCTCTTTTTGTAACAGTATCTATTTCACTAAAGCTTTTCATTAATTTAAAGAATTATAGATCCAATGTTCATCAAATGATTTTAAATCTTGCGGTAAAGGCGCTCCTTGAAACATAGAAATTCTTAACCATTTATCAGATCGAGGATCGAACTTAAGAGCACCGAAAAAAGATAATTTAAGTCTTAACATATCAATAGCCATTAACTCTGAGCCAATTGTATTATCTTGTATTTCAGCATAGGGAAACTTTTCGGTTATAAAAACTCTTCTAATAATATGCCTAAGATCATTATTTTCTAATAAGAATCTCCCAATTTTTAAACTATTTTTAGTATTTGATATTCGTGAATAAAGTAAACAAATATCCCTTGCTATGGCTAATGGTTGTTCTAGCTCAGAACCCTTATCGATATAACGATCTGCTAATCTAGGTTCTTCTTTATTTTTTGAAATAAACCAGAAATTTTTATTACTGTTTTTTTTTGAGAAATCAATTTTAAGTATATCCGAATATTTTTGCTCTAAAATAGTCCTTAAATCTTCTACAGTTCTATTCGTTGGTATTGTAAAGTATTTATCTTCATCTGAGCTCATTTTGTTAATATGGGGATCAACAATATTGTCGAAAGGCTCCATCATCATCGAGACTACATACTCTATACATTCATCATTAAGATTTTTTTCACACCATAAATAAACTTCATTAAAAGCATAATTTTTTTCAAATACGTTACTTTCATCTAAAAATTTAAGAAATTTATTCAAATCTTTACTTAGATTTATAATTTTTTTCTTTTGGAAATCACTTTCTGTTGACCATGATGATACATTTTTTAAAGATTTTTTTAGACAGGTTTTAAATATATCCTGACTTTTAACATCAACATTTTCTATTTCTCGAATTTGTTTTAAAATAGTTTCTCTTGCAGTGATCCAATTATTTAATAATGTTGGATGGTTTACTATAAATGGAGCCATTCCAAGTCCTGTAGAATTTCCAATTCCCAAATTTCTACATATATTTTTATCTAAAGTAATGGCTTTTTTAGGATTTCTATTTTTTGCGATATGATTTACTTGATCAAAAGTAAACTGTCTTACAAGATACACTAACATCATTTCTAATCTAAATGGACCAAAAATTTCATTTCTATCTTTTATTCTAAAACGGTCAGCCAAACCAAATTTTCCAGACCCATATACAGCTGTAGTTCTATACAAATATCCTACCTCTGAAATTTTATGTTTATCGGGCTGTTCACCATTTGAAAGACATTCTACAACATGATTAAAAATTCTAACTGACTTATTCGCTCTGGATAATGTTAATTCTTTGTACGACATTCTACCAACTTCTTGCTTCGGAACATTGTTGCTAAGACGATCCAAATCTTTTTTTGCTGGAATCCCATCGTGTAAAGTAAAAGCCGCATCCCACTTTGTTGCAATCACCCTGTCTGATCTTTCGTTGTCATCAATTTTATTAGCAAAACAAATTAAAGAATAAATTCTTTTATTTTTACTAAATGAATAAACTGCCCTACCATATCCATTTTCATCTAAATCAAATAAATCTCTGCTATATTTCCAATTTTTAAATTCTTTAAGAAATGAGCGTAAAAATGACAATTTTGATTGATGAAAACATCCAAGCTTTGAGAGTTTCATAATTTCTTTAGGTTCTCTTAAACTAACTTCCATTAATTAATTCCCTTATAAAAATTATACCAATTATTGCCTAAGATTTTATTTACATCCTCATTATTAAAACCAATATTTTTTAATCCTGTCTCTAGATTTTTAAATCCTCTAGCATCGATGAACCATTCGGGTTGTTTTGGAAAACCTGGTCTATTTTTTGATCCTTCACCGTAATTTTTACTTTTCGTCCAAGTCCCATTTCTCATCCATTCTACAACACTATCTGGTTGAAATAAGCATAGGTCTGAGCCAATTCCAACATTATCTACTCCCATTATCTCTACAGTTCTTGCTGCCATCTCACAAAAACTTTCTAACCTACAATTTGTACTATCTTTTAAATGATGTGCATATAGAGATAGACCAAGCATTCCTTTACTACTAGCTAAAGCTTTTAAAAGATCATTTGATTTGTTTCTTAAAGCTTTATACCAAAAGTTAGGATTTGCATGTGTTATAGCGATTGGTTTTTGACTAATTTCAATTGCATCGAGCGTACTTTTTTCAGCTGAATGCGACATATCAATAACTACTCCTAATTTATTCATTTCTTTGATTGCTTCTTTGCCAAAATTAGTGACTCCACTATCATTTTTTTCATAACATCCAGTAGCTAATAAAGATTGGTTGTTATATGTAAGCTGCATAAATCTACATCCTTTTTCATGAACCTTTTCTATCAATCCTATATCGTCTTCAATTGGTGAGCAGTTTTGAAATCCAAAAAAAATCGCAGTTTTCTTTTCTTTTTTGGCCTTTTCAATATCTTTGAAATCTTTTCCAAGAAAGATTAAATCAGAATTTTCTTCAAAGTGGGTGTCCCACTCTTTTATTCTCTCTAAAAATTCGTCATAATCTTCGTGATAAACAACAGTTACGTGAACAGCATCAAGCTGAGCTTCTCTATTTATTTGAAATACATCCCTTGACCATTTACAATATTGTAGATTATCAATTTTATAATTCATATTATAAATATATAATAGTGTTTAATTATTTGATATTAAAACATGCAGATGAGTAATAAAAAAATCTATAAAGTCGCAATCGTTATGGGTAGCCAATCCGACTACTCTACAATGAAATTTGCAGCTAATGTACTCAAAATACTCAAAATTAAACACGAAACAAAAATAGTTTCAGCTCACAGAACACCAAAGAGAATGTTTGATTTTGCAAAAAAAGCTGAAAAAAATAATTTTTCAGTAATTATAGCTGGAGCTGGAGGTTCAGCTCATTTGCCGGGGATGATAGCTTCTTTAACTAATTTGCCTGTAATTGGAGTGCCAATAGAAAGCAAGAAATTAAAAGGCTTAGATAGTTTATTGTCTATTGTTCAGATGCCAAAAGGAATTCCTGTAGGTACAGTTGCTATAGGTATTGATGGTGCAATTAATGCAGCTCTTCTATCGGCTTCGATAATTTCAATTTCAGATAACAAATTGAAAAAACGTCTCAATATTTGGAAGTTTAAACAAACAAAATCAGTAAAAAAAAAACCTAGATAAAATGACCAAAGTAAATCTTGGAATTATAGGCGGCGGTCAACTAGGAAGTTTATTAGCAATATCAGCAAAAAAATTAAATATTAAAACAACTATTTTTTGTGATGACTTTAATGCTCCTGCAAAAAATTATTGTGATAATTTCATTTTTGGAGATTATAAAGATATCAAAATAATAGAGTCCTTCGTTAATAAAGTTGATATTGTCACATATGAATTTGAAAATATTCCATTTGAAACCTTAAATAAAATAAATTCAAAAAAAAAAGTTTTTCCAAAACCTGAAGTTAATAAAATCATTCAAAATAGACTATATGAAAAAAATTTCATAAATGAACTTGATATAAAAACAACAAATTATAAATTTATTAATAATAAATCAGAGATTATTGAAAGTAAAAATTTGATACCAGGTTTGCTTAAAACTTGTACGCTTGGCTATGATGGCAAAGGTCAGTATAAACTAAATTCAATTAAAGATATAAATGATTTGGAAATAGATTTTAATAAAGAATATATTTTAGAAAAATTTATTGATTTAAAAAAAGAAATTTCTGTAATTATAACGAGATTTAAAAAAGATAATTATGAAATATATGAACCAATTGAAAATATTCATGAAGATCAAATACTTAGAACTTCAAAAATTCCTGCTGAGATTGATATAAAATTAAAAGATAAATCAAAAAAATGGGCTGTACATATTTCTGAAAAATTAGATTATATTGGAACAATGTGTGTTGAATTTTTTATTGATAAAAAAGATAATCTATATGTAAATGAGATAGCGCCACGTGTTCATAATTCAGGACATCTTACAATTAATACTCATAACATAAGTCAATTTGAAAACCATCTTAGAGCAGTCTGTGGCTTGGAAAAATTAACTACACAAAAATTATTTAATGCTGTGATGCATAATTTGATTGGAGACGATATTTTAAAGTATAAGGATAAGAAAGCTAAAGATAATGAGTTTTTTTTTGACTACAAAAAAAAAGATATAAAACCTAAGAGAAAAATGGGTCATGTAACAAAAATTATTAAATAGTTTTTAAATGAAAACTAATTTTATAATTTTCATAATTTTATTTTATGCTATTAAATCCTTAGGAATCGCAATGGAAAATAAACCTTACCATCATTTGCCAGAGGGAAAATTTAGAAACCCTGAAGGCTCACCAGAAAGAAAAGGAAATGTTGATTGGTCGTTTAGAACTTTTAATAAAGAAAAGAAAAAACTTAATATGACTATACCTGCAGATCATTCTTTAAAGAAAGAAATTGTATTAGAAATTTTAAATAAAAATAAAAATAATGATTTCATTGCATGGATTGGGCATGCTACCTTTATTATAAAATTAGGGGAAACTACTATAATTACTGATCCAGTTTTTTCTAAAAATGCTGGGCCTTTGTTTTTTGGGCCAAAAAGATATGTCGACCCTGCTTTGAAGTTAAATGAAATTCCAAAAATAGATTTATTCTTGCTAACACATAATCATTATGATCATTTAGATATATCAACAATAAGAAAATTTCCTCATAAAGATGCAAAAGTTTTAACTCCACTTAAATTAGGTAAATACTTTACAAGAAATAGTTTTAAAGATGTCAAAGAGCTAGACTGGTTTGATGAAGTGATTATTAAAGATTTAAAGATTACTCTCCTGCCTGCTGTGCATTGGTCAAAAAGAAGTCTTACAGACACAAATAAAACTCTTTGGGGGAATTTTTTAATTGAATACAATGGTAAAAAAATATTTTTTGCATGTGATACGGGTTATGGCAAAATCTACGAAGATTTAGGAAAGAAGTATGGACCTATAGATCTTACAATGATCAATATTGGAGCTTATGATTTTAGACCTATGTTTGAAAAATCAATTTATCATACTACTCCTGAAGAGGCATTACAGGTTGCTAGAGATCTTAATAGTAAAAAAGTTTTAGGAACCCACTGGGGAACTTTTGTTTTATCATTAGAGCCAATAATGGAGCCACCAAAAAGATTTAAAGATAATGCTGAAAATTTTGGTTTTAAAAAAAATGAGGCTCTTATATTTAAAATTGGTCAAATTGAAAATTTAGACAATATTTTTAAATAATTAAATTTTTAAACTCATATAACACGAGTTAGGATCTTCTTTGTAATGCGCAAAAGGATCGCTTTCTTTAAAACCTATTTTTTTAAAAAGAGTTCTTGCTGGAAGGAAGAAAGTTCCAGAGCCCGTTTCTAGACTGAGTTTTTTAATTTTTAGTTTTTTTGCTTCATTGATCAAATGTTTTAATATTTTTATACCATAACCTTTTTTTCTGTACTCATCTATTACTCTAATAGATTTAAACTCTCCATGATCATTTTCTAAAAATTTTAATGCACCACATCCAATTAACTTGTTATTTTCCCAAAGACTCCAGAATTTAATACTATTTACTTTTAAACCTTGAATATCTAAAACATGAGCACTGCCTTCTGGCGATACTGATCTTAATTCTTTAAAGTGCTTTTCAAGTAAAATATTTACTTCAGGATTTTCAAAATTTCCTTCAATTAATTTCATAATATATCGATAGGTATATTATAAAAATTATTTAAACCAACTTAAATTTCAATCTAGTAAATTTCCTCTAGTTTTTTCAATGTTAGATTTGACAGAGGCAAAAAATTCATCAGAATTAATTTTAATACTTTCTATTTTTTTTTTAGTATCCTGCTTATATTCTTCTACTTTATTTTGATATTTTTTTGCTTTTTGGAGCAAAATTTTAGTGTTTTCCATAGTAGACTTGCCGGTAGTTTTTTCTAGTGTCTCATTAAGACCGTAACTTAACCCTGCTTGATAAATATTCCCTGATGCTCCCAATGTATAAGCTGGCCCTATTAAAGATGCGGATGATTGGTAGCAACCAGTCAATAAAATATATACACCTATAGCAATTAATTTTTTCATGTTTCCCTGATTTATTACTACTGATAATAATGTCTTTTACAAGAAGCTTGTTATTAAAATATGCTCAATATGAGTTGGTTTAAGTGCCTTCGTAACCGTACTCGAGGCATCCATCTGCTATTGAATGATAGAGTGATTCTCCAAAGCTTCTTAGAGATATAATTCTTATTTTATTTAAATCTTGATCAACACAATCAACCGTAATTGTAATTCCGTTATATATTGTATTTGTGCAATTGTTTTGTTTTAAAGACTCGATATCAAATGGTGAGCCTTTTTTTAATACCTCTTTTACATTTAAACCTTCCAGCTCAATTATAGATCTTGAATGAGAGATATCTGTTACTGCAAACTCATTCATAGAAAAATTTTTATTCAATTCCTCATAAATATTTTTTGAAGAAAAAATCAACCAATTATTTGGACCCATCCATAAAATTCTCAAATCATTTTTTGCGTTAACTTCAAGAATATTAGGAAAACTCAAGCTTTGAATTGATAAATCACTATTTTTTTTTGATGAGTTTTTAAATTTTACTAATTGATAAATAAATATATTTTTTATTTCTTTTATTTTAATTATTTGATGATCTTTAACATTTTGGAAGTCTCCGTATTTTCCGATTTGATGAATATTGTTTAGTGGTGAAATATTTTTCATGATCGAACTCTTTCTCCTTTTGGATCTACATAGTGAGAGGAGACAATTTCAACAGGAATTGATTTATTTTTTAAAGGTGATAACGCAAAAAGTTTTTGCCCAATCATATTTTTTCCATCTTTAATTATTGCAAGTGAAAAAGGGTTATCATATTCAACGCTCCAGCAAGATGCTGAAACATGTCCTAATTTAGGAATTGGTAGTTTAGAATTTGCATCTCTCACTATATATGAGCCTTCTGGAATACTTGTTTTTTTATCCAGAGGCACAACTCCAACTATTTTTTCTCTTTTTGAGGCAATAAATGCCTCTTTCTGTAAAGATCTTTTTCCAATAAAATCTTTCTTTTTACTTAGTAGACCTTCTAAAGAATTATCATAGGGAGTTGTTCTTCCATCTAATTCTGATCCTGCTACATGCCCCATTTCTATTCTTAATGTAGATAAAGCCTCCGTTCCATAAGGCTGAATTTTATATTCTTCCCCAATTTCAATAATCTTTTCCCACATAAAGTTACCGTTGTTTGACTCAACATTTACCTCGTAAGCTAATTCACCAGAAAAAGAAATTCTAAAAATTCTTGCATAAACTCCAAATAATTTTGTTTCAACAAACCCCATAAAAGGTAAACCTTCATTGGAGCAATCTAAGTCAGGAAAAAGTTTTTGAAGTAGATCTCTTGATTTGGGACCTGCAATTGCTGCTCCTGCCCATTGTTCAGTAGTAGACACAACATTAACATTTAGTTCTGGCCAAACTATTTGTAGATAATATTCTAAATGTGATAAAACATTCGCTGCTTGCGCAGTTGTTGTTGTCATATGGTAATGATTTTCCGAAACCCTAGTTGTCGTTCCATCATCCATAACTATCCCATCTTCCCTCAACATAACTCCATACCTTGCTTTACCTACTGGAAGCTTGAGCCAAGCATTTGTATAAACACGATTCAAAAATTCTGCAGCATCAGGACCTTTAACATCAATTTTACCTAGAGTTGTAACATCACACACGCCTACATTTTTTCTAACATTCATTGCTTCTCTTTTTGATGCATCGAACAAATTTTCATTTCCTCTTTTATAATATCTTGGTCTTAGCCATAAACCAGCATCAACAAAAACTGCATTATTATTTTCATGCCATGAATGCATTGGTGATTTTCTTAATGGTTTAGAATGTTTGCCAATCTCTCTTCCAACTATTGCTCCAATGGATACTGGGGTATAAGGTGGTCTAAAAGTAGTGTGACCTACTTCTGGAACTACTTTGTTTTCAATATTAGAAACAAGTTGAAGACCATTTAAGTTACTTGTTTTTCCTTGATCTGTGGCCATACCCAAA
Organism: uncultured Pelagibacteraceae bacterium; assembly: GCA_902515185.1. GTDB lineage: Bacteria > Pseudomonadota > Alphaproteobacteria > Pelagibacterales > Pelagibacteraceae > Pelagibacter. The sequence continues at coordinate 29,909 of CABXTN010000002.1, read as the reverse complement.
GTGGTATATCTTTTTACATGCTCTATTGATCTATAACCCTCTTTTAACGCTATTTCTATATCAGAAACTGATACATCATTTTGAAAATCTAAAAAACGTTTATATTTTTTGCCTTCTGGTAAAGGTACACACCAAAACTTATCATGTTTAGAGCTTTTCTTCTCCACAACAGTTGGCGTAGATTGTTTATTTTCTTTTTTTGTTATTTTGTTTGATAAATTATATCCAACCTCAAAAGAATTATTTAGAGTATCCTGTAGATTAAATATTCCATTTGCAGATCCAACAGTTGTTTCGTTCTGTTTTGATTTATCTGGTAAAAATGCATCTATTTCTTTACTAAATTTTGTTTTTCCTCCAGATTGAGATGCTAAGTGGATCGTTGGCGTCCAAAAACCAGAAACACATATACAATCACATTCAATTTTTTCAACCTTTCCAATAGCTGTTTTATCATCTGAAATTTTCGCTATATCTGCTGATTTTACTTTTCTATAGCCGTTTGCATTAACAACAACATGTTCAAATTTAATTTTTATATTAAGATTTTTAGCTTCATTAATTAAATCTGAGCTTAGCTCTTTTCTAGAGTCTAAAACTACTGGATCAATACCATTTTTTTTGAATTCTATGGCAGTTTCATATGCGCTATCATTATTTGTAAAAATAATTGGTTTTTTGCCAACAAGAACACCATAAACTTTCATATATTCTTTTGCAGCTGATGATAATAAAACTCCTGGAGTATCATTGTTGCCAAATACCAATGGTCTTTCAATTGATCCTGATGAAATTACAACTTCTTTAGCTCTTATGTACCATAATTTTTGCTTTGGAGTAAATTTGTCAGACTTTGGCAAATGCTCAGTTAATCTTTCAGACATCACCAACATATTATGATCATAATAACCAAATACCTGTGCTCTATTTTTTACTACCACATTTGGCATACTTTTTAATTCAGTGATAATTTTGTCAGCCCATTCTTTTCCACTTTCATTTCCTATATTTACATCGCTTGTAAGCAAGCTTCCACCAAATCTAGGTTTATCCTCAGCTAAAATAACTTTTGCTCCATTTTTTGCAGCAGAATATGCGCTAGCAATTCCAGATGGTCCAGATCCTGTAATCAATAAATCACAATATTCGTATTTATGTTCATATCTTTCTTTATCAGGCTCGTGTGATACAACTCCAAAACCTGCTGCTTTTCTAATAAATGGTTCATAGATTTTATACCAAAAACTTTTTGGCCACATGAATGTTTTGTAATAAAAGCCAGCTGGTAAAAAAATTCTTAAAAAATTATTAATTCCACCAATATCGAAATTTACATTTGGCCAACAGTTTACACTTTTAGCCTCTAAACCTTCAAAAAGTTCCTGTTCTGTGGCTTTAACGTTTGGGATACTTTCGTTATTTCTAATTAATTGAACTAAAGCATATGGATCATCTACACCTGCTCCAAAAAATCCTCTTGGTCTGTGATATTTAAAACTACGACCAACTAAATGCACACCATTTGCTATTAACGCTGAAGCAAGTGTATCGCCCTCATAACCAAAAAAACTTTTACCATTAAATTTAAAAGAAATTTTTTTTGATCTGTTTATTAAACCTTCTTTTTCTAATCTAAAATTTTGTGACATTTTTAAAGTTCTTCGTGTGGTTTGAGAGTTTTAAAAATTTCGTGAGTTGTTGTATCTCTTTGAACCTTAAACCATTGCCTACAACCAGAAATATGATGCCAAAATTCTAAATGTTTTCCTCTTAAACTTTTTCTTAAATATACAAATTCATCCCATTCTTTATCAGTAATTTCTTTATTTAATTCAGGTCTTTTAACGGTAGCATCCCCACCATAAGCAAATTCAGTTTGTGCTCTTATTCCGCAATATGGGCATTTAATATAAAGCATTTAGGATATCCAAGTTTTTGTTCCAAGTCCTTTTTCATCTAATAGATATCCTTTACTAAATCTGTTTAAATTATAATCAGCATTTAGTTTATGAACTTTGTCTTGAGCAATAGTATGTGCAAAAGTCCATCCTGATGCAGGTGTCGATTTGAATCCCCCGTAACACCAACCGCAATTTAGATATAATCCTTCAATATGAGTTTTATCTATTATTGGAGATCCATCCATTGACATGTCCATAATCCCTCCCCAAGTTCTCAACATTTTTAGTTTACTGAGAAAAGGAAACATTGCTATTCCCTCTGTTAAAACGTGTTGTAGTGTAGGTAAATTTCCTCTTTGAGCATAACTATTATAACCATCTAAATCTCCACCCATTACCATTTCACCTTTATCCGATTGACTGCAGTAAAAATGTCCAGCTCCAAAAGTAACCACATGATCCAACAGTGGCTTAACTGGTTCAGAAACACATGCTTGTAATAGATGTGTTTCGATTGGAAGAGTCATGTTGAGCTTTTCTGCTAAAATTGATGTACTCCCAGCAACACACAGTCCAATTTTTTTTGCCTTAATATCTCCTCTTGAAGTTCTAATACCTTTAATTTTTCCACCAACAACATCAAAACTTAAGACTTCACAGTTTTGTATTATGTCAACGCCCATTGAATCTGCTTGTCTAGCATATCCCCAGGCAACAGCATCATGTCTTGCTGTACCAGCGCTTGGTTGCATCAGCCCGCCAAAAATTGGGAACCTAACATCTTCAGAAAAATCTGCCATTGGAATAATTTTTTTAATTTCCTCTCTATTTAAAAGAACAGCATCTATTCCATTTAATCTCATAGAGTTACCTCTTCTTGCGTAAACGTTCATTTGAGCGTCAGAATGTGCAAGGTTAATAATCCCTCGTGGCGAAAACATTACGTTAAAGTTTAATTCTTGGCTCATGTTTCTCCATAAATCCATTGAGAATTCATTAAACCTACCGTTGGCATCATGCATAAAATTTGATCTTATAATTGTAGTATTTCTTCCTACATTTCCTCCACCAATCCATCCTTTTTCAATAATAGCAACGTTGGTAATATTGTGTTCTTTGGCTAGGTAATATGCTGTTGCAAGACCATGTCCTCCACCACCAATGATAATTACATCATAACTTTTTTTTGGTGTTGGGTCTTTCCAGGCTACTTCCCAATTTTGGTGACCTGAAAACGCATTCTTAATGAGGTTAAATACTGAATACTTTTGCATAATTTATAATACACTTAATTTATTTCTTTAAAAATTAAATAATTAAGTATAGAAATCTCGTGCATATTATAAAGTTTTTTAAGGAGTCAAAATGGGCGCAGTCAAATCAGACATAGAAATAGCAAGAAGTGCAAAAATGCAGCCTATTCAAGATATTTTAGCAAAAATCAACGTTCCAAATAAAATTGAGGCTTTTAGCCCTATGGGCCCCCATATAGCAAAGATTAATTTAGACTATTTAGAGGGAATTAAAGATAATAAGAACAGTAAGCTTGTATTGGTTACTGCTATCACGCCTACTCCAGCTGGAGAAGGCAAAACAACTACATCAGTAGGTTTAAGTGATGGTCTAAATAAAATTGGAAAAAAATCTATAGTATGTTTAAGGGAACCAAGTCTAGGGCCATCATTTGGTATGAAAGGTGGTGCAGCAGGTGGTGGTTATGCTCAAGTTGTTCCTATGGAACAAATTAATTTACATTTCACTGGAGACTTTCATGCAATTACTTCGGCTCACAATTTATTATCTGCTTTAATAGATAATCATATCTATTGGGGAAATAAACTTAATATAGATGTAAGAAGAGTAGCTTGGAAAAGAGTAATCGATATGAATGATAGATCTTTAAGATCAATAAATATTAATCTTGGTGGTGTTGCAAATGGTTACCCAAGACAAGATGGTTTTGATATTACGGTTGCATCAGAAATAATGGCAATCTTTTGCCTTGCAAATAATTTAGAAGATTTGGAAAAAAGAATTGGAAATATTACTATTGCTCATACCAGAGAAAAAAAACCTATTTATGCAAAAGATCTTAATGCACAGGGACCAATGACTGTTTTGTTAAAAGATGCTATTAAACCAAATATTACGCAAACATTAGAAAATAATCCTGCAATAATTCATGGTGGACCTTTTGCAAATATTGCTCACGGTTGTAACTCTGTAATTGCAACTAAAGCTGGACTAAAACTTGCAGATTTTGTTGTTACAGAAGCAGGATTTGGTGCAGACCTAGGTGCAGAAAAATTTTTAGATATTAAATGTAGAAAATCAGATTTAAAACCAGACTGTGTAGTAATAGTAGCAACTATTAGGGCTTTAAAAATGCACGGTGGTATTGCTAAAGAAGATCTCAAAAATGAAAATGTCGAGGCAGTTAATAAGGGTCTTGTAAATTTAGAAAGACATATAAATAATGTAAAAAAGTTTGGTCTACCCGTTACTGTAGCAGTTAATAAATTTATTTTAGATACTGATAATGAGACTAAAGCATTGTTAGATTTTTGTAAAAATCTTGGAATTAAAGCGTCTATGTGTACTCATTGGGCTGATGGAGGTGAAGGCACAAAAGAACTTGCTCAAACTGTAGCTTCAATTTGTGAAGAAAAAAATAAAACTTTTAAATATTTATACGAAGATGATTTACCTTTATTTAAAAAAATTGAAAAAATAGCATTAGAAATTTATCATGCTAGCGAAGTTGTTGCGGACACAAAAGTGAGACAACAACTTAAAGATTTTGAGGCGAAAGGTTACGGAAACCTTCCTGTTTGTATTGCAAAAACACAATATAGTTTTTCAACAGATCCGAGTTTAAAAGGAGCTCCTAGTGGTCATGTTTTGCCAGTTAGAGAGGTAAGACTTTCCTCTGGTGCTGAATTTGTAGTTGTTGTATGTGGAGAAATAATGACAATGCCAGGGCTTCCAAAAGTACCAGCTGCAGATTCTATTAAACTAAATAAAAAAGGTGAGATAGAAGGGCTATTTTAGTTTTTCGAGTTCATTCCAAAAATCTTTAGCGAGATTTATACCAGTTAATTTTTTATACTGAGGTAAGCCAGTTGGGGATGTAACATTAATATCTCCGATCAAATAACCACCAACAAGATCAATGCCAGCAAAAAAAATTTTGCTCTTTTTTAATCTTCTAGCAACTAATTTTGATATTTTTAATTCTCTTGAATTTAAATTAGTTTTTAAAGCAGTACCTCCTTGAGATATATTTGAAAGTATTGAATTTTTTTTAGGTAACCTCCTAATAGCTCCTTTAACTTTACCATTAATAATAAAAACTCTTTTATCTCCTTCCTTAACTTTGCTTAAATATTTTTGAACCATTACATGATCAAATTTTTTAATATATTTATTTAAAATTTTAATATTTAATTTTCTATCAATAAAAAGGATATTTTTTCCCGCATATTCATGAATTGGTTTAATTATTATTTTTTTATTTTTTTTTAAAAATGTATAAATTTCCCTTACATTCTTGGAAAAAATTGTGTCTGGCATATATTTTAAAAAATTAGTTGAGTAAAATTTCTCTGAAACATTCCTTAAAGAGGTAGGGTTATTAACTACCCTTTTAATATTAACATGATCTAGGAAATGGGTTGAATTAATATAATCCATATTAAAGGGAGGATTTTGTCTTACCAAAATTACTTTTGCTTTGGATAAATCAAACTTAATATTTTTTTTTACTTTATAAAAATGTTTAGTTTTATCAAAAAATTTTACATTTTTACCATCAACAAAAACTTTTGATTTAATTAAACTTAAATCTTTAGTTTCATACCAAATTATTTCGTAATTCCTTTTTTGTGCCTCTAGTGCTAATAAGAGAGTTGTATCTGTTTCAACATTGATTTCACTAAGAGTATTTGATTGTATAGCAAGTATTTTTTTCATTTCTAAAAATCTTTTAATGTTTGTTGTGCCTTAGTAAGATTATTTAATAAAATATTTTCAATATTTTTTAAGTAAACTGTCTCATTATTTTTTTTATGATTTAAATAAGATCTTTTTTCTAAACCTTTTTTTGAAATTTTTAATAATTCTTTCGACCAAAATAGTAAGTTCTTTTCATTAATCATAACATTTAAACCATCTTTGTATGAAGTTGTATAAGCTTGCTTGATATCTAATTTATTCCAATTTTTAATTAAGTCGTATGTTTCATCTAAGGCACCATACAGTAATCCTGTAAAAAAGGCAGGGCTTGCACAATGGCAATCCCATTCACAAGCATCTATAGATCTTAATTCGATGTATTTTTTTAATCTGAGCTCAGTAAATATTGTTGATAAATGTAGTTGAAAATTTTCTGAGTTAGCTTTTTGCTCATTAATTAAATCTTGAAAATTTTTTCCATTAGCTGAATTATATCTATTATTTTCAAATAAAAATAATAAGTTAAAATTTAAACTGAAATCAGCATACTTTTCAAAATCCATATCTTCTAAAAAAATATCAGGCAGACCTCCTCTTGAAGTACTTTGCCAAACTTTTGATCTATATGACAATAAACCAGTTGGAGTATTTTTTTTTATCGGTGAATTAGAAAATAGTGCAATGGTTAATGGAGTTAAAAATGAAATAATTTTAAATTTTTTTTTAAAGTCGCTTTCTGAAGTGTAATCTAAATTTATTTGTGTACCACATGTTTGGTACATCATCTCAAGACTAAGTTCACCACTTTTTGGCATCTCCTCTGTCATTACATCATATCTTTTTTTAGGATTATTGGGCACATCTTTGATATCTGTTATTGGATCATGTCCTATAGACATTGTCTTTAATCCATATTTTTCACATGCTTCGTCTAATTGCTTTTGAAAAGTATATGACTCAGAGCAAACATCATGAATATTTTTGCACAATCCACCTGCTAATTCTATTTGATTTCCAGGTTCTAGTGTTATTGATTGACTATTTTTATTTAAACCAATTATATTCTTATCTTCATAAACTTCTTCCCAACCAAACTTTTTTAAATAAATTAAAATATTTTTAATTTGATCATAATTAGCCCTAGAATTTGATTTAATATCAAATAGAAATTTTTCATTTTCAACACCTATAGATAAGTTATTTTTACATCCGCTATTAAAATATTTAATAACATCTTCTTTTGAATTAATTTTCATTTAAATAATTGATCCAATTATAAAGCTCTTTCATTCTTTGTTCTTTATTTGATCTAGATATCTCATCTTCTATAGATTTGACATGCGTAACAATTTCATCTTCACTTTTAAAAGCCTTTTTCTCTAATAATCTTTCTTTTCGAAAGTGAATTAATCTAATCATTTTTTCATAAGGGATTTCTGGATGATACTGAATGCCCCACACGTTGCTAGAATTAATTTTAAAGTTTAATCCCTGAATGTTGTTAATTTGATTTGAAGATAAAATAGTAGCACTTTCTGGCACAGTCACAACTTCATCAAAATTAAATGCAGGTGTATTAAACTTTTTTTGTTTGTCTTTATATATCTGATGATTTGCGCCGTATTGATTTATTTCAATATTATAAGCGATTCCTCTATGAGAACCCCTATCACATTTTTTAACCAATCCACCAGCTGCAGTAACTGCAACCTGCATACCCCAACAAATAGCTAAGATTTTTTTAATTTTTTTTTGGCATTCTTTCATAAAATCTAATTGTCTTCTAATTTCGATAGTATCATTATAAATATTTAGACTGCTGCCACCCCAAATGAGCCCATCATACTTATTTAAATCTTTAACTTTTTCAGATATGTCCTGGTCAGACGAAGGATTTGCTACATCGATATCAAAATTATTTGTAAAGTAAGAAATACTTTCTTTTAAACTTTCTGTATGAGTTGGTATTCCAGAATTAATAAAATCTTGATTTTCCTCTTTAAGATTTCCTTCTACAATTAAAATTTTTTTCATTAGAAAAGATCTCCACTCAAACTATTTTTATACATCATTCTCATATCATTCAAAGATAGCTTTTTTGGATTACTGTTTGTTGAAGGGTCCTCTAAAGCCATTTGGGAAAGCTCATCTACTTCATTTAATTTTAAGTCAACTAAATCTGATAATTTATTAGGTATACTAAGTTCTTTTCTTAAAAATAATATCCAATTTAGAAAACTATCAAAACTACTTTCAATACCTATATAGCTACATATTAATTTAATTTTATTCTCTATTAAATTTTTATTAAATGTTAAGACGTAAGGCATAAATACTGCGTTTGATAAACCATGATGTACATTAAATTTTGCATTTATTGGATGGCTTAAAGAATGTATTGCTCCTAATCCTTTCTGGAAAGCAGTTGATCCCATTGATGAGGCTGCTAACAAATTTTGTCTAGCTTCAACATTTTTGCCGTCTTTAAATGCTATTAAAAGTGAAGTCTTAATTAACTTAATTCCCTCTAAGGCAATTCCATCAGCCATTGGATGAAAACCTGGTGCACAAAAAGCTTCTAAGTTATGTGCTAGCGCATCCATTCCTGTTGCAGCAGTTAACCTTGGTGAAAGATCAATGGTTAAAACAGGATCTAGAATAACTATTGAAGGTAAAAATTTTGGGTGAAATATAATTTTTTTTACTCCTGTTTTTCTATTTATAATTGCTGAAGCTCTACCAGTTTCCGACCCAGTACCAGCTGTTGTGGGAATTGCAATTATAGGAGCAATATTTTCATTATTTGCTTTTTTCCAATAATCACCAATATCCTCAAAATCCCAAATTGGTAAAGTTTGCGCAGACATAAATGCAATAGCTTTTCCTACATCTAGTGCGCTTCCTCCACCGATTGCTATTACACCATCACAATTATTGTTTTTAAATTCCTCTACACCCTCCTCGACGTTTTCTCCAATTGGGTTGCCAGCAAAGTTAGAAAAAATATTTAATTTGTTAAAATTTTTTTCTAAATCATTTATAATTTTTTTTATAAATGTCAATTCTATAAGATCTTTATCTGAAACAAATAGTGGTTTTTTAATTTTTAAATTTTCGCAAGCAATTTCTAAGTCTTTAATTCTATCTTTTCCTACCCAAACAGTTGTTGGATAATTCCAATTAAATTTCATTTTTATATTAGTTTATATTTAATTTTTTATTTTTTAAAATTGCCTGAAATAGATTAGTCATTAAAGGAATTTTTTTCTTATTTATTTTTTTAATTATATAAGGTGCAATTTCTCTAATTAGCTGCTCTCCTTCTACTGTATCTTTGGGCATAAATTTTTTTTTTGCATTTTTGAATGTAAATCCTTTTCCTAAGAAACTACCCATTTTACTATTTCTTCCGCCAGCCGCACTTACATACATGTCACCCACACCGGCAAGGCCGAAGATTGTTTCATCTTTACCTTTGAAATATCTATTTAAATATCTCATTTCAAGGACTGATTTTTGAAATAGATTTGATGAGGAGTTAAGACTTTGACCAGCTCCAATTATCATTGAATATATATTTTTAATTGCCGAACACACCTCTACTCCGACTACGTCTTTTGAGTATTCTGTTAAATAATATTTCGTAGAAATTTTTCTTCCAATAGATTTTGCAATGCTCATATTTTTATTTGCTATAATTACACTAGTTTTATTTTTTCTAGCTAATTCCTTAGCTAAGCAAGGTCCTTTTAGTACCGAAATATTCTTTAAATTATAGTTTTTTTTAAGTTGTTCTGAAATTGTCAAAATCTTATTGTATTTTTTTTCAAATTTTAATCCTTTGGTCAAAATTAAAATTGGCGTTTTAATTTTTAAATCTTTTAATTCTTTACCAATAAAATCAATACCAGGAAGACTTAAAGCTATTACTATTAAGTCAAAATTTTCTTTTAATAAATTTTTAGAAAATCTTCTAAATTTTAATTGTTTTGGTAATTTTATCTGAAGTGCAGAATGAAATTTTTTTTTTGAGGACAAATCTTTTATAAATCTCTTACTGTAAGGCTCAGTAATTGTCACATTATTTTTATTTTCTAAACTTGGGATTGTAAATGCAGAGCCCATTGCGCCTCCACCAATAACTAATATATTTTTCATAACAAATAATTATTTTATTGTAATTGTCATCATTTTGTTAGTAAAATACATAATTAATTATTTTATTAGGTAGATTAATGACAAAAGTAGCAATAATTGGTGCGGGGCCTTGTGGATTATCAATGTTAAGGTCTTTTGAATTAGCAGAAAAAAATGGTGAGAAAATACCTGAAGTTGTTTGTTTTGAAAAGCAAGATGAATGGGGTGGTTTATGGAATTATAGTTGGCGAACAGGATCTGATCAATACGGAGATCCTGTACCTAACAGCATGTATAGATATCTTTGGTCAAATGGACCAAAAGAATGTTTGGAGTTTGCAGATTATTCCTTTGATGAACATTTTGGAAAACCAATACCATCATTTCCACCTAGAGAAGTTTTATATAACTATATTGTTGGAAGAGTGAGTAAAGGCGATTTAAAAAAGAAGATAAAATTTAATACCAGAGTTATAAATACCGTTTTTAAAAATGATAAATTTGAACTTAGTTACCAAGATAAAGTTAATAATGAAATATTGAAAGATAATTTTGATTTTGTTGTTGTTTCAACAGGTCATTTTTCGGTTCCATTTATTCCAGAATATAAAGGTATGAATACATTTCCAGGAAGAATAATGCACTCTCATGATTTTAGAGATGCAGAGGAATTTAGAAATAAAAATGTGATAGTGCTTGGAAGTAGCTATTCAGCAGAAGACATTGCACTTCAATGTAATAAATATGGAGCTAAAAGTGTTACAATTGGTTATCGACATAATCCGATGGGATTTAAATGGCCTAATGGCATGAAAGAAGTTCACTATCTAGATAAATTAGAGGGGAAAAAAGCAATATTTAAAGATGGAACTGAACAAGAGGCTGATGTTGTAATTCTATGTACTGGTTATCTTCATCATTTTCCTTTTTTAGAGGAAAATTTACAATTAAAAACTAGAAACAGATTATATCCACCAACACTATATAAAGGAGTAGTTTGGCAAGACAATCACAAACTTTTATATCTTGGTATGCAAGATCAATTCCATACATTTAATATGTTTGATTGCCAAGCGTGGTACGCAAGAGATGTGATTATGAATAAAATAAAAATACCTGATAATGGAGAAGTTGAAAAAGATATAAATAAATGGGTTGCAATGGAAGAAAAACTAGAAAATCCTGATCAAATGATTGATTTTCAGACTGAGTATACCAAAGAGCTTCATGAAATGTCTGACTATCCAAAAATTGATTTTGAGTTAATAAGAAAACACTTTAAAGAGTGGGAACATCATAAAGTTGAGGATATTTCAACTTACAGAAATAAATCTTTTTCATCTCCAGTAACTGGCTCTGTTGCTCCCGTTCATCATACCCCATGGGCAACTGCTATGGATGACTCTTCAAAAAATTTTTTAGATAAATAACTCAATATTAATCTATACCTAAATGTCTTTTTCTTTTTTGAACATAAGCTCTAATTAAGTTATCAAATATTAAAGCTATGAAGGCTACACAGATACCAAGGGTTAATCCAATTCCTGCACCTTTTTTATCTGATAACGCTTTTAATATATATTGACCTAAATCCTCTGTTCCAATAAACGCTCCAATGATTACCATAAATAAAGCAAATACAATCGTTTGATTTATACCAAGCATCATGTGTGGGAATGCCAAAGGAAATTCTATTTTGGTTAATCTTTGAAATTTATTAACACCTGACATGGTTGCTGCATCATGCAAACCAGCAGGAACGCTTCTAAGTCCTTCAATTGTGTATCTTGTTGCAGGTATTGTAGCATAAACTATAACTGCAATAAGTACGGATGTGTCTGTAATACCAAATAACATCATCACTGGAATTAAATATACGAAAGATGGGAATGTTTGAAAAATATCACAAACTCCTAACATAAAGTTTGCTGAGTGTTTATTTTGGAAACATAAAGTTCCTACCGTAAATCCAATAATACAAGAAACGATAACTCCAAAAGTTGCCATATAAGTTGTAACTAAAGCTCTATCCCACCAAGGGCTTAATGCAATAAATAGAGTTAAAGCACAAACTACCAATGCTGAACGTAAGCCACCAATCAAATATCCTGCACCGACAACTAAAACTATTGTAGCAATTGCAGGCATTCTTAAATACAATGCTCTCATTGGCTGAAGCACATCTTGTATCAACCATGTATTGAACGCTTTGATATATACAAAGAAAGTTTCAAAAATCCAATCTACTCCTTTATTCCAAAAATCTGCAGTCGATATTCCTTTATTGTGTGGAATTTCAAACAAATAATTAAAAGTATCTTTAAATAAAAAAGTTCCAACATAGGCTAGTACAATTCCAATAACAAATATGACACCAAAAAATAAGAGATTTTTGTTTCTTTGATAAAAGGTAAGATTGCCAAAATAATCTGTTTGTTTATTAGCCCATGCCAAAGACATCTTATCTAAAAGAATTGCAATTAAACTTATACATAAACCTGCCTCTAAAGCTAACCCAATATTTAATTGGTTTAGTGCTAACAATAAATTAAAACCTAAGCCTTTTGCGCCAATAAATGCTGAAATAACTGCCATCGAAAAACACACCATGATGACTTGATTTACTCCAATTAAAATGTCTCTCCTAGCAGTTGGAATTAATACTTTAAACATTAATTGAAAATTATTACATCCACTCATCCTCCCTGCTTCAATAACCTCTGGGGGTACTGCTCTTAAACCTAATAGAGTTAATAATATCATTGGTGGTATCGCTACAACCATAGTAATAATTACAGCAGCATGATCACCCACTCCAAAAAGAACTAATGCAGGAACCAATACAGCATATTGTGGCATTGTCTGCATCACCAGTAATATTGGATATAAAGCTTTTTCTACTCGTTTACTTTTAAAAGCTGCTATCCCTAATCCTAAACCAAATATAAATGACAATGGAGCAGCGACTAATATAAATGAAAGAGTTTGCATAGAGGGCTTCCATTGACCAAATACAGAAATATAAATCATGGTTAAAGCTGCAAACAAAGCTAGACCTTTGCCACTTAGTTTATAAGAAAGTAATGCTGCGCCTGCCGCAACAATAGTCCAAGGTAGTCCAGGTAGTTCAGCCCATGGGTTTTTATCTATCCAATCCCAACTAGTAAAAGCAACAATAGTTTCGAGGCCTCCTAATAAAATCTCTCTTATTAATTCTATTAAAAAAGTCATAAATGCAGTTAAATTTCTACTAATTTGTAAAACTATAGGGCGACTTTTGAATTCTTGAGTATCTTCATTCCAAACTTCAATTGGCATCCACTCATTCATCAAGAAAAATAATGAATCATTAATCCAAATGGGCAACCATCCAAGCAATGGGGGTAATCTCCAAAAGACATCAAAAGCATAGTATCTAACCTCTTTGCCTAAAAATATGTAACTACTTTGATTAGGGTCTTTGATAAATTCTGCTTGACCCCTTATAAACCTATATGTTTCAGGAACCTCAATCGCAAAGCACAAAGCAAAGAAAACAATTAATAAGAATAACCACTGAAAAGTTTTTGGATATTTTTTAAAAAGTTCCATAAATTAATTATTATTTTTTCTTCCTCCAAAGACTGTATTGATTATTTTAGTTGGATTAATAGAGCCTATAATTTTATTATTGTCATCAACTACAGCAACCGATTTTTCTTGAGTAAGAATTTTTTCTGCAACATTCTCTATGATTTCATCTTTTGAGACTTTTAAATCACCTAAATTATCTTTTGATACATCCATAACATCCTTAATCAATAAAACTTTTTCTCTTGGTACTTCTTCGGTAAATTTTCTGACATATTCAGTAGCTGGGTTTAAAACAATATTAGCAGGAGTATCTAACTGCTCAATTATACCATCTTTCATAATTGCTATTCGGTCAGCAAGTTTTAAAGCCTCATCAAAGTCATGTGTAATAAACATAATTGTTTTTTGTAGCTTATCTTGAAGTCTTAAAAACTCATCTTGCATCTCTTTTCTAATTAGAGGATCTAAAGCTGAAAAAGGCTCATCTAAAAACCAAATATCTGGCTCGACGGCTAATGATCTTGCTATACCTACTCTTTGTTGCTGTCCTCCTGAAAGTTCTCTAGGAAAATAATTTTCTCTTCCATCAAGTCCAACTAGTTTAACCATATCCATTGCTTTATTAATACTATCTTCAGTTTTGATCCCCTTAATCTGAAGTGGAAAAGCGATATTCTCCACAACAGTTTTGTGTGGAAGTAAAGCAAAGCTTTGAAAAACCATACCCATTTTATTTCTTCTAAGATCTATAAGATCTTTATTATTTAATTTTAACAGGTCCTGGCCCTCTATAAAAATTTTACCACCTGTTGCATCAGTTAATCTTGAGATACATCTTAATAAAGTTGACTTACCTGAACCAGATAAACCCATAACAACTAACATCTCTCCTTTTGAAACTTCAAAAGAAGCATTGTTCACTCCCACAATGCAACCATTTTCTTGAAAGGTTTTAGCATCAACATTGCCATTTGAATCTTGGAGCATTTTTTGAGCATTTGCTCCAAAAATTTTATATACATTCTCACATTTGATTACTGGCTCAGACATAAATTATCAATTAAGTTATATGAAATTAAGATAAAATTAAATCCATAATATTCTTGTTTTGCCCCCTTAAAAGTTTTTAATAAAATAAACTCTGGTATCAATACCTGTACTTAAAAAGCTTAATGCCTCACCGCTGACAGTTATCGATTCATTAACTCCAACATTGTCTCCACTTACAGTAAAGCCAGCAAAACACTTATTTTTTTCAACATCCCATTTAACAAATGTTTCATCAATTTTATTTCCATTGATTGTGTAAATTTCATGAGCTCTAAAATTGAGAAAATTTGCACCCATAATCGCTCGTTGAGGAATTAATTTTGTAGCTTTACATACTTGCTCGTATACCTCATCTGTTAATTTATAATGATCTGTGCCATCAAAAGTTACTAATATTCCAGATGGTAATTTTGATATTAATTCACTTAATTTTTTTTCTTGGGCAATTCTCTCTTCCTCTAATTTCATTTTTCTTACTAGTTCATCCCCTCCACCAAACTTTATATTTAGAATAAAAAAACAAGAAATTATTATTAAAATTATTAGTACTAAACCACCAAACTGTTTTGTAATCTCTGATAAATCCTTAATTTTATTTATATAATTTTCTTTTGACATTTATTCTTGTAATTTACCATTTTTCCATGTGCCAGACATCTGCGTTCCATCTGATGAAGTAAAAGTTCCTTTACCATTCATAAATCCTTCAGCCCATTCACCTTCATAAGTTGATCCATCTGGAAAAGTTAAAACACCCATTCCATTCCATACACTATTTTTAAATTCACCTTTATAAATGTATCCATTGGGCCAAGTTTCAACTCCTTGACCGTTTTTTTTTGTAGCTACCCATTCTCCTTCGTAAGTAGTTTTGTCAGTATAAACCCATTTACCAAAACCATTTTCACAATTTCCCTCTTTGCATCCAGTGCTTCTTGCTGACGCTACTGATGTAATTAACAAACATAGAACTATGGTGAAGAGATATTTTTTCATAATGATATTTTACACTAAATTAATTAAAAAAAATTATACTTTTTTGTCATAATTTTTACATAAATAAATAGAAATATATTTTTCAGCATTTTCACTTTTTATATTTTTGGTAATTTCATGGATTAATTCACCTGTTTTTCTTGTTATTATACCAGATTCTGAATAGTTGTTTTTTTCATCAATTGATTTAAACAAAACTATATCCTGACTTACAATTTTAACACTCAAATTTGCTGAGTCTGAAAGAAATGAAGATAATCCTTTTATAAAAAGAGTTTCTGGTTTTATTGACAAAATTTGAAATTTATCTAAATTTTTTTCATCTAAATCATTAGCTGAAAAAGTTTGATAATTATATTCTGAGTTTTTAATTATTTTTTTTTCTAAATTACAAGTAAATATAAGATCAATATTTTCTTTTATATTTACATCTTTTGCTAAAGATTGATTAAAAAATAATAAAATAATGAATATACTTAAAAAATATTTAAACATTTAATTAATACTTAAAAAAAAATCTCCCCCAACAATGTCGGGAGAGATTTAAAGATTTAGTTGCTTTTAACCTTATTTAGTAAAAGCTTTCCAAACTTTCTTGTTCTTTTTTAACCATGCTTTTGCAGCATCTTCATGAGTCATTTTGTCAACATCAACTAAAGCTGCCATTGCACCAATTTGACTTGTTGTAAAAGAAAGTTTTTTAAACATAGCTGCTGCATCTGGATGAGTTTTTGGAAAGTCAGCGTTAACCGCTTTTTTCAAATAACCATCTGGTGAACCACATTTTCCGTCACCACCATCTTCTGGTCTACAACCCGCTGTGTATGGAGGAAAGTCGATAAATGTAAAACCAGCACCATCTGTAAAGTTTGGCGTCCAGTTAAAGATAATTGTTCCTCTTCCTTCTTTTTCAGCTGCTGATAACTCTGCCCAAAGTGCGTCTGCGCTTCCAGCAAATTTAACCCACCAAAGATCTCCTAAGCCTAAAGCATCAACTCTTTGAGGGATTAAGTCACCATGCCAAGTTTGTGGACCTTCCAACATTCTTCCTTTTCCATCTGGAGAGTCAGGTGTTGTAAAGTTTTTAGCACAGTCTGGATTTTTTAAAGCAGTCCAGTCCGGTAGTCCTGGGCATAATCCTTTTTCAGCAACCCAATTAGGATATCCCATATCCTCTAGAGTTCTTGCTTCATGGTCACCCCAGTCAAGCAAACCACCTTTATCTAACGCTGTTGTAAATGATTTACCAAAAGCTGATTCCCACACTTCGTGTGAGATTGATACGTCACCAATTCTTATAGACTCGTAAACTGCTTGAGAGTCAGCATTTACATATTTAACATTATTTCCCATATCTTCCATTATTCCACCAATAACGTAAGCCATTACAATTTGACTTGACCAGTTATGAGTTGGGATAACGATGGGTTTTTTGCTATCCGCATGTGATAAACCAGCAAAACTTGCTACTGATATTATAGCTGCAGAAATTAACGATATTATTTTTCGCATTTTTTCCCCTTTCTTGCTTAATATTAAGTTTAACGATTATGTGACTAATTAAATGCATAGTCAACTCGTTTAGGTTATTATAATATTGAAAATAAAACTGATAGAACACTTTATATTATGTCGCTTTCTAGTAACTTAGTAAAAAACCCTGGATTGAGAGTATTGCCACCTGGGGTTGAAAGATATGTAATTCAGGGAGGAGGAATTCAAGTTTTTGAAATTTTTCCAGATGACAAAATTGAAATTGTTAATGATGAAGGAAAACAAACTTGTGAATTAATTGTTTTTAATTCAAAAGGTAAAAGTGATCTTACTCTTCTTAATTTAAAAGAAAATTCAGACGGAGAATTTTTAAAAAAAGCAATCTTCCAAGATCAAAAAATTCTTAACTTATTTAAAAAAAAAAATTTAGAACTAAGTAAGTCAAAATCTTCAAAAATATTTGATAGTGAATGTCCTATGGGTCAGACCATTGCTCTTAAATCGAAAGATAAATGTGTATTAATGGTTGGCTCTCCAGGAGAAGATATGAACGTACATAATCAAAATCCGGCAACTAGTTTAACAACTTTTATCTATAGAGATAAGTTCGACATTAAAGAGGAACAGTACGTTTTGCCAGAACCAATTTATAACCCAATATCTGAAACATTTATAAAAAGAATGTCATCAGAAACTTACGATGTAAAAGCTGGAGAGTATATTCAAATTATTGATCCAGGTGGAAGGCAATGTTCAGATTTTTTAGCTTTCGATAAAAGAAAATTGGATAAGGGTATTGAGAGTATAATTGATCCAACGGCAACCAGAACATTTATGGGAGCTGCTTATCCGATGCCTGGTTTATTCTCAAAATTCTTTGATCCTAGTCATGAGCCTGTAATTGAAGTTGTCAGAGACACTGTTGGTAGGCATGATACTTTTAATTATGCATGTACATCAAAATATTACGAAGATATGGGTTATCTTGGACATATTAATTGTTCTGAAAATTTTAATAATTCTTTGGAAAAATATGGTGTTAAGCCTCGAAAAGGTTGGATAGCGATCAATTTATTTTTTAACACAGCAATTGATGCTAATAACGTTGCTACCTTTGATGAGCCCTGGTCAAGACCGGGTGATTACGTACTTTTTAGAGCACTAAAAGATCTTACTTGCGCATCTTCTGCATGTCCTTGTGATGTAGATGCTGCAAATGGATGGAATCCAACTGATATATTTGTTAGAACTTATGCAAAAGATAAAAAGATCTCGAAGGGGGTAGCTTTTAGAGTGAATACAGATTCAGAACCTAAAATAACTAAAGAGACAGGCTTTCATAGCAAAACTTCAAAGCTTACAAAAAATTTTACTAATTATAATGGTTACTGGTTAGCTAATAATTTTACTAACTATGGAGCGATTAAAGAATATACATCATGTAGAGAGAGTGTGATTGTAACTGACTTATCTCCTCTAAGAAAGTTTGAAATTTTAGGCCCAGATGCAGAAAATTTAATGCAATATACTTTAACAAGAAATGTAAAGAAACTTTCAGCAGGACAGGTTGTTTACTCAGCTATGTGTTACGACAATGGATGTATGGTTGATGATGGGACTTTACTTAAATTTGGACAAGATAATTTTAGGTGGGTTGGTGGACAAGAATATGGAGGTGAGTGGTTAAAAGAGCAGGCAAAAAAGAAAAATTTTAAAGTATGGGTAAAATCATCTACTGATCAAATTCACAACATTGCAGTGCAAGGACCTAATAGTAGAAAAATTCTTAAAAAATTTGTTTGGACACCTGATACCCAACCTTCAATTGATGATCTTCAATGGTTCAGATTAACTATAGCAAGAATTGATAGTGTTACAGGAACTCCAATAGTTATATCTAGGACGGGATACACTGGAGAGTTAGGTTTCGAAATTTGGTGTCACCCAAAAGATGCTTCCACGGTTTGGAATAAAGTGTGGGAAGCTGGCAAAGAATTTAATATTTCGCCTCTTGGGTTAGAGGCTTTAGATATGCTTCGAATTGAAGCTGGATTGATTTTTTATGGTTATGAATTTGATGATAAAACTGACCCTTTCGAGGCTGGGATTGGTTTTACAGTTCCACTGAAAACAAAAGAAGATGATTTTATCGGTAAAGAAGAATTGATAAAAAGAAAAAATAATCCACAAAAAAAACTAGTTGGTCTCGAACTTGTAGGTCATGAACCAGCAACAAATGGAAATTCAGTACATATTGGTAGAGGACAGATTGGTATAATTACAAGTGCAATGTTATCTAAAACTTTAAACAAAAATATAGCTTTATGTAGAATAGATGCGAAGTACGCAGAAATTGGTACAGATGTAGAAGTCGGTAAGATAGATGGTCATCAAAAAAGAATTCCTGCAAAAGTAATACAATTTCCTTTTTATGATCCCCAAAAATTAAAAGTCAAAGCTTAATGAGCAAAACAACTAAAGACTTACTTGAGTTTTGGGAAGATCAAATGAAACTATCACATAAATCAAGTAATTATTTCTTTAGAAAATCTCCATCTCATTATCATATGATGTTACTGGTGATGACTGCTTATAAACTCAAACAAGAGCTATCTGTTGAGGAGCTTAAAACAAAACTTTTTAAAACATCTAGACCTAAATCAGCTCTAATAATAAATGAGGCTTGTGAAAAAGGATTTTTTTATTTAGAAAAAAATTTCAAAGATCAAAGAAAAAAATTTATTAAGCCTAGTAAAACTTTTATAGACGAGTTTAATGATTATCTAGCGACACTAAAAAACCTTAGTTTTTAGTAATTTGTCTAAATTCAAGGTTGAAATATAATTTACTTATAATTTTTATATATAAAAAATATTATATACTTTCTTAGTGTAAAAAATAAGCTTATCATAATGACTTTACCAACAAAAGCAAAAGTAGTTGTAATAGGTGGTGGTATTCACGGTTTAAGCACTGCTTGGAAATTATCTGAGACTTACAAAAATCCAAATGACATTGTTGTAATAGAAAAAAAAGATACTGCAGCTGGAGCTAGTGGAATTGCATGTGGAGTTGTCAGAAATAATTATTTTCAGCCAGCAATGAGAGAGTTGATGGCCCATTCTGTCGAGGTTTGGGAAAGCGATCCAAAAGCATTTAAATACAATCCAGTTGGATATATGCAAATTTCTCCTGAAGTTATGCACGAAGATGTGGCAAGTATTTACAAACAACAAAAGGCAATAGGCTACGATTCTGAATTTATTGAAGGTGAAAAAGATTGTATGAAATATATGAAAGGCCTTTTTGATGATTGGCAGGCTAAGGGCATTACGTCAGTTTTACATGAAAAAAAAGGTGGTTATGCTTTTAATAAAGATTCAATAAAAGCTTTAGAGAATAAAGCAAATTCAAATGGTGTAAAAGTTCATAAAGGAATAAAAGTTACAGGATTTAAAAAAGGAAGTAATAGCAACGCGGTTACTGGTGTTATTACAGATCAAGGAACAATTGATTGTGACCAAGTAGTTGTTGGTGCTGGCCCATGGGTTAGAGACTTTTGGAATATGTTAGAGCTTCCTAAAACAACTGACATCAAAGGTAAAGATGGAAAAATGCACCAAGTGGATATGTGGACGTATTGGTTTTTACAAGAAGGTGTTTTAGGTGTTGAAGCTGATTATCTTAAAACTAATGATGGTAAACAGCCGCCAGTAATTCACGTTGATACTGATGCTCCCCTATATTCAGATAAAGATAAAAAATTAATTACCGACAAGCTGTGGGGAATATATTACAAACCAGATATTGAGAGTTTGGGTGTTCAAGGTGGTACCTCTCCTTATATTGTTCAAAAACATTTTGATAAAGTAAATGTTGATCCCTATGGATTAGAATCGCCTGAATTTCAAACTACAAATGAATTCTCGGATATGTGGTGCTCAGCTTTAGCTCATTGTCAAAAAAGATTTGAGGGTAAATCAAACCTTTATAGAAAAGGTCCATCGGGTGGTCTTGGATGTTTAACGCCAGATTCATTTCCAATTTTTGATAGATTTTTAGAAAACGTTTACATGATTGCGGATGCAAATCATGGGTATAAAATGTTGGGCGTTGGTCACTTGGTAGCGCAAGAAATTTTAGGTCAAGAAAGTAAATTGTTAAAACCGTTTAGATTCAACCGATACGCGAAGGGGGAGCTTCACCCTACTTCGAACAGTCCGTTTCCTTGGAGTTAACTTATCTAAGTAGACAGATGTTTTTTTTTCAGTTACCTTTTTAATCTTAAAAGTCTAAGGGGGGAAAATGACAGATTTAGAAAAACATGTAAATCAACCAGGTAGAGATAAGCTGGTAAAAAAAGTAAGAGAAAAAATTAAAGAATTAGGAATTACTTACATTTATTTTCAATTTATTTCTGTAACAGGAAGAGTAGTGGGAAAAGGAATACCTGCCGACCATTGGGAAAGAACAGCAGAAAAAGGATTTCAATTAGTTTATGGTGCAACAGCAAACTTGTTTTTAGATCGTCATAATAATTATATTGGATATGGTCCAGAGGCTAAAGAATTAGTTGGTATACCTGATCCTGAAACTTTTGTTCAATTACCTTGGGATAAAAGAGTTGCTCGAGTTTTTTGTACTTGTTTTAGAAATAGAGAAGAAAGAGAAAATCCGGGTGGTCATTTAACTTCGGACTGCAGAGGAAATTTAAGAATAATTGCTCAAGAATTTAAGAAAAAACATGGATATCAAATGCGAGTTGGTACTGAACCTGAAATGATGTGGTTGACTAAAAATGAAGATGGTACACCCACAGGTAAAGGTTTTTCAAAGCCTTTCTGTTATCATATTGATCAATTTGAATCATTAAGACCGGTTTTTATGAAAGTTATTGAATATGCAAATGCAATGGGTCTTGATATGATTCAAGGAGACCACGAAGATGCTCCAGGTCAACTAGAATTAAATTGGATGTTTGATGATGTTTTGAGAAATGCTGACAGACTTTCAACTTATAGACAAATTTGTGCTCAGGTTGCTAGAGAACATGGATTAATTGCCTGTTTTATGACTAAACCATTTATGGGTGTTTCTGCTAGTGGATGTCATACTAATATGTCTTTATGGACAGGTGGAAAAGATATAGTTAAAAAACTTGGACATAAATCTTTACCAGGCGTTGAAGAAGTCTTTACATACGTAGAAGGTGGGACAAACACTTTTATGCCTGATACAAAAGATATGCAGCTTCCTGGAAAAATTGGGTTACAATCAATTGGTGGTATTATGAAACATTTGCCTGCTTTAACTGCAATTGGTTCATCAACAGTTAATTCGTATAGAAGATTATGGGATCAAGGTTTTTGGGCACCAGTTTATGCAGACTGGGGATATCAAAACAGAACTTGTGGTTTAAGAGTTTCAGCTCCTGGAAGATTTGAATATAGATCTGTAGATTCAATGCATAATCCTTACCTGATGGGTGCTGCATTGCTTAAAACTATGGACGATGGTATTTCAAACAAAATTGATCCTGGCAAGCCAGAGTCTAGAAATATTTATGAAGCTCAAAAAGCTGGTAAAGATGTAAAAAAATTACCTTTAAGTTTAGGTGAGGCACTTAGTAGACTTTCTGAAGATAAAATAGTTCAATCAGCAATGCCTGATGAAATGTATAAAATATTTCATTGGTATAAAAATGATGAATGGGAAAAATTTTTAGGTGCAACAACTCAGTGGGATCTAGATACGTACTTGGATTGTCTACCGTAGTCTTTTAAATTAATAGAGGAAAAAATATGTGTGGAATAGCAGGTTTAATACATAGAGGAAAGTCATCAAAAGTTGGGCACGAACTTCAGGGAATGCTTCAAGCTTTAAAACATCGAGGAGAAGACTCCACTGGTTATGCTTTATATTCTGAGACTGAAGGAAAAAATTTTATCATGAGAGTTAAGATAGGAGAAAACGTTGGAGAGGGAAGTTCCTCGATTGCTGAAGATGTATCTGTTTATGACAAAAGAAAAAAAATTGTTGAAAGTTATCTTTCAGATATGGGAGTAAAAATTGTAAAAGAAGAAAGAGTTATGCCTTATTCATTAAGATATGAAGTGGAGTATAATAAGGATGATTTATTAGAGTTATCACAAAAGATTGAGAGCATTCCCGGTGTAGAAATTCTTTCCATGGGAAAATCTCTTGAAGTAATTAAAGATCTTGGAAACGCAAAAATGGTTTGTGATAGATATAACTTAGATAAAGTAGTTGGAACACATGCTATTGGTCATGCTAGAATGGCAACTGAATCTGGCGTAGATATTAAGTCAGCCCACCCATTTTGGGGGTATCCATTTAGTGATGTCTCTGTTGTTCATAACGGTCAGTTAACAAATTATTGGAATAATAGAAGACTTCTTGAAAACAAAGGAATGAGATTTATGTCTGAGTGTGACTCTGAGCTTATAGCTGTATATCTTGCTGACAAAATGAGAAATGGTGCAACTTTAGAAGAGGGTATGAGAGCATCTCTAACTGGTTTAGACGGTGTTTTTACTTATTTTGTTGCGACTAAAGACTCATTAGGAATGGCAAAAGATACAATGGCTGCAAAACCTTTAGTTTTATATGAGTCTGACAATCTGGTTGCTATGGGATCTGAGGAGATTGCTATTAGATCATTGTTGCCGCAAGAAATAGATACATACGACCCATTCGACGGAGAGGTGAAGGTATGGCAAATTTAAAAACAACTGAAAAAAAAACTAAAGCTCAATCGATGGGCCTCCATACGGAGGTTCTTACAGGAAAAACTCAACAAAAATTTTTTAATCCTGATGAAGCAGAAAATTTTTATTATTGGGGTACTTATGATGTTGATTTTAATAAAAGAATAGATCTTGATGTTAAGGATTTAGATTGTAAAGAAGCAAATAGAAAAATAGATGAATTAATGAGTCAAGGTTATGGAACCATCGTTATAAAAAACCCACAAGGAAAACATAGCTTAGGGGTTGGTGTTTTAAATAAACTTAATTTAATTTTTGAGGGAAGTTTAGGATATTTTGGAGTTGGTTCTATAGATGGTCCAACAGTTAGAATTAATGGAAGAGTCGGATGGTCATGTGCAGAAAATATGATGGCTGGAAAAGTAGTGATTGAAAAAAATGCTGGATCTTGTTTTGGAGCAGCAATAAGAGGTGGGGATTTAATTTGTAAAGGCAGTGTAGGAGCTAGAACTGGAATTGACCAAAAAGGTGGTACTATTATTATCGGTGGAGACGCTGGTGCTTTTACTGGTTTTATGATGCAGAGAGGAAGAATAATTATCTTAGGTGACGTTGGGATAAATCTTGGTGACTCGATGTATGATGGGACACTATTCATAGGTGGAAAAATAGGATCGTTTGGTAGTGATGCGGTGGAAACTCCTATGACAAAAAGTGATATGGATTGGCTGAAAAGAAAACTTAAAGTAGCGGAAATTGGTGATAATTTTGATGTATCAAAAATGACGAAAGTTGTTTCTGGTAAAAAACTTTGGAACTATGACGCTTTAGAACCTACAGAAAAGAAAGGAGCTATATAATGGCAAAAAAAAAGAAAAACGGTAAATCAAAGGGTCATTCAAATGGTAATGGACAAACAGAATTTTCAAAAAGAAATAAAAGCTTACTAGGCTACAATTCAATTTTTACCCCAGAAGTTATAGACGATATTCATATCAAAGCACAATTGGGAAGATACAGAATGCGTGGAATGGCATTAATGAAAAAAA
The DNA here is from genome assembly GCA_902515185.1 of uncultured Pelagibacteraceae bacterium. GTDB lineage: Bacteria > Pseudomonadota > Alphaproteobacteria > Pelagibacterales > Pelagibacteraceae > Pelagibacter. Next base: position 5,027 of record CABXTN010000002.1, on the reverse strand, counting down.
TTCCAACTTTTGATGATTTGGTTTTTTTACCTGGTACACTTACGAGATTTGTTATCGAAGGTTACAGGGAAAAATGTGAAACAAAAACTATAATAGGTCCAAGATGTGAAAATCCAATCGAACTTGATATTCCAGTATACATAACAGGTATGAGTTTTGGTGCATTATCTTATGAAGCAAAAACGGCTCTAGCAAGAGGAGCTACTATGGCTGGAAGTGCCACTTGTTCAGGTGAAGGTGGAATGATTCCAGATGAAAGAAGATATTCTGAGAAATGGTATTATCAATGTATTCAATCCAGATATGGTTTTAATCCACATCATGCACAACTCGCAGATGGAATAGAAGTTTTTATTGGCCAAGGTCAAAAAGTAGGTATGGGTGGTCACTTGATGGGTCAGAAAGTAACTGACCAAGTTGCAGAAATGAGATCTTTGCCAGCCGGTATTGATCAAAGATCACCTGCTAGACATCCTGATTGGCTAGGACCAGACGATTTAGCTTTAAAAGTGGCAGAGCTAAGAGAATTAACAAAAAACAAAGTACCAATACAATTAAAACTTGGAGCTGCAAAAGTTTATGATGATGTTCGTATGGCTGCAAAATGTGATCCAGACTCAATTTATCTTGATGGTATGGAAGGCTCAACTGGAGCAGGACCACATATAGCTGCTGCGAATACAGGTATTCCAGGAATAGCAGCAATAAGAGAAGCTAGAAGGGCAATTGATGATGTGGGTAAAACAGGTAAAGTTACTTTAATTTATGCGGGCGGTGTAAGAGATGGAGCAGATATGGCAAAGGCGCTTGCTTTGGGTGCTGATGCTATAGCTATCGGAACTGGAGCTATGGTGGCATTAAATTGTAATAAAGAAATACCAGAGTCAAATTTTGAAAAAGAAATGGGAGTTCCAGCTGGTCACTGCTATCATTGTCATACTGGTCGTTGCCCTGTAGGAGTTGCTACTCAGGATCCTAAGTTAAGAAAACGATTAAACCCTGATGAAGCTGCATTAAGAGTATATAATTATTTACATGCAATGACTCTTGAAGCTCAACTTCTTGCTAGAGCTTGTGGTAAAACAAATATACATTCATTGGAACCAGAGGATTTAGCAGCTTTAACAATGGAAGCTTCTGCTCTCGCTAAAGTTCCATTATCAGGAACTAATCACACTGTTGGTGTGGATGACTTTCATAAAATTTAATTTTTATGCCTAAAAAAAAGAAAAATAAAAAAACTGGATCAAAAGAAGTAAAAGGCCAGCTTGGTAAAAAAAAAGCTACAGCTAGAGAAAAGATGATTGGCCAAACAATTGGCTATAGATATGACGTTAATCTTTTACCTGATTATTCGAGATTAACACCTTTCCTTAAAAAATATATTGAAGCAATGGGATGGGATGACTTAAATTGGCTTGAAGATGTGCACATGGGTTATGAGGAAGATAGACCTGCTGTATTTGACAGAAATGCAAATGGATGGGTTACAATTCCAAAAAAAATTAAACTTCCAAACAATCAACAAGATAGAGATATGATAGCAAGAGAACTATTAGTTAAATTTCAAATGTCACCTAATCACCCGCTTGTTGATCTTAAAAAAGCATATAGAAAATTCTAATAATCTATAAAAATTTCATCTACCGCAGGTTGTTTTGTAAATAAAAGTTTATGCCTATCTTAGGTTTTTAAGCATTGAACAAACTATATCATAAATTAAGATAATAATAATTTGTTTAAACAAATGGAGGTTTGATATGACTGACGAACTAGGTGCATTGACGGCCATATTTACAGAGTTCTACTACTGGGTAACAGTAGTACTCATGTTTTTAATTCATGTGGGATTCTGTATTTATGAAGTTGGAGCTTCTCGATATAAACATCATCAACATACATTAATGAAAAATACTATACTGATACCATTGGTAACAGTTACGTGGTTTTTATTTGGATGGTGGATATATTGGGCTTTTCCAACAGGACCCGGACTTGCGCCATCAATAATGAATGGAAGCGATGCGTTAATAACAGACGATTCAGCTTTTAGTGCTAAATACTATCTTGCTACAAGCCAACTTATGGCTGTCAATTTAGGTGATCATATAAGCGGAGTATTCTGGGCAGCGTTTCTATTATTCTCATGGACAGCAGCTTCAATTGTTTCAGGAGCCGTAATTGAAAGAATAACTACTTTTGCTTTCGGTATTTTGGCAATTGCAATTGGTTCAGTTTTTTGGACTATAGATGCTGCATGGGGCTGGCACTTTGACGGTTGGATGCTAAAACTTTTAGGTTACCATGATGCTTATGCATCAGGAGTAATTCATGCTGTTGCAGGTGGATTTGCTCTTGGTATTTTAGCTGTTTTAGGACCAAGAATAGGTAAGTTTACATCAAGTGGTGAACCAAGAAACATTGGACCAAGAAATCCTTGGTTAGTTGTAATTGGATTATTTCTAATTTACACAGGTTTCTGGGGATTTTACGCAGCATGTAATATACCTATATTCGATTTAGGGCCAGAATACGGAATGGAAGGTGTAACATACTTTACCGCAACAAACATTTATGTAACTCCAACAACATTGAGTGGTATTACTTTTAACTTCTTAATGTCGCTTTCTGGAGGACTACTAGCCGGATATGTGATTTCAAAGGGCGATCCTTTTTGGACATATTCATCTGGACTAGCAGGAATAATTTGTGCTTCTGCAGGTAACGACTTGTATCACCCAATACAATCAATGATTATAGGTATGATCGGTGTAGTTATCGCATACAAATTGCATTACTGGGTTGAACGAAAGTTCAAAATTGATGATGCGGTTGGTGCTGTAGCAGTACATGGTTATGCTGGTTTTGTAGGCCTAGTAATTTGTGGATTTGTTCTAAATGGTTATCCTTCATCTGGATACAGTGTTGGAGCTATGTGGGATGGAACTACTTATGCATCTATAAATCCTTTGGGAATGTTCATTGGAGCAATAATAATGTTCTTTGTTCTAGGAATGGTACCAGGATATATAATAGCGAAAGTTCTTAATGGAATGGGTAGACTTAGAATTCCTAGAGAAGCTGAAATCGCTGGACTAGACTATGAAATAATGGAGGCAGCAAAGGATGATGAAAAATCTGTGGCCTCTGCAACTAGATAAGGAGGATAATTTATGGCAACAGTAACAAACTGGATAGATCATTTAAGCGCCTCTGAAGTCCAGGGAGCAATTTATCCAGGTGTTGGATCTGAGGGAATTTTAGTAATTCTTGGATTTATCATTTGGATAGGATGGCACGTTATAACAGCAAAGCAAGAAAGTGAAAAACTTGCAAAACTTGCTCGACAAAGACGTGGTCCAAATGATTGGAAAAGTAATATTACCGATGGGTAACTAAAAAGATTAAGGGCGCATAAAATTATGCGCCCTTTTTAAAATAATGGAAAAAAATAGTTCTCAAGAAAACTTAAACAAGACTCCAAGCAAAATGGCAAGATTAGCTTGGCCCAAGGCTAAATACGGAGCAATTGCCGCAATTATCATTATTGTATTGATTACCTTTGTTTATTATAAAGATTACATAGTATCTTTAATCTAATTATAATCTTATGTGTGGAATTGTTGGAATTTATCTTAAAAATAAAAATCTTGAAAAGTCTTTAGGTAAATTTTTATCTGGTATGCTAAAAAATATGTCATCTAGAGGACCTGACAGTGCTGGTTTTGCAATTTATAAAGAGGAAAAGAAGTTCAAATACAAATATTCTATTTGTCTAAATGATATAAATTTCATGTCTTTTAAAAAACAATTAAGTAAATTGCTTAAAAATGTTAAAATTGATCAAAGTTCTGATCACGCAATAATTAAAACAAATGAAAAACCTGATAAAGTATTAAAAATACTCCAGGAAAAATTTAAGAATATTTCGTTGGTTGGTTATGGAAAATCTATTGAGATATTTAAACAGGTTGGAAATCCAGAAGAAGTAGTTAAAAAATTTAATTTAGAAAAATTAGAAGGATCCCATGGAATAGGACATACTAGAATGGCTACGGAAAGTGCTATTACAACTAATGGGTCTCACCCCTACTCCACTGGTGAAGATGAATGTTTGGTTCACAATGGATCTTTGTCTAATCACAACAATTTAAGGAGAGAATTAAAAAAAAAAGGCACTAAATTCAATTCAGATAATGATACAGAAGTTGCTGCAGGATATATTTCAAATAACTTAAAAAATAAAAAAAATTTAAAGGATACACTGCTATCTGGATTGAAAGATCTTGATGGATTTTATACTTTTATTACAGGAACAAGAAAAGGTTTTGCTATAGTTAGAGACGAAATAGCTTGCAAACCCGCAGTAATAGCTGAAACTAAAGATTATGTGGCTATAGCATCTGAATTTCAGGCGATGGCACATTTACCTAAAGTTAATAATGCAAAAATTTTTGAACCAGAGCCTGGTATTGTATATATGTGGGGAAATTAATGAATTTAGATTTAAAAAAACTAAAACTTAGAGATGTAAATGAAAAATTACAAAATGTGGGAATAAAAAAAAATCAAAGAAACTATACAATTACAAACCCTGAAGGAAATCACGCTATATGCGCTGGACTAAAAGACGACATCGATATTACAATAAAAGGACATACAGGATATTACTGCGCAGGTATGAATCAAAATGCTTCTGTAACAATTGACGGTAATGTTGGGACTGGAGTAGGAGAAAATATGATGTCTGGAAAAATACATGTTAAAGGTAACGCTTCTCAATCGGCAGGCGCAACTGCTCATGGAGGATTGTTAATAATTGATGGAGACGCAAGTTCCAGATGTGGAATATCTATGAAAGGTATAAATATTGTAGTCAAAGGATCGGTTGGACACATGTGTGCATTTATGGCTCAATCAGGAAATATCCTAATATGTGGGGACGCAGGTGAGGCCTTAGGAGATAGTATTTATGAAACAGAAATTTTTATTAAAGGAAAAGTAAAATCTTTGGGCGCCGATTGTAT
>CABXTN010000001.1 GCA_902515185.1 uncultured Pelagibacteraceae bacterium | reverse complement strand
AGAGACTAATGGATCTCAAGGCACCGGATATAATAATAAGAAACGAAAAAAGAATGCTACAAGAATCTGTAGATGCATTATTTGATAACGGTAGAAGAGGCAGAGTAATAACAGGAACGGGAAAACGTCCATTAAAATCACTTGCTGAGATGCTTAAGGGTAAACAAGGAAGATTTAGACAAAACTTACTAGGAAAGCGTGTCGATTATTCAGGTAGATCAGTGATTGTCGTAGGTCCAGATCTTAAATTACATGAATGTGGATTACCAAAAAAAATGGCGTTAGAACTATTCAAACCTTTTTTATATGCTAGGCTAAATAAATTAGGGTTAGCATCAACAATTAAACAAGCAAAAAAACTTGTTGAAAAAGAAACAAACGCAGTATGGGATGCATTAGAATTAATTGTAAGAGAACATCCAGTAATACTTAATAGAGCTCCCACGTTACATAGATTGGGTGTACAAGCTTTCGAACCTAAACTTATTGAAGGTGATGCCATAGAATTACATCCATTAACATGTGCTGCATTCAATGCTGATTTTGATGGTGATCAAATGGCAGTTCATATACCTCTAAGTTTAGAAGCACAATTGGAAGCACGAGTGTTAATGATGTCTACAAATAACATTTTAAGTCCATCAAATGGTAAACCAATAATAGTTCCGAGCCAAGATATGATCTTAGGTATTTATTATCTATCTCAACCTCCTTACCAAACAGAAAAGGTAGAAGGATACTTCGTTAACAGCTCAGAAATTGAACAAGGACTAGAATCTGGTAAGATAAATGTTCATTCAAGAATTATTTCAAGATTTGAAACTGTTGATGAGAATAATAATGTCAAATATGAGAAATATACAAGCACTGTAGGTAGATTTCTTTTAGCTAATTTACTACCCAAACATAAAGATATAAAATTTTCACTTGTTGATAGGTTGCTGCCAAAAAAAGTTGTATCAGAAATTATTGATATTGCTTTTAGATTTACAGGACAAAAAAGTACAGTAATTTTTTGCGATAAATTAAAAGATCTTGGTTTTAAACATGCTTTTAAAGCTGGTATATCTTTTGGAAAAGATGATTTGATCATCCCTGAAAACAAACCTGAAATGATCGAAGAGACTAAAAAACTAATCACTGACTATGAAAACCAATATGCTGAAGGTCTTATCACTAGAGGCGAGAAATATAATAAAGTTGTGGATGCCTGGTCTAAATGTACAGATAGAGTTGCCTCAGAGATGATGAAGAGAATTTCAGCTACTGAAACAACTAAAGATGGTTTAAAAATAAACTCAGTTTTTATGATGGCTGACTCTGGAGCTAGAGGTTCAGCAGCGCAGATGAAACAATTAGCTGGTATGCGAGGATTAATAGCGAAACCATCAGGTGAAATTATTGAGTCTCCTATAACATCTAACTTTAAAGAAGGTTTGACAGCTCTAGAGTATTTTAACTCAACACACGGAGCAAGAAAAGGTCTTGCGGATACAGCCTTAAAAACTGCAAATTCAGGTTATTTAACAAGAAGGTTATGTGATGTTGCTCAAGATTTAACAATAACAAAAAAAGATTGTGACTGTAAAAGCCGTGGTAGCATTAACCTATCTGAAATTATAGAGGGTGGTAATGTAATAGTAACACTTTCGGAAAGAGCTCTTGGTAGAGTTGTTGCTGAGAATGTAAAAAATCCAATCTCTGGCGACATAGTTATAAAAAAAGGTGAGATGATAAATGAGTCAGATTGTGAAAAAATTGATGCTGCTGGAGTAAAATCAATTCGTGTTTATTCAGTAATAACTTGTGGATCTAAAAAAGGTGTTTGTGCAATGTGTTACGGAAGAGATTTATCTAGAGGAAAAATGGTTCATGTAGGTGAAGCAATTGGGATGATATCTGCGCAGTCTATCGGTGAGCCAGGAACACAATTAACCATGAGAACTTTCCACGTTGGTGGTACAGCATCTATTAAACAAGATTCACAAATAGTAAGTAAAAATGAAGGAACTTTAAAAATAATAAATACAAACTTGTTAGAAGACTCTAAAAAAAATCAAATAGTCATGGGAAGAAATACTCAGCTTTCTATAGAGGATGATAATGGTCTTCAAATAGCTATATATAAAGTACCTTATGGTTCTAAATTATTTTTTAAAAGTGGAGATAAAATTAAAAAAAATGCAAAAATTTGTGAGTGGGATCCTTACACTACGCCAGTTATCGCAGAAAAAAGTGGTATTGTTAATTATGTAGATTTAATTGATGGAGTTACACTTTCAGAAACTTTAGATGATGAAACAGGAATTGAGTCTAAATCTGTTATAGATTGGAGATCTCAATCAAAAAATACTGACCTTAAACCAAGAATTACTTTACGTGATGAAAAAGGAAATGTAATAAAAAAAGCTGACGATAACGAAGCAAGATATTATTTAGTACCAGATTCAATTTTATCAGTTAAAGATGGACAAAAAATATTTGCTGGTGATGTTATTGCAAGATTACCTAAAGAAACTTCTAAGACCAAAGATATTACTGGAGGTCTTCCAAGAGTAGCTGAATTATTTGAAGCAAGAAAGGCAAAAGACAGTGCCATTATTGCAGAGAACGATGGAAAAGTTTTATTTGGTAAAGAAGTTAGAGGAAAACAGAGAGTATCGATAGTATCAGATGAGGGTGTAACATCTAATTATTTAATTCCAAAAGGTAAGCATATCAATTTTAACCAAGGTGAAAAAATCAAAAAAGGAGAATATCTTTTAGATGGTCAACCTTTACCTCATGATATTTTAAGAATTCTAGGTATCGAAGAATTAACCGAATACTTTGTAAATCAGGTGCAAGAAGTTTATAGATTGCAAGGTGTTGTAATTAACGACAAACATATTGAAACTATATTAAGACAGATGTTAAAGAAAATTGAGGTTAAAAATTCTGGAGATTCAAAATTATTACCTGGTGAGATTATTGAAAGAATTAAATTCGATGATATGAATGATGAATTAAAAGCAGAAGGAAAAAAACCTGCGGTTGGTGAAAGAGTATTAATGGGTATAACTAAAGCCTCTTTACAAACAGAGTCTTTCATCTCAGCAGCTTCATTTCAAGAAACCACAAGAGTTCTTACTGATGCAGCAATCAGAGGCAAAACAGACACTTTACAAGGTCTTAAAGAGAACGTTATAGTTGGAAGATTAGTACCTGCTGGTACAGGCACTATTAAGAATGACTGGAATAAAAGAGCAGTCGAGGATGATAATAAATTTCTTTCTGAACAAGAACCTGTTCAACCCACAGAAACCCCTGCAAATCAATAAAAAAATAGCAATTTTTAAGTTGTTTTAATTTGACAAAAAATATTTCTATAGTATTTTGGCCATATTTTTTGGTTGGAATGTAATGTCATTGGGATATTAAACGCTGCCACTAAATAACCTGTCAGTTATTTCTTATCAAAAAATATATTAATTATGCCAACTATAAACCAGTTATTAAGAAAACGTAGACGTAGACCATCAGTAAGAGATAAAGTACCTGCTCTTGAAAAGTCTCCTCAGAAAAGAGGTGTGTGCGTAAAAGTTTATACAACTACACCAAAAAAACCAAATTCTGCATTAAGGAAAGTTGCCAGAGTAAGACTTTCAAACGGTCATGAAGTTACTTCTTACATTCCTGGAGAAGGACATAACCTTCAGGAGCACTCAGTTGTTTTGATTAGAGGTGGTAGAGTTAAAGATTTACCAGGTGTAAGATATCATATCTTAAGAGGTAATCTAGATACTCAAGGCGTTACAGCAAGAAAGCAACAAAGATCTAAGTACGGTGCAAAAAAAGGAAAATAATTTATGTCTAGAAAAAAAAGAGCACCTAAAAAAATTCCAATAGTTGATCCAGTTTATAAATCAACAATTATTCCTAAACTTATAAATAATATTATGTATGATGGTAAAAAAACAGTTGCAGAAAAAATTATCTACGATGCAATTGAAAAAATTAAATCAAAGTCAAAGGATGAGCCTATCACAGTTTTTAATGAAGCCATTAATAACATTAAACCTACTGTAGAAGTCAGGTCTAGAAGAGTAGGTGGAGCAACATATCAAGTACCAGTTGAAGTAAAATCAAAAAGATCTCAAGCATTAGCTTTAAGATGGTTAATAGATGCATCCAGAAAAAGAAAAGATAAGAATATGTCAGACAAAATTTTTAATGAAATTTATGACGCTTATCAAAATAGAGGATCTGCAATAAAAAAAAAGGAAGACACACATAAAATGGCTGAGTCAAATAAAGCTTTTGCACATTTTAGATGGTAAAATTTTATGAGTAGAACACATACATTAGAAAAATATCGTAACATTGGAATAATGGCACACATAGATGCTGGCAAAACTACTACAACAGAAAGAATTCTTTATTATACAGGTAAGAGTCATAAAATTGGTGAAGTGCATGATGGTGCTGCAACTATGGATTGGATGGAGCAAGAGCAAGAAAGAGGAATAACAATTACATCTGCTGCTACAACATGTTTTTGGAAAGACAATCGTATAAATATTATTGATACACCTGGCCATGTTGATTTTACAATTGAAGTTGAAAGATCTTTAAAAGTTTTAGACGGAGCAGTTGCAGTATTCGATGGTGTGGCAGGTGTTGAACCACAATCCGAAACTGTTTGGAGACAAGCAGATAAATATAAAGTACCCAGAATTTGCTTTGTGAATAAATTAGATCGTACTGGAGCTGATTTTTTCAGATGTGTTGAAATGATTAAAGATAGACTTGGAGCAAAACCTCTTGTTATGCAAATTCCAATTGGAATAGAATCTTCTCTTCAAGGCGTCGTTGATCTTGTTAAAATGAAAGCTATAGTTTGGAAAAACGAGGATTTAGGTGCGGAGTGGGAAGAAAAAGATATCCCTGATGATTTAAAAGAAATTTGCAGTAAATATAGACAAGAATTAGTTGAAACAGCTGTTGAGCAGGATGAAAAATTAATGGAAAGTTATCTAAATGGAGATGATATTAAAAATGAAGATCTAATCAGATGTGTAAGAAAAGGATGTTTAAATTTTGATTTTGTTCCAGTGCTAACTGGATCTGCTTTTAAAAATAAGGGTGTTCAACCTTTATTAGACGCAGTAGTTGATTATTTACCTAGCCCGAAAGACATTGGATCAATTAAAGGCACAAAACCTAATTCGGAAGACGAACTTGAGATGAAATTTGAAGATAGTGCTCCTTTTTCAGCTCTTGCCTTTAAAGTTGCTAATGACCCTTTCGTTGGTTCCTTAACGTTTATAAGAGTTTATTCAGGAACTGTAAAAACTGGTACAGGAATTTACAATACTTCTAAAGATAAAGAGGAAAGAGTTGGAAGAATGTTATTAATGCATGCTAACTCACGAGAAGATATTAAAGAAGCAAATGCTGGCGATATTGTAGCTTTAGCAGGTTTAAAAAATACAATCACTGGACATACTTTGGCAAATAAAGATAACCCAGTTCTTTTAGAGCCAATGGAATTCCCTGATCCTGTTATAGAAATTGCTGTAGAGCCGAAAACAAAAGCTGACCAAGAAAAAATGGGTGAGGCTTTAGCAAGATTAGCAAAAGAAGATCCTTCATTTAGAGTGAGTTCGGATGAAGAGTCTGGTCAAACAATAATAAAAGGAATGGGTGAATTACATCTAGATATAATTGTTGATAGAATGAAAAGAGAATTTAAGGTTGAGGCAAATGTTGGTGCACCACAAGTTGCTTATAGAGAGACAATACAAAATCCGAGTGAATTTGATTACACACATAAAAAGCAAAGTGGTGGAGCTGGACAATTTGCTAGAGTTAAACTCTCTGTTGAGCCCTTAGAACCTGGCAAAGGAAGAGAGGTTGAAAGCAAAATTAAAGGTGGCGCTATACCAAAAGAATTTATCCCTGGAGTAGAAAAAGGAGTAGAGTCAGTTGCAGATAACGGAATTTTAGCCGGCTTCCCAATGATAGATTACAAAGTTACTATAATTGATGGCTTACATCATGATGTTGACTCAAGTGTTCTAGCTTTTGAACTTGCATCAAGACAATGTTTTAAAGAAGCATGCACAAGGGCTACTTTAAAACTACTCGAGCCGATGATGCGTGTGGAAGTGGTTACACCTGAGGATTATATGGGAGATGTAATTGGGGATCTTAACAGTAGAAGAGGACAAATAAGTACTCAAGAACAGAGAGGTAATGCTACTGTAATAACAGCAATGGTTCCTTTGGCTAATATGTTTGGTTATATAAATAGTTTAAGATCGATGTCTCAAGGTAGAGCTCAATATTCAATGTTTTTTGATCATTATTCAAAAGTTCCACAAAATGTTCAAGATGAAGTAACAAAAAAAACTGGATAAAAAATGGATAAACAAAATATTAGAATTAAATTAAGAGCTTATGATAATAAGGTATTAGATCAATCTACAGAAGAGATTGTTAATACGGTCAAAAGAACAGGGGCAAATATTAAAGGCCCAATTCCTCTACCAACTAAAATTGAGAGATATACAGTATTAAGATCACCTCATATTGATAAGAAGAGTAGAGAACAATTTGAAACAAGAACACATAAAAGATTAATAGATATAATTGAACCAACCCCACAAACAGTAGAAGCTTTAATGAAACTAGATTTAGCATCTGGTGTTGATGTGGAAATTAAAATTTAAAAAATGATAGAAATAGCATTAATAGGAAAAAAAATTGGAATGACTAGAGAATTTTATAAGACAGGTCAATCCGTACCAGTCACTGTTCTTCAAATGGAAAAAGGGAGAATTATAGACGTTATAGACTCAGATAAAAGAGGCTACACAGCAGTTCAATTAGGCTTCGGCAATATAAAGAATTCAAAGTTAACTAAGGCAATGAAAGGTTTTTTCACAAAAAAAAATACTGAACCTAAAAGAAAAATTAAAGAATTTAGAGTTAAAAATTTAGAAAATTACAAAGCTGGAAATGAATTCGGAGTGGAAATATTCAAAGATACAAAATTTGTAGACATTAGGTCAAAAACCATAGGAAAAGGCTTCGCTGGGGCAATGAAAAGACATAATTTTGCTGGGTTAAGAGCATCTCATGGAGTTTCAATATCGCATAGAGCACACGGATCTACTGGACAAAATCAAGATCCAGGAAAAGTTTTTAAAGGAAAAAAAATGGCAGGCCATATGGGTGATAAGATGAGAACAATGCAAAATATTGAGATAATAAAATCAGATCTAGAAAATAATTTATTATTTATAAAGGGTTCCATACCTGGATCAAAGAATACTGAAGTGCTGGTAAAGGAAGCTGTAAAAAATGTAACTAAACTAACTATGAGTGAAAAAATTGATGTTATTGAAAAACTAAAGAAAATTCCAGAGAAAAAAAAGAAATAAAATGAAATTAGATAAAATTAATATAGATGGGAAAAAAGAAACAATAGAGGTCAAAGATATGATTTTTTCTACTAAAATAAATCGACAACTAATAAGTGGGGTTTTATACAAAACAAATGCAAATTACAAAGGTAGAAAAGCAAAAACTAAACAAAAAAATGAAATCACAGGATCAACATCAAAAATATATGCTCAAAAAGGAACTGGAAATGCTAGACATGCTAGCAGAAAAGCTCCAATTTTTGTTGGTGGTGGTGTTGCGCATGGTCCCAAAGGTGAGCTTAGTTATAAAAAAAGAAAATTAAATAAGAATGAAAAGAAAATGAGTGTGGTTTCTTTATTAAGTGCAAAACATCAATCTAAAGATATCTTAATTATGAATGATTTTAAATCTGAGATTAAAAAAACTAAAGAAATGCATAAAATTTTAGAGAAAATTAAAGCCGTTAATTCACTAATCATATTAGATAAAAATTCAAAAGATAAAATTTATAAATCTGCTAGAAATATTCCCAATATAAAAGTAACTGATATTAATCATTTTAGCACCTTTGACATTGTGAAGTTTAAGAAAGTTATTTTCACAGAAAGCTCAGTAAAAGAATTGGAGAAACGATATGAATAAAATGCATATTTACGATAAGGTTCTTTCACCAGTTGTTACTGAAAAGTCGACTAGTTTATCTGAAAACAATAAAATTGTTTTTAAGGTTCCAAATTCATCTAATAAAATTAATTTGAAAAAAAGTATAGAAAAAATTTTTAAAGTTAATGTTATTAAAATTAATATGATAAATAAACAATCTAGAAAAAAAATAACACGTGGAAAAAAAGTAAAAGTAAAAGGTTATAAAAAAGCAATAATTACTTTAAAGAAAGGTCAATCTATAGACTTAACTACAGGAATTTAATTTATGTCATTAAAAAGCTTTAAACCCTATACCAAATCTACTAGAGGAACCGTTCTAGTTGATAGAAGTGATTTATGGAAAGGAAAACCTTTTAAACGCTTAACATCAGTGAACAATTCCTCAAAGGGAAGGAATAATCTGGGACGTATTACTTCTAGAAATCATGGAGGTGGTCATAAGCAAAAATATAGATTAGTTGATTTTTATAGAAGAAAATTTGATTCTGTAGGAGAAATTGAACGAATTGAGTATGATCCAAATAGATCATGTCACATTATGTTAGTAAAATTTGAGGATAATGAAAGATTTTATTATTTAGCTCCTCAAAAAATAAAAGTGGGAGATAAAATTAAAAATGGATCAAAAAATGAGATTAAAATTGGCAATTGTATGCCTTTGCAAGATATACCAGTTGGTATTGACATACATAACGTTGAATTACAACCAGGAGCTGGTGGAAAAATAGCAAGATCAGCAGGAACATCTGTATCCATTTCAGGAGTAGATGGCAATTATTCACTTATAAAAATGACCTCTGGAGAAGTAAGAAAAATTGACTCAAGATGTATGGCGACTATTGGAGTATTATCTAACCCAGACCAAAAAAATATTAAAATCGGTAAAGCAGGAAGATCTAGATGGCTTGGTATAAGACCACATACTAGAGGTGTAGTGAAAAATCCAGTTGATCACCCTCATGGTGGTGGTGAAGGTAAATCAGCAGGAGGAAGACACCCAGTATCACCTACAGGACAGTCGGCTAAAGGATTAAAAACAAGAGATAATAAGAGAACAGATAAATTTATTATCAGAAGAAGAAAAAGGAAAAAGAAATAGTTATGGCAAGAGCAGTGTGGAAAGGTCCGTTTGTAGAGGAAAGTTTAATTAAAAAGGTTGAAAAACATAAAAATGAGACAAATAAAAAACCGATTAAAACGTGGTCAAGAAAATCAACTATTATTCCAGATTTTGTTGGAATTAGTTTTTTAATTTATAATGGTAAAAAATTTATACCGATAACAGTTTCAGAAGATATGGTTGGTCATAAATTTGGAGAGTTTGCACCGACTAGACAGTTTTTTGGACATACACCGGCCGATAAAAAAGCTAAAGCAGACGATGCATCAAAACCAGTTGTGAAAAAATAATTATGGTAAAAAACAAAAAAGAACAAAACAAAGATAAAAAAATTGTAAGATCTGTAAATAAAAATGTTAGATCTAGCACTAGAAAGCTTAAACCAATTTTAAAATCAATTGTGGGGAAAAAAGTAGGTGAAGCTATAAGAGATTTAACTTTTTCAGAAAAAAGGATATCTAAAGATGTTAAAAAAACAATTTCTTCAGCAATAGCTAATGCAGAAAATAATTTTCAATATGACATTGATAAATTATTTATTAAAGAGGCTTACTGTGGAAAACAAATTGTAATGAAGAGATTTAGAGCAAGAGCTAAAGGTAGAGCAGCAGGAATTAAGAAACCATATTCTAATTTAACTATAATATTATCTGAACTAAAAAAGAAAGTAGAGGAAAAACATGGGTCAAAAAGTTAATCCTGTAGGACTAAGACTTGGTATAAACAGAGGGTGGGATTCCGTTTGGTATGCTAGAAAAAAGGATTTTGGTAACTATTTAATAGAAGATTTTAAAATTAGAGAATATATTAAAAAAAATGTTATTAACTCTGGTGTTTCAAAAGTAATGATAGAGAGAACATCTAAAAAATGCTTTGTTACAATATATACGTCGAGACCAGGTTTTGTAATTGGAAAAAAGGGAAGTGATATTGAAAAAATTAAAAATAAACTTTCACAATTAACCAAAAACGAGGTTAATTTAAATATTAAAGAAGTTAAAAAACCAGAAACAAATAGCTTTCTAGTAGCAGAAAATATCGCTCAACAACTTGTAAAAAGAATTTCATACAGAAGAGCTATGAAAAGGTCAATGCAATCAGCACAAAGACTAGGAGCAAAAGGAATTAAAGTTTCTATAAGTGGTAGACTAGGTGGAAATGAAATTGCAAGAACAGAATGGTTAAGAGAAGGTAGCATCCCTTCACACACACTTAGAGCTGATATAGATTATGCTGAGTCTGAAGCTTTAACTACGTATGGAATAATTGGTATTAAAGTTTGGATTTATAAAGGAGAAATTTTTACAAGGGAGTTTAGTCAAGAAACTAATAAAAAATAAATTATGCTGCAACCAACTAGAACAAAATTTAGAAAAGCACACAAAGGAAGAATTCATGGGAAAGCTTCTAGATGCAATCTTATGAATTATGGATCTTATGGTTTAAAAGCTTTGGCACCAGATAGAGTTATTTCAAAACAAATAGAGGCAGCAAGAGTTGCATTAACTAGACACATGAAGAGACAAGGTAGAGTTTGGACAAGGGTTTTTCCTAATATTCCAGTATCAAAAAAACCGACAGAGGTAAGAATGGGTAAGGGCAAAGGCTCTCCAGAATTTTGGGCTTGTAGAGTTAAACCTGGCAGAATTTTATTTGAAGTTGATGGTGTATCAGAACAAGTTGCAAAGGAAGCTTTATACAAAGCATCAGCAAAACTTCCAATTAAAACAAAATTTATTAAGAGGTTTTCATAAATGAAAAAAAAAGATTTAAATAAAATGACAAAATCCCAAGCTATTAAAGATATTGACAAACTTAAGAAAGATTTATTTAACTTTCGGTTTCAAAAAATAAATGGGCAATTAACAAATCCAGCAAAAGTAAAAGAAACTAGAAAAAGTATAGCACAACTGAAAACTTTAATTAATAGGAAGATTAATGCCTAAAAAAATATTACATGGAATTGTTGTAAGTGACAAAGAAAATAAAACTATAAAGGTTTTGGTTGAAAGAAAATTTCAACATCCTTTATTTAAAAAAGTTGTTAAAAGTAGAAAAAGATATAGTGCTCACGATGAAAACAATAAATTTAAAAGTGGTGATAAGGTATCAATTATAGAATGCAAACCTTATTCTAAAAGTAAAAAATTTGAAGTGGTAGGAGACAAAAAATGATTCAAGTACAGACAGAATTAAGTGTTGCTGACAATACAGGCGCTAAAAGAATTGAGTGCATAAAAGTTTTAGGAGGATCTAAAAGAAGATATGCAAGTATAGGTGACACTATTGTAATAGCTGTTAAAGAAGCAATTCCTAAAGGAAAAGTTAAAAAAGGATCTGTTCATAAAGCTGTTGTTGTTAGAGTTAAAAAAGGAATTCATAGAGAAGATGGATCTAAAGTAAAATTTGACAATAATGCTGCTGTATTAGTAGATGATAAAGGTGAGCCAGTGGGTACGAGAATATTTGGCCCCGTTACGAGAGAACTTAGAAGCAAGGGTCAAATGAAAATAATTTCTTTAGCACCGGAGGTACTTTAATGATTATTAAAAAAGGAAATAAAGTTAAAATTTTATGCGGTAAAGATAAGAATAAAGAAGGTGAAATAATAGAAATAGATAGAAAAAATTTCCGAGCAAAAGTTAAAGGACTAAATATGATCAAAAAACATGTTAAAACAACAAAAGAAAAAAAAGGTGGAATTTTTGATAAAGAAAATTTTTTAAATTTATCAAATTTATTAATTGTGTCTGAAAAAAATAAAGAAGTAAAAAAAAAAGAAGCTAAAAAATGATACCAAGATTAAAAGAACTATATAATAAAGAAATATTACCTGATTTAAAATCAAAGTTAGGTTTAAAAAATAATTATATGACACCAAGATTGTCAAAAGTGGTTCTTAACATGGGTTTAGGTGTTGATGGTAATGATTCTAAAATTATAAAAGTTTGTGAGGAAGATTTGTCTAAAATTACTGGTCAAAAACCAGTTTCTACTAAATTTAAAAAATCTATATCTAACTTTAAAACAAGAAAAGATACTAAAGCAGGATTAAAAGTTACGTTAAGAAAAGATAAAATGTACGAATTTATTGATAGATTAGTAAATATAGCACTTCCAAGGATAAAAGATTTTAGAGGTTTGTCACCAAAAGGTTTTGATAAATTTGGCAATTATACATTTGGTATAAAAGAACATATTATCTTTCCAGAAGTAAACTTTGATAAAGTAGATAAAATCAGAGGATTGGATATCACTATAGTTATTTCTTCTATAGACAAAAAACATAGTTATGAATTACTTAAAAGATTAAATTTTCCATTTAAAGAAGAAAGGACTAATTAATGGCAAAACTAAGCTCAATAAACAAAAATAAAAAAAGGATAAAACTATCAAATAGTTTTTATGCTAGGCGTAAAAAATTAAAAGATATAATTATGGATAAAAAAATACCATTAGAAGAGAGATTTAAAGCCCAGCAAAAATTATCAAAAATGCCTAGAAACTCTGCAAGAACAAGAGTTAGAAATCGTTGTGAAATTACAGGTAGACCACACGGCGTATATCGTAAATTAAAAATCTCAAGAATAGCATTAAGAAAATTAGGTCTTGAGGGAAAAATACCAGGAATGGTAAAATCAAGTTGGTAGAAAGGAAATTTTATGAGTTTAAGTGACCCAATAGGTGATATGATTGCAAGAATTAAGAATGCTCAAATGAGAAATCATAAAAAAGTTGAGCTTCCTTCATCGAACTTTAAAATTAAAATAGCTGAAGTTTTAAAGGGCGAAGGATTCATTATTGATTATAAAGTTGATAAGAATTCCGAAAAAACTAATTTAGTTATAAGTCTAAAATATAATTCTGGTAATCCTGTTATAAGCACAATCGAAAGAATATCAAAACCAGGTAGAAGAATATTTTCAAGCGCAGAAAGTTTGCCTAAAATTAATAATGGTCTTGGTATAGCAATTATATCAACATCAAAGGGTGTCATGACAGATATAGATGCAAGAAAACAGAAAGTCGGTGGCGAAATTATTTGTAAGGTATTTTAATGTCTAAGATAGGAAAAATAAATATAACTATACCGGAAAAAGTAAAAGTGGCTTTAGCTGGAAACGCTGTGAATATTGAAGGACCTTTGGGTAAAAAATCATTAAATATTGATATTGAAAATTTTGATTTAGACATAAAAGATGGTAAAGAAATTTCAATTAAACCAAAAAAAGTTGATCAAAATACAAAAAGATTATGGGGAATGAACCGAAGCCTATTAAATAACGCTATAATTGGCGCTAGTAAAGGATATGAAAAAATACTTGAACTTGTTGGGGTTGGTTATAGGGCTGCATTAAAAGGCAAACAATTAAATCTTCAACTTGGATTTAGTCATGATATTAATTTTGATATACCAGATACAGTTAAAATCACTGTAGAAAAACAGACTACAGTTAAAATAATAGGCTTTGATAAACAGGAGGTTGGAATGATAGCATCAAAAATCAAATCGTTCAGACCGCCAGAGCCATACAAAGGTAAGGGGATTAAGGAAAAAGGCCAATATATATTGAGAAAAGAAGGGAAGAAGAAATAATGAAATTGACAACCTCTATAAGAAAAAAGTACAGAGTTAGAAATAAACTTAAAAGAGTTGCAAAAGAGGGAAGATTTAGACTATGTATATCTAGATCATCAAAGAATATTTTTGCACAAATCATTGACGACAAAAATAGTAAAACACTTTTTTCTGCCTCATCAGTTGAAAAGGATGTTAAAGGTGACAAAAAAAATAAATCTGAAGTTTCAGCTATAGTGGCTGAAAAATTAGCTAAAAAAGCTAAAGAAAATAAGATAACCAAAGTTTTTTTTGATAGAGGTATATATAAGTACCATGGAAGAATTAAAGTATTTGCTGAAACGTTAAGAAAAAATGGAATGGAATTTTAGATGGATAAAAATACAGACATATTAGAAAAATTAGTTCATATAAACCGAATTACAAAAGTTGTAAAAGGTGGTCGTAGGTTTGGCTTTTCTGCATTGGTAGTTGTTGGTAATCAAAACGGTAAGATTGGTATTGCACATGCTAAGGCTAAGCAAGTTCCTGATGCTATAAAAAAAGCAAATGAACTAGCAAGAAGAAATTTAATACAAATACCTTTACGCGAAGGAAGAACTATTCATCATGATATTTATGGTAAAGATGGAGCGGGAAAAATCAAATTAAGAGCTGCCCCAAAAGGAACAGGTATTATAGCAGGGGGTCCAGTAAGAGCGGTTTGTGAAGTATTAGGTATTAAAGATATAGTAGCTAAATCTATAGGAACCGCAAATCCTCACAATGTAATAAGAGCTTGTATGAAAGCTCTTAGTAAACAAACTTCACCAAAACAAATTTCTAATATTAGAAATAAAAAAATATCTGAAATTATTGAAAAGAGGGGATAATGATTAATTTAAATACTACAAATATTGTTAAAACTAAAAAAATTAGACCTGGCAGGGGGATTGGATCAGGCAAAGGCAAAACCTCAGGAAGAGGCCACAAGGGTCAAAAATCAAGACGAGGTGTTGCGATCAAAAGTTTTGAAGGTGGTCAGATGCCACTTTATAGAAGGTTGCCAAAAAGAGGATTTAACCCAATAAAATCATCTCCAATTGCCAAAATTAATATTAGTGATATTCAATCTCACATAGATAAAAAAAAAATTAAATCAGGAGATAAAATTAATTTAGATTTATTAAAAAAACTTAAATTAGTTAATAAAAAATATCAAAAAATTAAAATTTTAGGAAATGGTGAGCTTAAAGATAAAATAGAAATCGAAGTTGATTTTGCATCAAAATCTGTAAAACCTAAATTAGATAAAACAAGCAGTTTACTAAAAGTTAAAAATAGCTAATGAGCTCAAGTCTACAATCTAACGACTTAAGAAATAGAATATTATTTACATTAGTTATACTAGCAATTTATAGACTTGGTACATTCGTCCCTTTACCAGGAATTGATCCTGAACAATTACAAAATTTAATGGAAGGCAATCAAAAAGGCCTTCTTGGAATGTTCAATGTATTCGCTGGAGGTGCCATAAGTAGAATGGCAATATTCGCATTGGGTATTATGCCATATATATCATCATCTATTATTGTACAGCTATTAACTGGTGTCTCAGATTATTTTAAAAATTTGAAAGCACAAGGTGAGATAGGTAGAAAAAAAATTACTCAGATAACTAGATATGGAACTGTTCTACTAGCGACAATTCAAGGTTATGGATTAGCAGTTGGCTTAGAGTCATCAGCAAATTTAGTTATAAATCCTGGATTATTTTTTAAAATTTCAACAGTAACTACTATTGTCGCAGGAACTGTATTTTTAATGTGGTTAGGAGAACAAATTACACAAAGAGGAATTGGTAATGGTATATCTTTAATTATATTCTCAGGTATTGTTGCTGAAATTCCAAGAGCTCTTGTTACTACTTTTGAATTAGGTAAAAGTGGAGCGCTTTCAGGCTTTATTATATTTTTAATATTCCTTATATTGATTGCTACAATAATTTTTATTGTATTCATGGAAAGAGCGCTTCGAAAAATTTTAATTAATTACCCAAAAAGACAAATGGGAAATAAAATGTATGGTGGAGACTCGTCACATTTACCATTGAAGATAAATTCTGCTGGTGTAATACCCGCAATCTTTGCGTCAGCTATTTTATTATTGCCGGTTACATTTTCGAATTTTAATTTTTCCAACAATGAAACATTTTTAAACATTTCTTCTTATTTTACACAAGGTCAACCTCTTTATATGTTGTTGTATGCATCAGGGATTATTTTTTTTACTTTTTTCTACACTTCAATTGTTTTTAACCCAAATGAAACTGCTGAAAATTTAAGAAAGTATGGTGGTTTTGTACCTGGAATAAGGCCGGGTGAAAGTACAGCACTATATATCGATAATATATTAACGAAGCTAACTACAATTGGCGCATTGTATTTAACAGCAGTTTGTTTGTTGCCAGAATTTTTAATAGCGAACTATCCTATTCCATTCTATTTAGGTGGTGCCTCAATATTAATTGTTGTTGTAGTTGCAATTGATACTGTCACTCAAATACAAACAAGATTAATGAGCTCTCAATATGAGAGTTTAATTAAAAAAACAAAATTTGGTAAGTAATAAGTGAACATAATTATCTTCGGTCCTCCTGGTGCTGGCAAAGGTACACAGGCAAAAATTTTAGTAGAAAAATTAAATAGTTTTCAGGTATCTACGGGGGATATGCTCAGAGATGAGATTAAAAAAGATACGGAAATTGGAAAAAAAATTTTAAATAACATGGATCATGGGAAATTTGTTGATGATCAAATTGTTAATAAACTTCTTGAAAAAGTAATAATTGATTCTAAGAAAAATAAATTAATCTTTGATGGCTATCCAAGAACTATAAGCCAAGCTAAAAATTTAGATGTTTTGCTTAGTAAATCTAAAAAAAAAATAGATTTTATTTTTTTTCTGAATGTTAATAAAGATTCAATATTAAAAAGAATTGAAAAAAGGAAGATTCTAGAAAAAAGATCAGACGACGACTCTAATACTATTCTAAAAAGGTATGATATATATATGACCGAAACTAAACCTCTATTGAATTTTTATTCATCCCACAAAGGATTTCACGAAATTGACGGAAGCCTTGGAATTGATGAAATTACTAGCAAAATAGCGACTATTATTAATGTTTAATACGTTGACTTTAAAAGAACTTCTTATATAAAAGGCTAAATTTAATCTCAGAAAATATGGCTCGTATTGCAGGTGTAAATATTCCACAAAACAAAATTGTTCTAGTTGGTTTAACCTACATCCATGGAATTGGTAATAAATTTTCTAGTAAAATTTGCAAAGATCTTGAAATACCAAAATCAAAAAGAGTAAATGAGTTGACAGATGATCAAATATTAAAAATTAGAGAATATATTGATAAAAATTTTACTGTTGAAGGAGACCTAAGACGGGAACTTTCATTAAATATTAAAAGACTAATTGACCTAGCTTGTTATCGTGGATCTAGACATAGAAAAAAATTACCTGTACGTGGACAAAGAACTAGATGTAATGCAAGAACTAGAAAAGGTAAGGCTATTGCTATTGCAGGAAAAAAACTTACCCCACTTAAAAAATAATTAAAATGGCTACAAAAAAACCAGACAATAAACCTGATAATAAAGTTGAAACAAACGAGACTAAAGTAGTTAAAAAAAGTTCGTATTCCAAAAAAAAGAAAGCCAAGAAAAATATTTTGAATGGTACTGCCTACGTGCTATCAACATTTAATAATACAATTATATCAATAGCTGATACGGATGGTAATGTTATCTCATGGGCTTCAGCTGGTCAAAAAGGATTTAAAGGCTCTAGAAAATCAACACCTTATGCTGCTCAAGTAGCAGCTGATTCTGCTGCAGCTAAAGCATTAGAATATGGAATGAAGACATTAACTGTTGAAATTAAAGGACCTGGTTCAGGTAGAGAAACCGCCTTGAGAGCATTACAGGCTAGAGGTTTTAAAATTTTATCAATCAAAGATACAACACCATTACCACACAATGGTACAAGACCACCAAAAAAAAGGAGAGTATAAATGGATAATAACTTAGAAGCTAATGTAAAAAATTGGAAATCATTAATAAAACCTGCAAAACTTGATGTACAATTAAGTGATGATAAATCTTTTGCTAAAATTATAGCTGAACCATTAGAAAAAG
Source organism: uncultured Pelagibacteraceae bacterium (assembly GCA_902515185.1). Taxonomy (GTDB): domain Bacteria; phylum Pseudomonadota; class Alphaproteobacteria; order Pelagibacterales; family Pelagibacteraceae; genus Pelagibacter. Next base: position 93,473 of record CABXTN010000001.1, on the reverse strand, counting down.
GTTATGGACTAACATTAGGAAATTCTTTAAGAAGAATATTATTGTCATCAATTAGAGGAGCAGCTGTAACATCAATACAAATAGATGGGGTACTTCATGAATTCTCTTCCATAAAAGGTGTAAGAGAAGATGTGACCGACATAGTTTTAAATATTAAATCTTTAGCTTTAAAAAGCTCATCAGAAGGTACAAAAAAATTAATTTTAGATGCAAAAGGACCTGGAGAGATTAAAGCATCAGATATTGTACCAGTTACAGATATTGAAATTTTAAATCCGGATTTAGTAATTTGTAATTTAGACGAAAACACGCATTTCCATTTAGAAATGAATGTTGGCACTGGAAAAGGATATGTATCAGCTGAATTAAATAAACCAGATGAACCGCCACTTGGATTAATCCCAATAGATTCATTATTTAGTCCAGTTAAAAAAGTTTCTTATTCAGTTAGTACAGCGAGAGAGGGTAAAGCATTAGACTATGATAAACTTACAATGGAGGTTGAAACAAATGGATCAATTTCAGCTGAGGATGCCGTTGCATATGCTGCTAGAATTTTCCAAGATCAACTTGGCATGTTTGTTAATTTTGATGAACCTAAAGAAGTTATTATTAAAGAACAACCATCTGAACCAGAATTTAATAAAAATTTATTAAGAAAAGTTGATGAGTTAGAACTATCTGTAAGATCAATGAATTGTTTAAAAAATGATAATATTATTTATATAGGTGATTTAGTACAAAAATCCGAGGGTGAGATGTTAAGGACACCAAATTTTGGACGTAAATCTTTAAATGAGATAAAAGAAGTTTTAACAGGCATGTCTTTGTATTTAGGTATGGAAATACCAAATTGGCCACCAGATAACATTGCTGAACTATCCAAGAAATTAGAGGAAGCAATCTAATGAGACATAAATTTGGTTATAAAAAACTAAATAGAACTTCGGAGCATAGAAAAGCCTTAATAAAAAATATGCTTAATTCTTTAATAAAATATGAGCAAATAACGACTACTTTACCTAAAGCCAAAGTATTAAAACCACAAGCAGATAAAATTATTACGCTTGGAAAAAAAGAGAGTTTACAAAATAAAAAAATTTTATTTTCAAAATTACAAGATCCAAAATCAACTAACAAGGTAGTTAAAACTCTATCAAAAAGATATGAAAAAAGAAATGGAGGATATACTAGAATTGTTAAAGCTGGTTTCAGATACGGAGATAACGCACCAATGGCAGTTATAGAATTTGTAGATCGTGATATTCAAGCTAAAAAAGTTGATGTAAAGAAAAAAGAAACTAATAAAGAATCTGAAAAAATAGACACAAAAGAAACTAAAGAAGTTAAGAAAAAAGTATCAGCATAATATAATTTGCAGATGAAGAAAACTTTTCAAGTTGAAAAATCATTTGATAATTGTCGTATAGATAGATGGATAAGGCAAAATTTTAAAAAGATCCCCCAAAGCCTTTTAGAAAAATCCTTAAGGATTGGAAAAATAAAAATTAACAGAAAAAAAGTAAAAAGTTCTTTTAAAGTAAAATATAATGACATAATTGAAATTTTTAATTTAGAGATAAAAGACAATATAATTGCTAAAAGTTTCAAATTCAAACCATCTAAGGAAACTATTAAATCTAATGAAAATTTAATTATCGATGATAACAATGATTTCATTGTTGTAAATAAAGAGGCGGGAATATCTGTACAAGGTGGGACTAAATCTAAAAAAAATTTAATTGATATATTTGCTAAAAGTAAAATATTTGAAAACACAAAACCATATACTGTACATAGATTAGATAAAGATACATCAGGTGTATTTTTAATAGCTAAAAACAGATCATATGCACAATTGTTAACATCTTTGTTTAGATTAAGAAAAGTTCACAAAACTTATTTGGCTATTTGTCATGGAGAAATAACAAAAAGCAAAGGTACTTTAGAAAGTGATTTAGTTCGTTACGAGGATGGTAAAAAAGTTATAGAAAGAGCTAAGACTTTTTTTAAAGTTTTAGATAAAAATTCAATAAGTAGTCTAGTTGAAATGAAACCTATTACAGGAAGAAAACATCAACTAAGAAAACAATTACTTGAAATAGGTAATCCAATTTTTGGTGATAATAAATATTTTTTAAATAGTAGTTTAAAATCAATAAATAAAAATCTTATGCTTCATTCATACCAAATAAAATTTATTATTAATAATGATAAATTTAAGTACACAGCATTATTACCTGATTATTTTAAAAAACTTTTAAAAACAAAAAGATTACACTTCAAAGATTATTAATTAAGTTTCTAACTAATTTTTTTTTTAAATCTCGATAAGAAATATTTTTGATTTTTTTTAGATTAGTAACTTTTTTTAATTTTATTCCACATGGAATTATCTTATTGTATTTCTTAAGATCATTATTCACATTTAAAGAAAATCCATGATAAGCGATCCAACTCTTCACTCTAATGCCTATTGCTGCAACTTTTTTGGTTTCTTTTTTATTTTTAATCCAGATGCCTATATTCTTTTTGTCGGAAAATGATTTTATTTTATATTCATTGAGAGTACTAATTATACTATTTTCTATTAAAGTTAAAAACTTCCTAATATCTTTTTCTCTTTTATGTAAATCTAAAACAAAATAACAAACAATTTGACCAGGACCGTGCCACGTTATTTTTCCACCACGATTTGTTTTTATCAACTCTATATTTTTGTCAATTATTTCTTCATCTTTAAAACTTGAACCACCAGTATAAACTTCAGTATGTTCTAACAACCATATAATTTCTTTTGCTTTTTTTTCTTTTATTTTTTCTAATCTCGCCTCTAAGTATTTTATAGCTTTGCTATATTCTATGGGCTTTTTTGATATTTTGATCTCAATATTCATTTATTAAATTGTATTATATTTATTATGTATTAATAGTGCTTATAAAATTATGGACCAAATTTATGACTTTAGTAAAAAAAATAAAGGACAAAAAAGTTAACTTTGAATTTAATAAAGAATTCATAAAGGTTGTTACTGATAAAATATCTAATAATGATGCCGATTTCATTTCAAACTCATTTAGAGAAATGCATCCATCAGACGCAGCAGATATTATAGAGCATTTAAATGAATCTGATAGAGAAAATTTAATTAAATTAAATAATTTTAGAATAGATCCACAAGTATTTGTAGAATTAAATGAGTCTGTACAAACTGAGATTATCAAATACTTATCTACAGATTCAATTGTTTATATACTTAAGAATTTAGAGTCCGATGATTCTATTAAAATTATTGAAAATTTAAGTGATGAAAATAAGAATGAAATATTAAGCTCTTTACCCCCAAAAGATAGATTTGTATTGCTAGAAAGCTTAAGTTACCCAGAAGACTCTGCTGCTAGAATTATGCAGAGAGAATTTACTGCTATACCTAGTAATTGGTCTGTAGGTCAAACAATAGACTATCTAAGGGAGAACAAAGATTTGCCAGAAGAATTTTTAGAAATATTTGTTGTAGATAATGAATTCAAACCGATTGGCACAGTTCCAGCTTCAAAGGTTCTTAGAACTTCAAGAGATTCAAAAATGATTTCAATAATGAACGAGTCACAACTTTCAATACCTGTAGATATGGACAGAGAAGAGGTTGGTCATTTATTTGAAAATTATAATCTTAACTCGGCTTGTGTTGTAGATAAAAATAATAAATTAGTAGGAATGATAACAAGTGACGATGTTTTGACAGTTTTAAAAGAAGAAGCAGAAGAAGATGCGCTACGTTTAGCGGGAGTTGGTGATGAAGAGATTACAGATGGTGTATTAAAAAAAACAAAAAGAAGATTCAACTGGCTCTTACTAAATTTATTTACAGCTTTTTTAGCCACTTGGGTCATAAGTATTTTTGGCGCTACTATTGAACAAATGGTTGCATTAGCTTTTTTAATGCCAATCGTTGCTTCGATGGGAGGTAATGCTGGTATGCAAACTCTAGCCGTTACTATTAGGACCATAGCTACAAATGAATTAACTAAGAATAATTTTACTCAAAACATATTAAAAGAATTTTTCATAGGAATTTTAAACGGCATAATATTTGCTATAATCAGTGCAATAATAGTCCAACTTTGGTTTAAGGATATTCAGCTATCATTTATAATCTCTATATCAATGGTACTTAATATGATTGTAGCAGGTCTTTTTGGAATTCTTGTCCCCATCACACTAAAAAAGTTTAAAATTGATCCAGCTATTGCATCTAGTGTTTTTGTAACTACTATTACCGATGTAATTGGCTTTCTATCTTTTTTAGGTATTGGTGCTTATTTCTTTTATGGTTAATTATACATTATCAATCAATCTTATTTTATTTATATAAAAAGCAATAAATAGTTTAAAATTCTTTTTATTATATTTGATTGATAAAGTATTTTTATTTCTTACTTCAAAATATTCAATATTTAAATTTATCTTATCAAGAATTTTTTTGAAATGTAAAATTTTATCTTTATTCTTGAAATCTTTTTTAATTAAAAAATAAAATTTATTTATTTGTTTAGATATTAAAGACGCTTTATTAATTTCACTTTTTCTCAAAAGATTATTCCTTGATGATAAAGGTAAAAAATTCTTTTGCCTTATAGTTTTACAAGCACATATCTTAATTTTAAATTTATTTTTAATAAATTTTTTTATTAAATAAATTTGTTGGAAATCTTTCTCACCTAAATATATACGTTTTGATTTAATTATCTTTAAAAATTGGTTAATAACGCCTAAAACACCTTCAAAATGTCCAGGTCTGTATTTGGCACATAATACCTTATCTTTATTGCTTATTTTGACTTTCATATTTTTCTTTTTTTTAAAAATATCCTTAACGCTTGGTATTAGTACAAAATCAACTTTTAATTTTTTTAATATAATTAAATCTTTATTTATATTCCTTGGATATTTATTAAAATCGTTTGTCTTATTAAATTGTGATGGGTTAACGAATATAGAGACAATAACTTTTGATGATTCTTTTTTAGCTCTTTTTATTAAAGAAATATGACCTCTGTGCAATGCCCCCATTGTAGGAACAAAACCAGTATCTGCCTTAAAATTAACTTCTTTATTTAATTTATTTATACTTTTAAAAACTATCATTTGTGATAATTCATATTAAATAACTAACTTTAATGATTAAACAAGCAATAATACCATTGGCAGGACAAGGAACAAGGCTTTTACCACTCACCAGCGTATTTGCCAAAGAATTATTGCCTATAAATGGTAAGCCAGGGATAGAGTATATAATTGAGGAATGTATTGATGCTGGAATAAAAGAAATCATTTTTATTATATCAAAGAAAAAGGAAATGATAAAAAAATATTTTTACAAAGACTCTTTTTACAATAAAGTTATAAAAAAAAAGAAAGATAAAAGAATATTTAATGAATTTAAAAAAATTAAAAAATATCAGAAAATGATAAAATTTGTTTATCAAAATAAACCTATGGGCACCGGTGATGCTGTACTTAAGGCAAAAAAACATATTAAAGATAAATTTTTTTTAATGTTGTTACCCGATGATTTAATAATTAAAAGGAACTGTTCTAAAGATATGATTTCTATATTCAATAAAAAAAAATGCTCAGTTATGGCAAGTATGAAAGTAAATAAAAATACAGTTAATCGCTGGGGCATATATCAAAAAAAGAAGACGATTAATAAATTAAATTTTTTAATTGAAGATGTAATTGAAAAACCTGAAATAAAAAATGCACCATCTAATAACGCTGTTATTGGAAGATATATATTAAATAGAGAAATTTTTAATAAACTTAAAAATCAAAGAAAAGGTAAGGGAGGCGAAATACATATTACAGATGCTATTAGAAGACTAATTAAAGATGGTAATAAATTTATAGGGCATAATTTCAGTGGAAAATATTTAGACTGTGGAACTATGCATGGTTATATAAAATCATCAGTGGAGATTTCTAAAATATGAAATTATGTATGATAGGTACTGGTTATGTAGGATTAGTTAGCGGTGTTTGTTTTTCTGATCTAGGCAATGATGTAATCTGTGTTGACAAAGACCTAAATAAAATTAATGGACTAAAAAAGGGAATTATTCCCATTTATGAGCCAGGATTAGACGAGCTTGTTAAAAAAAATTATAAATCAGGTAGGCTTAGATTTACAACAGATTTATCAGATGCTATTAAAAAATCTAATATAATTTTTATATGTGTTGGTACACCAACCAAAAAAAATAGTAATGCAGCTGACCTTAACCAGGTATTTAGTGTAGCAGGCGAGATTAGTCATAATATAAAAAATTTTAAAATTATAGTTACAAAGTCCACTGTACCTGTAACAACAGGTGATAAAATTGAAAAAATATTAATTAGAAAAGTTTTAAAAAAAAACTTTTCTGTAGTTTCTAATCCAGAGTTTTTAAGGGAGGGCGAGGCTATAAGAGATTTTAATTTCCCTGATAGAATTGTCATTGGTACCTCTGATAAAAAGGCAAATAAACTAATGAAATCATTATATTCTCCTTTATTATCTAAAGGCGCTGAATACTTAAATACATCAAGAAGGGGTGCAGAATTAATCAAATATGCATCTAATGCCTTTTTAGCTACTAAAATTACCTTCATAAATGAATTAGCTAACTTAGCTGAAAAAATTGATGTGAACATAGAGGATATTTCAATTGGAATGGGTCTTGATAAAAGAATAGGTGGTAGATTTTTAAGAGCAGGACCTGCCTATGGAGGATCATGTTTTCCTAAAGATACACGTGCCATAGTGGACACAGCAAAACAATTTAAGACTGACTTATCTATAATTAGAAATGTTATTAAGTCAAATGAGAATAGATCTAAAGTTCTACTTAATAGAGTTTCAAAAATACTTAAAAATAAAATAAGAAATAAAAAAGTTACATTTTTAGGCGTTACATTTAAAGCCAATACAGATGATATGAGAGAGTCCTCAAGCCTTACCATGATACCTTCGCTTGCAAAAAAAGGGGCCAATATAAGATATTACGATCCTAGTGGTTATAAAAAGGATTTTGACAAAATAAAAAATGTAACTTTTTGTGAAAATATTAAAATGGCCTGCCTTAATGCAGATTTAATTATTATCCATACTGAATGGAATGATTTTAAATCTTTAAATTTCAAATCTCTTTCTAAGAAAAAAAGTTTGATAGTTTATGATATGAGAAATATTTTATCTCATGAGAAAATGAAAAGAGAAAATATAAAATATTTTAGTATTGGGAAATAATTAGTTTAGTTCAAATATAGCATCAACTTCGACGGAAACCCCAAGAGGTAAACTATTAGTACTAACGGCCGCCCGAGTATGCATGCCGCTGTCACCAAACACTTTAGCTATAGTATCCGATGCTCCATTAATTACTTTAGGTTGATCAGTAAAATCATCAGTAGAATTAACAAAACCTGTTAATTTAACACATGACTTTATTTTCGATAAATCATTGTTACAAGCTTTTTTGGCTTGTGCAACTATACTTAGAGCACATCTCTCAGCAGCTTTATAACCTTTATCAACATCTAAATCTTTACCCACTTTACCCTTAATTAATTTACCCTGATCATCAATCGAAATTTGTCCTGAAATATAAAGTAAATTATTTATAATTTTAGTTGCTACATAAGAACCAACAGGATCAGCTGCCTTAGGTAAATTAATATTATTTTTTTTTATATTATCTTCAAAACTCATTTTTTTTTCTTTTTCTTATTCTTATCGTATTCTCTTCTTTTCTCAATTAATATTAATGCTTCTTCCATAGTAACTTCTGTTGGATCTTTTTCCTCAGGTATAGTTGCATTTAATGATTTGTATTTGATGTAAGGACCATATTGACCTTTCATAATTCTTACAGGTTTTTTATCTTCAGGATGTCCTCCAAGATCCTTAATTAAAGACGATGATATTCGACCAGGTTTGGCTTCAGCTATTAAAGTAATTGCTCTATTCAAACCTATTGTAAAAATTTCCTCAACATTTTCTAGTCTTGCTGATTTATTTTCACATTTTAAATATGGACCAAATCTTCCTGAGTTCAAAAAAATTTCTTGATTATTTTCGGGGTTAGTACCGAGACTTTTAGGTAGAGAACATAAAAATTTAGCACGACCTAAATCAATTGAGTCAATATCTATCCCTTTAGGGATTGAAACATTTTTTAAGTTCTCATTTGTATTTTTTTTAATTTTTTTCTTTTTTTTGTTTTTCGGAATTTCAACTTCATTTAATTCCTTTTCATATTGCAAGTAGGGACCAAATCTTCCATTTTTTAAAAAAATATCTTTATCCATGTGATTTTTGCCTATGAATTTAGGTTCTGCTAGATTAATTTGTTCAGCTGCCTTTGCTTTAGACAAAGGTCTTGTAAATTTACATTCAGGGTAATTAGAGCATCCTATAAAAGCACCACCCCTGAAGCTATTTTTTAAACTCAATTGTCCTGTTTGACATAATTTACATTTTCTATCAATATTTCCATTATCATCAGTTTCAAAAATCAGACTACCCAAACTTTCGTTAAGCATATCCAAAACTTCTCTAGTTCTTTTTTCTTTTACTTGAGAAACATTTTGATTAAAATCATGCCAAAAATGCTCAAGTACTTTTATCCAATTTTCTTTACCAGATGTTATATCGTCAAGTTGATCTTCTAATTTAGCAGTAAAATTATAATCAACATATTTGGTAAATAATTTTTCAAGAAAAGCTGAAATAAGTTTTCCTCTATCCGTTGGAAAAAATCTTTTATTTAATATGTCTGCATATCCTCTATTAGCAATTACAGATATTATGCTTGCATATGTTGAGGGTCTTCCAATACCAAGTTCCTCAAGTTTCTTAACAAGGCTAGCCTCAGAGTATCTAGGTGGAGGTTGTGTAAAATGTTGCTCATCAATAAAACTTTCTATATTTATAGGACCTTTAGATACTTCTGGTAATATTTTTTCCTCATCATTATTTTCATCAACTTTATAAAGTTTCAAGAAACCATCAAATTTTATTACGGAACCACTTGCCTTAAATATATTCATTTTATCATCAGAATTTATAATTATAGTTTTTCTATCAAATTTTGCTGTTTGCATTTGAGAGGAAAGAGCTCTGGACCAGATTAAATTATAAAGCTTGTGTTGATCTGAGCTTAAATACTTTTTTAGCATCAAAGGATCATTATTTATGTCTGTAGGTCTAATTGCTTCGTGCGCCTCTTGAGCATTTTTTGCTTTTTTTCCTGAATAATTGTTTGGTTGATCAGGTAGATAATCATTACCGTATGTTGTGGTTATATATTTTCTGAAATCATCAATAGCATCTTTTGATATATTGGTACCATCAGTTCTCATATAAGTTATTAATCCTTTTGTATCACCATCTATATCAATACCTTGATATAATCTCTGAGCAATCTGCATAGTTCTTGAGGCACCAAATCCTAATTTACTTGATGCTGACTGTTGCAATGTTGATGTCGTAAATGGTCCTGAAGGATTTCTCGAATAAATCTTAGATGTAATATCAGTGATTTCATATTTTTTACTTTTTATTTTATCTATTGCTTTATTTATTTCTTCTTTATTTCTAAATGAAAATTTTTCTATTTTATTTCCTTCAAGTTGAAATAGGTTAGAGGTAATTTTCGTATCCTTTTCATTTGAAAAATTAACAATCAAAGACCAAAACTCATCTGGCTTAAATATTTCTATTTCATGCTCTCTTTCAGTAATCAGTTTTAAGGCAACTGATTGAACTCTTCCTGCAGATTTTGATCCAGGTAATTTTGTCCATAATATTGGTGAAATATTAAATCCCACTAAGTAATCAAGGGCTCTACGAGCCATGTAGGCATCTACTAGTTGTGCCTCTATATCTCTTGGATTTTCTATACCGTTAGTAACTGCTTTTTTAGTAATCTCATTGAAAACAACTCTTTCTACTTTTTTTCCTTTGAGTAATTTTTTTTCATCGAGAAATTGTTTAACATGCCAAGCTATTGCTTCACCTTCACGGTCAGGATCTGTAGCTAATATAATTTTATCTGATTCCTTTGCTACGTCTGTTATTTCTTTTAGATATTTTTTTGAAAAACTATCAACTTCCCAAATCATTTTAAATCTATTATCAGGATCTACAGAACCATTTTTTGATGGTAAATCTCTAATATGTCCATAACTAGCTAAAACTGTAAAATTATCACCTAAGTATTTATTAATAGTTTTAGCTTTAGCTGGACTTTCCACTATGACAAGGTTCATAGAAGGAATAAACTACATAAATGAGTTAATTAGTCAAATTAATAAATTTTAGTCTTCGATTCTTCATTATTTATTAAGCGTTTTATATTTTCTCGGTGGGTATAAAAAATCAAAATGAACAGAATTATAAAAAAAAAATAATTATTATCATCCAAGAAAAAAAAATTAAACAAAGGAACTATAAAAGATGCAGCAATTGAAGATAATGACGAAAAGTTAAATAGTAAAAAAATAACAAACCAACTTACTATAAATACAAAACCTAACAAATAATTTATACAAAAAAGTATACCAACCAATGTTGCAACACCCTTACCACCTTTAAATTTCAACCAAATAGGAAAAACGTGTCCTAAAAAAATACACAACGATGCAATATATATAAAATCTGGTAAATTAAATTTAATATAGAGAAGTGGAATAACTGCTTTTAGAATATCGAGTAAAAGCGTGCTATAACCAATAAGTTTATTTCCAGTTCTTAAAGCATTTGTAGCGCCTATATTACCCGAACCTATATTTCTAATATCTTTTTTGAGAAAAATTTTAGTCAGTAAATAACCAAAAGGAATAGATCCCATTACATATGCCAAGATAATAATTAAAATTAAATCCATGTTAAATTTTAAATAATTCTATCCCTTTTACAAATGTATTTGTTACTTGCCCCTGCAGTTTTTTATCCTCTATACATGTATTTTTAGATTTAGAAATCATTTTTTCTTTTTTAACAATCCACGGTTTATATAAATCAACAATACAAAAATCAGCATCATTGCCAACTGATAAATTTCCTTTATTAATTTTTAGTACTTTGGCTGGATTACTGGTCAAAAGTTTTATAATTTTAGACAATTTAACTGAATTGTTGTGAAATAATTCTAAGGCAAGAGGTAATAATGTTTCAATACCGGAGGCACCCGTTGCTGCTTGTGAAAAGGTAAGTCTTTTTGACTCTTCATCTTCAGGTTTATGATCTGATACTATAACATCAATTAAATCTTTGTTAATACCTGCTATTAATGACATTCTATCGTTTTCGGTTCTTAAAGGTGGTGATAGTTTTAAAAATGTTCTGAAATCACCAATATCATTTTCATTTAGTGAAAGATTGTTGATAGAGACACCAGTTGTAAAATCGACTTGATCTTTTTTATGATCGATAATATTTAATGATTTTGAAGATGATATTTGCGAGATATGATATCTACAATTAAAATCTTCTAGTAAAGACAAGTCTCTTTCTATTATTATTTTTTCTGCAAGATCTGGAATACCTTGTAGGCCTAACTTTGTTGCAATAACACCATCATTCATCATACCATTAGTTGATAATTCATAATCTTCAGCGTGTTGCATTATTAAACAGTCTAAGTCGAATGCAGATCTCATTATTCTTGACATCAATCTACTATTTTGAATTGTTTTTATTCCATCCGTAAAAGCTATAATTCCCTTTTTTTGCAATAAGCCAAATTCTGTCATATTTTTTCCTTCAATATCTTTAGTTAAGGACGCTGATGGAAAAATATTTATTTTTGATTTATCTCTTCCTCTTCTTTTTAAAAAATCAACTATTGAGACATTATCTATTACTGGACTTGTATTAGGCATTGTTACTACTGAAGTTACTCCACCTGAAAGCGCTGCATCACTTAGAGTTCTAAAATTTTCTTTATACTCATATCCTGGCTCACCTACAAATACACGCATATCGACAAGTCCCGGGAATATATATTTTTTATTTAAATCGATATATTTTTCACGTGATGGAATATTATTTTTGTTAACTTTTTTTCCTACAGCTTCAATTTTTCCATTTTCATTAATGATTATGCCACCCAATTCTTCAATTGAATTTTTAGGATCAATTACATTTGCATTTAAAAAATACTGTTTTTTCATCATTCACAAAAAATTTTTAGACAAGCCATTCTAACAGCCACACCTAGTTCTACTTGTTCTTTAATTACACTTTTATTTATATCGTCTGCTAATTTTGTATCAATTTCTATACCTCTGTTCATTGGGCCAGGATGCATTATTAATGCATCTTCTTTTGCAAAATTTAATTTGTCAGGTGTTAGTCCGTAATACTCATAATATTCTCTATTTGATGATAAGAAAGAACTACTCATTCTTTCGTTTTGAAGTCTTAACATCATTACTATATCACAATCTTTTAAACCTTTTTTCATATCTGAAAAAACATTAACACCGAGTCTATCAATATCTTTTGGCATTAAATTTGTAGGTGCAATGATATTTACTTCTGCACCAAGCATGTTTAGCAAATATATATTTGATCTCGCTACTCTTGAATGAAGTATATCACCACAAATAGCTATTCTAAGACCTTGAATTTTTTTCTTACGATCAATTATGGTAAGAGCATCAAGTAATGCCTGTGTAGGGTGTTCTCTTCTACCATCTCCAGCATTTAATACTGCGCAGTTAACTTTTTGTGATAAAAGATTGCAAGCTCCTGAGTCCTGATGTCTTATAACAATAATGTCAGGATGCATTGCGTTTAGAGTCATAGCTGTATCAACTAAAGTTTCACCTTTTTTGATTGCCGAGTTTGTAATGTTCATTGACATTACATCTGCTCCCAACCTTTTACCTGCTAGCTCAAATGAACTTTGTGTTCTAGTAGAAGGTTCAAAAAAAAGGTTTATTTGAGTTTTACCTCTTAATATATCAAGTTTTTTATTTTTACTTTTGTTTAAAGAGATAAACGTTTTAGCTTCATCCAATATTACATTAATATCTTTAATTGATAAGTCTTGGATACCTAGTAAATTTTTTTGAGAAATTTTAATAGCTTTGTCTATTTTTGCCATTAAAACCAACTCTATAACTTGTAAGGGGCTATTAGGCAAGCATTAATTATTTAAATAATCAATTGCTCCCTGTAATATGAAAGTAGCTGCATTTTGGTCAATATATTTAAGTCTTTTAGATACATTTACATCTAATTCACTAGACAAGTTAAAAGCACCAACTGTTGAAAGTCTTTCGTCCCACAAACATACAGGCAAGCTAATAGTTTTAGAAATATTTGTAGCAATACTTTTTACAGAATGAGATGATTTACCGTAAGAACCATCCATATTAACAGGATGTCCAATAATTAAAGCTTTTATGTCATTTTCATTAATTATGGTTTTTAACTCATTCATTAAGTTATCATTTGTTGTTTTATTTAATGTTTTAAGGGGTGTGGCTATTGATTGATTTTCATCACAAATTGAGATGCCGATTCTTTTTGACCCCAAGTCCAAACCAAGTAATCTAACCTTATTAGACTGTTTTTTTTTGAAATCTTCAATAGTGATCATATTGTATATTTAATACTTAAGTGATAGTTTTCGATATTTAAATATCACATGACAATAGATCTTAAAACCATAAAACATATAGCTAAATTATCTCGTATTTCAGTGACTGAGGAAAAAGCTAAAAAATTAGAAGGTGACCTTAAGTCTATATTCGATTTTATCGCTAAGTTAAATGAACTAAAAACTGATAAAATCGCCCCGTTAACATCCATAGCTGAAACAACATTAAAATTAAGACAGGATGAAATAAAAAGTAAAAATATTAGAGAACAAATTGTAAAAAATTCTCCAGAAAAAAACGAAGATTATTTCGTTGTGCCAAAGGTAATTGAATAATGTCGGATATTACAAAACAAACATTAACAGATTTAGTTAAAAATATTAAAGAGAAAAAATTATCTTCAGAAGAGATAACTAAAGATTTTATATTAAGATCTGAAAAATCAAATAAACTTAATTCTTACATTACAAATGATTTCAACAATGCTTTACTTAAAGCAAAAAAGTTCGACCAAAAACCAAATTTCAACTTGAAGTTACCTGGTATACCAATTGCAGTAAAAGATTTATTTTGCACTAAAGATGTTAAGACCACTGCAGGAAGTAAAATTTTAAATAATTTTGTCCCTACTTACGAGTCAACAGTAACGCAAAATATTTGGAACGAGGGTGGTATCCTCCTTGGAAAATTAAATTGTGATGAATTTGCCATGGGTTCATCAAACGAAACAAGTTTTTTTGGAAATGTTCAAAACCCTATTGATAAAAATTTAGTTCCTGGAGGCTCTTCTGGAGGTTCGGCATCAGCAGTATGTGCTCAACTAACACCCATAACTATTGGAACTGACACGGGTGGCTCTATAAGACAACCAGCTTCTTTTACTGGTATAGTAGGTCTAAAACCAACTTATGGAAGTTGTTCTAGGTACGGTATTGTAGCTTTTGCATCTTCTTTAGATCAAGCAGGTCCCATGGCTCAAAACGTAAAAGATTGTGCATTGTTACAAGAAATTATCACCTCCCATGATGTAAAAGACTCTACTTCTATTGATTTTAAAAGAGCTCTATACAGTAAAGAATTAAATAAAAATATTAAAGGAAAGAAAATTGGAATACCAAAGGAATATAGAGTAGATGGCATGCCTAAAGAAATCGAAGAACTTTGGGAAAAAGGTATTGAGTATGTTAAAGATTGCGGTGCTGAAGTAATTAATATTTCTCTTCCTCATACAAGTTACGCGCTGCCAACATATTATATAGTTGCCCCTGCTGAGGCTTCATCAAATTTAGCTAGATACGATGGTGTAAAATATGGATTTAGAGCAAAGGGTGAAAATCTTATAGATATGTATGAAAAAACAAGATCAGAGGGTTTTGGTGCGGAGGTACAAAGAAGAATTATGATCGGAACCTACGTTCTATCCTCTGGATATTACGATGCATACTATTTGAAAGCTCAAAAAGTAAGAAAATTAATTAAAAATGATTTTGACGAAGCTTATAAAAAGGTGGATGCAATATTGACTCCTTCAACGCCTAGCTCAGCGTTCAAAATTGGAGAAAAAAAAGATGATCCAGTATCAATGTATCTAAACGATATTTTTACTGTTCCAGTAAATTTAGCAGGCTTACCAGGCATTTCTATACCAGCAGGTCATGACTCAAAAGGATATCCCTTAGGACTCCAAATCATTGGAAAAGCCTTTGATGAGCAAAATATACTAAATATAGCTTATGCGATGGAAGATAAAATTAATTTTAAAAATAATATTAATGATTGGTGGATAAAGTGAGTAATAATAAATTAGATTATTTAATTACTAGAAAAGATAATCAATATGAAATTATAATTGGATTGGAAGTACATGCTCAAGTTACATCAGAATCAAAATTGTTCTCGTCATCCCCAACTAAATTTGGCGCTGAACCAAATACTCAAGTTAGTTTAGTTGATGCAGCATTCCCAGGAATGTTGCCAGTTATTAATGAATTTTGTATTAAACAAGCAATTAAAACTGGCATTGGATTAAGAGCAAAAATTAATAAACGATCAGTATTTGATAGAAAAAATTATTTTTATGCTGATTTACCTCAAGGTTATCAAATTTCACAGTTTAAAGATCCTATAGTAGGTGAGGGTAAAGTTATTTTAGATATGCCGAATGGTCAAAAGGAAGTTGGTATTGAAAGGTTGCATTTAGAACAAGACGCTGGAAAAAGTATTCATGATTTAGATCCACAAAACACATTTGTTGATTTAAATCGTTCTGGTGTTGCATTAATGGAAATTGTTAGTAAACCAGACCTTAGATCACCAGATGAGGTTAGTGTTTATATAAAAAAATTAAGATCAATAATGAGATATTTAGGTACATGTGATGGAAATATGCAAGAAGGATCATTGAGAGCAGACGTAAACGTTTCAGTGAGAATTAAAGGATCTAAAAATTTAGGAACAAGATGCGAGATTAAGAATGTGAACTCAATTAAATTTATGCAAATGGCTATTGATTACGAGGCTAACAGACAAGTTGATTTAATAGAAGAGGGGAAATCGATTGACCAAGAAACGAGATTATTTGATACTAAAAAAAATGAAACAAGGTCAATGAGATCTAAAGAAGATGCTCACGATTATAGATATTTTCCAGACCCAGATTTATTGCCATTAGAAGTCTCTGACGAATTTATTAATGAAATTAAAAAAGATATTCCAGAATTGCCAGACGATAAAAAGAAAAGATTTATTGATAAATTTGAATTATCTGCTTATGAAGCAACTATTTTAGTATCCGATATTGATATTGCAAAGTATTTTGAAGAGGTCGTAGCTAAAATGGGTAAAAATAAAGATATTAAATTAGCTGTTAATTGGATCACTAGTGAATTGTTTGCTGTTTTAAATAGTAAAAATTTAGAAATTTCTCAAAGTCCAGTTAGCGCAAAAAATTTTGCAATATTAATTAACTTAATTAAGAATGGAACGATTTCTGGAAAGATAGCCAAAACAGTATTTGAACTAATGATTGAAGGAGATAAAGATCCACAAAAAATTGTTGAAGAAAAAGGATTAAAACAACAAAGCGATCCTAAAGCACTAGAAGCCTTAATAGATAAAATTATAAATGACAATAGAGAAAAAGCTGTTGAATACAAACAAGGAAAAGTTAAATTGTTTGGATTTTTTGTTGGCCAAGCAATGAAAGCCTCTGGTGGTAAAGCTAATCCTCAATTAATAAATGAATTATTAAAGAAAAAGCTTTAATTAAATGGGTGCAAACCTATATATAACAGAAAAATTACAAAATTATATTAATGATTTTGGTTTAACACTAAATCCAGTTCAAGAGGAAATAATTGAGTATAATAAAACTTTAGGTGCCACCAAAAGAATGCAAGTTGATTTATCGCAATGTTATTTTCTTCATTTAATAATAAAAGTTTCAAATATTAAAAATGTACTTGAAATTGGTACTTTTACAGGGCTTAGTGCACTTTCTATTTCACTTGCTCTGCCAGATGATGGAAAACTTATTACACTTGATAAAAATGAAGAGACCAACAAAATCGCATTGAATTTTTTTAAAAAAGCTCATCAAGATCATAAAATCCAAACAATAGTAAAGACAGCTCTTGAAACCTTATCAGTTTTGAATAATAAAAAATTTGATATGGTTTTTATAGATGCAGATAAAATGAATTATAGAGAATACTATGAAAGATCATTAAATCTTATTAATAAAGGTGGTTTAATTATAATTGATAATGTTTTGTGGCATGGTGAAGTAGTAGATGAAAAAAATAATGATAAATTAACAATGAACATTAGAGAATTTAATAAGTTTGTATCTGAAGATAAAAGAGTAGAGCAAGTAATCATTCCACTCGGTGATGGTATGACAGTATGTAGAAGGTTATAATGATAGAAGTATTTGGTTTTTATAAATTTATGTTAGTTAATCAACTTAATAAACGTAAAGTTTTACTTAAAGATTTTTTAGTAAAAAAAAATATTCGAGGCACAATAATTATTTCTAAAGAAGGTATAAATGGCAGTATTTGTGGTAAATCGAAAGATATTAAAAGTCTAACTAATCAAATTAAAAATTTTTTTTCATTTAAATCGTTCGATAGTACAAGTAAATCCAAGTGTTCATTTCAACCATTTCATAAACCGAAAGTAAAAATTAAAAATGAAATAGTTCCAATGAATATGATTTTATCAAAAAAAATTAGAAAAAAAGATAGTCATGTAGAGCCACAAAATTGGAATAAACTTATTAGTAATAAAGAAACCCTTGTTGTTGATGCTAGAAAACCTTTTGAATATAAAGTTGGCAGCTTCCAAAAAGCAATTAACCCTAATATTAGAAATTTTAGAGACTTTCCTAAATACCTCAAAAAATTAAAAAAAAATCAACCAGTTGCCATGTTTTGTACCGGTGGAATAAGATGTGAGAAAGCGAGTGTATATTTAGAGAAAAATGGTTTCAATAATATCTATCAGTTAAAAGGTGGAATCCTAAATTATATGAAGACGATTAAACAGAGTAACAGTCTATGGAAAGGTGAATGTTTTGTTTTTGATAACAGAGTAAGCCTTAAGCATGGTCTAAAAGTCGGAACTTACTCAATTTGCAGTGGATGTAGAAACCCAATATCAAAGAAAGATATGCATTCTAAAAAATATGAACAAGGGGTTACATGTCCAGGATGCTACAATAAGTTATCAATTTCTCAAAAAAAAAGGTTTAGAATGCGACAACATCAAATAAATCTTGCAAAAAGTACTGGGAAACGACATATCTTTCAAGAAGATCATTAACAAAATTTTCAAAATGGATTTACTTAAGGATAAAATACCAACTTTAGTTCGCAAATTAGCTGTACCCGCCAGTGTTGGAACCTTATTTCAAACCCTTTATAACATTGTAGATACTTTTTTTGCAGGAAAAATATCACCCGAAGCCTTATCAGCATTATCAAAGTCTTTTCCTATATATTTTATCCTGGTAGCAACTTCTATTGGGGTAACGATTGCCGGAACATCTTTAATTGGCAATAGTATAGGCGAAAATGATAAAAAAAAGGTTTTATATTATTTTTCTAATACTATTTATTTTGGAGTATTAATCTCTACCATAATAACTTTTTTAGGATTGTATTTTTCTGAATCTGTTTTTTTATTAATGGGCTCTACTAACGAAGTTACATTATTAGGTTTGGAATATACTAATGTAATTTTTTCTGGAACAATAATTTTTATAATGGTTGTAGCGCTAAATTCTTTGTTACATGCTGAAGGTGATACAAAAACTTTTAGAAATGCATTAATTTTTTCTTTTTTCTTAAATATTATATTAAATCCAATTTTAATTTTTGGTTTTATGTTTATACCGGCTTTTGGTGTTAAAGGTATTGGTATAGCCACTATTATTTCTCAAATAATCTCACTTATTATCGTATTTTATAAGGTTATAAAAAATCAAAGAATAAAAGAAATGACTAAAGAATTCTTTTTAATTAAATATATTTATCTAAAAGATATTTTTTTTCAATCTATGCCTATAAGTGTTGCTATCTGTGGGTACTCAATTGCATCAGCAATAATATTTACATATGTTGGTTCATCCGGTGAAGAAGCAGCAGCTGGATATGGAGCTGCCACCAGAATTGAACAAGTCGTATTATTGCCAGTTTTAGGAATAAATACAGCAATAATTTCTATAATTGCCCAGAACTATGGAGCGGGCAATTATTTAAGAATAAAGCAATCTTATTATACAGCTATTAAATATGCTTTTATAATAATGGTAACTTCTGGAATTTTTATTTATATTACATCAGGCATAATACCCACATTTTTTTCTGATAATTTAGAAGTAATACATTATGGAAAAAAATATTTACAAATTTCAGCATTTGTTTTGCCAGCATATCCAATCTTTTTTTTATCAAATGGTTTTTTTATGGCTTTAAAAAAATCTGAGAATGCACTTATTACTAACTTCTTTAGAAATATTATATTACCTATAGTGACTTTTTATGTTGCTACTTATTTTGTAGCTGATTTTAATACTTTTTTTTGGATTTGGGTTATATCAAATTGGATATTTTCAGTGTTTTTGTTATTTGTAGTTCTTTACTATATTAAAAATAAATTAAATAAAACGAGCACTGTCATTCAACCATGACCAAAGATGATTTGAAAAAGATCGCCTTACAAATAAATTAACTTCAGCATCGTTCTTATTGTGAATAATAACATCTATTTTATTAATTATAGTTTGTGTAACGGCACCTTTTTTCTTTTTAAATTCGTTAAAATTGAAAGGCGAACCTTTCATGAATAGATCATAAATTTTTTCTCCAGTTAAATTTAACATAACAAATTGATCCGTTACATCTGTAATTGCCCCTAGACCAGTATTAGAAATTTTATTAATTAACTCAGATTCAATAATATAACTATTGCTGTCATCACTATTTATTTCATTTGCGTATATTATCCATTCGTCTGGACTTAGCCACAATGCCGTTACATTAGCACCTGATGATGATGTATTTGGCTCATTTGGAAGCAATATATTCAGTGATTTTCCAACTGATGAAATAAATTCTCTACTTTTTCCTCTTACAATCAATTTCATTATTGGGCTTGTTTCAAAAATTTTTAAATTATCAAAAATTTTTGTATCATTAATCGATGTAGTATATTTAAGCATTTAATCTTTTATTCTCCTTATCTAAAAAAACTGGATCAGCGATTTTTACATTAATTATTTTATCTTTCATTGGTACAAATAATTTTTGACCCATCATATTTTTACCTCCTTTAACTACTCCTAAAGCTATTGACTTATTTAAATTTGGACTAAAATAACTTGATGTTATGTGGCCTAACATTTCAACAGGTTTTTTTGAAGTATCTGCAACAATTTGCGCACCTTCTTCTAAAACTTCATTTGGATCATCAGTTAAAATTCCAACAAGTTGCTTTCTATCATCTCTTATGGTGTCTGATCTATAAAGTGAACGTTTACCAATAAAATCATATTTTTTTTTACTGACTATCCAATCCATCTGTAAATCTATTGGTGTTAATGTAGCATCTGTATCTTGACCAACTATAATAAAACCTTTTTCCGCTCTTAATAAGTGCATTGTTTCAGTGCCATAAGGTGTAATATTAAACTCATTGCCTGCCTCCATACATTTTTCCCATAAAGATTTTCCATAATTTGCTTGAATATTGATTTCATAGCTTTGTTCACCAGTAAAACTTATTCTCATAACTCTACACTTAATATTTCCTATCTTTGCATTTTTAAATGACATGTGAGGAAAACTTTCATCTGATAAATCTAAATTGGGAATTATCTTAGATATTATTTTTTTACTATTAGGTCCACAAACACTTGCAGTAGCATAGTGATCTGTCACTGAAGTTAAATATACGTCTAACTCTGGCCATTCTGTTTGTAAATAATCTTCTAATTTTCCCAAAACATTAGCCGCTCCACCTGTGGTGGTAGTCATGATATAATGATTTTCACTTAATCTAGTTGTAACTCCATCGTCATAAACCATTCCATCTTCGTTAAGCATAAGACCGTATCTACACTTTCCAACAGCTAATTTTGACCAAGCGTTTGTATAAACTCTATTCAGAAATTCCGATGCATCCGAACCTTGTATGTCAATTTTTCCAAGTGTTGAGGCATCAAGTATACCAGCTCCCTCACGTGCTGCTTTACTTTCCCTTTGTACAGCATCATGCATACTTTCATTACCTTTAGGATAATACCAAGCTCTTTTCCACTGTCCTACATTTTCAAACTTAGCTTTATATTGAACATGCCAATCGTGCATTGGTGTTTTTCTAAATGTATCAAAAAATTCTCCTACATTTCTTCCTACAATAGTTCCAAAAGTTAAAGGTGTGTAAGGTGGTCTGAATGTTGTTGTACCTAAATCTGACATCTTCACGTTGCTTGTGTCTGAGATAATACCTAAAGCATTCATATTACCCAGTTTACCTTGGTCTGTTCCCATTCCTGTAGTTGTATATCGTTTAACATGTTCAATTGATCTAAAACCCTCTCGTAGTGCGAGCTTAATATCTTTAGCAGTAGCATCATTCTGAAAATCAACGAATGCTTTCGTTTTACTAACGGTTTTGTTAGATGGAAGTAACCATATATTTCTTTTTGATATTGATTTAGAAGAATTAATTTTTAGTTTTTCAAAATTAGTTTTATCTATTTTAAGAAAATTTTTTAAGCTAACATTTATATTTGAAATTATATCCTCTAATTCTAAGTTTCCATTACATGATCCTATACTTAATTGATCAGATGGGTACTTGTTCGGTATAAATATATTATCGTTATCATCAAATTTTAGCTTACCACCTGATTGTGTAAATAAATGAACCGCTGGTGTCCATCCTCCTGAAACACCAAGGCAATCACATTTAATATCAACTTTTGAGTCAGTAACTGTTTTACCATCTTTAGAAAGTTTCATTATGGTAATTTTATTTATTTTTTTATAACCCTTTGTATTTATTACTGTATAAGAATTATATATTTTAATTCCTGCATTATTTATTTCGTTTGTTAAATCTGATTTATTTTCCTCTCTAATATCTACAATTGCATTAACCTTAACACCTTTATTATTTAGCGATATAGCTGTTTCATAAGCAGTATCGTTATTAGTAAATAATACATTCTCTTTTCCACAAGCTACACCATAAAAGTCAGCATATTTCTTTATTGCTGATGATAGCATTATTCCTGGTCGATCATTATTATCAAAAATTAGAGGCCTCTCAATAGATCCAGTGGCAGTAATAACTTTTTTAGCTCTAATTTTTAATAATCTTTGTCTTATTGTGTTTTGTTTTTTTTCTATTGGTAAATGATCTGTTAAATTTTCTCTTGCTAACAAATAATTGTAACCATGATAAGCTGCTACACTTGTTCTTGTTTTAATTTCAAGATTTTTTAAATTTTTAATTTGATCTATTTCTTTTTCTAGCCATTCCGATGAGTATTGATCGTTAATTTTAAAATAGTCATTTTTTTGGTAAATAGTTGTACCACCTAAATTAGGCTTTTCTTCTAATAGCAATGTTTTAAAATTATTTTCTGCAGATATTTTTGCAGCCATTATTCCTGAAATACCCCCACCTATAATCAGTACATCACAGTGAACATAATTATGATCATATATATCTGGATCCGGTTCTGTTGGAGATTGACCGAGACCAGCAGATTTTCTTATAAAGTATTCGTATTTTTCCCAGAAACTAGCAGGCCACATAAAAGTTTTATAATAAAATCCAGCAGGCAGAAGGGGTGATAAAATATTATTTATTCCACCTATGTCAAAATTTACGCTTGGCCAACAGTTTTGACTGGACGCCTCTAAGCCATCATAAATCTCAACCTCTGTCGCTCTTACATTTGGTTCTGTTACTGAAGAGTTTTTATTTATTTGAATAATTGCGTTTGGCTCTTCAGATCCAGATGTCATTATACCTCTTGGCCTGTGGTATTTAAAGCTTCTACCAACTAAGTGAACATTATTAGCTAATAGGGCTGATGCTAAGGTATCACCTTTAAATCCAAAATAAGTTTTACCATCAAACTTAAAAGAAACCCTTGTTGTTTGATCAATGAACTTGCTAGCGGAGGTTCTTAAATTATCAGACATTAAATTATTTTATTGGCGGTTTTTCACCCATTTTATAAACAGCGTGAATTTGATCATTTGATGTATCTCTAACCATATTAAACCATTTTCTACATCCATGAATATGAACCCATCTTTCTAATTGAATTCCTTTAATATTTTTCCTCATAAATAAATACTCAGCCCACTCATCGTCGCTTAGTTCTGTTGGTTGTTTCGGTCTTACAATATGGGCTTCGCCACCAGCTTTAAATTCACTCTGTTCTCTCTCACCGCAATATGGACAATTAATAATAAACATTAATGAGCTACAGCTGCAGCGCCATGTTCATCAACAAGGTCACCGCTGACAAATCTATTTATATTAAATGCTGCATTTAATTTATGTGGTTCGTTATTTGCAATAGTGTGAGCAAATAAATCACCCGAACCTGGTGTTGCTTTAAATCCTCCAGTTCCCCAACCACAATTAAAATATAAACCTTCAATTGAGGTTTTACTTATTATTGGACTTGCATCAGGACATATATCAACGATACCGCCCCATTGTCTTAACATTCTCATTCTACTAAATATCGGATACAACTCTAAAATTGCTTGTAAAGTCCCCTCAACAATTTCATGACTCCCTTTTTGAGAGTAAGAGACATAGTCATCTGTACCAGCACCAATTACTAATTCACCTTTATCAGATTGACTTACATATGCATGAACTGCATTTGACATAACTACAGTATCTATAATTGGTTTTACAGGCTCTGAAACTAGTGCTTGAAGAGGTTTGCTTTCAAGAGGAAGCCTAAGACCCGCCATGTCCGCTATTACACTAGAGTGACCAGCTGCAACAACACCAACCTTTTTTGTTTTAATGAAACCTTTTGTTGTTTCTAATCCTTCGATTTTATTTCCGACTCTTTTAATTCCTTTAACCTCACAATTTTGTATAATATCAACACCCATTTCATCTGCACCTCGGGCATAACCCCAAGCCACAGCATCGTGTCTAGCAGTTCCAGCTCTTTTTTGTAAAGTTCCACCTAATACCGGGTATCTAATATCTTGTGATGTATTAATAATTGGACAAAACTTTTTAACTTGATTTGTTGAAAGCCATACTGCATCAATTCCATTTAATCTATTAGCATGTGTTCTTCTTTTTAAATCTCTAACATCTTGTAAGTTATGAGCTAAATTCATAACTCCACGTTGGCTAAACATAACATTATAATTAAGTTCTTGAGACAAACCTTCCCAAAGTTTTAAAGCATGATCATACAAACCTGCACTTGCATCCCACAGATAATTTGATCTTATAATTGTTGTATTTCTTCCTGTATTGCCACCACCAATCCATCCTTTTTCAACTACAGCAATATTATTCATTTGATGTTTTTTTGCTAAATAATATGCGGTTGCTAATCCATGGCCACCACCTCCTATGATTACAGCATCATATTCTTTTTTAGGCTCAGGATCTCTCCATGCTCTCTGCCAATTTTCATGGTTTGTGAAAGCGTTTTTAATAAGCGAAAAAATTGAGTATTTGTTTTTCATATTTTTGATGAAAATACTTGATTAATATTGAATATTCAATGGTTTCAAGTTACACAGGTATCGTGGAAGAGTGGGTGAGATGGCTGAAACCAATCGGTTGCTAACTGATCTTACGAAGAAATTCGTAACGTGGGTTCGAATCCCACCTCTTCCGCCACTAATATAAAGGTTTATTTTCAAAGAAATTAAGCATTTTAATGGGTTTTTTTTCAACAACAAATCTATAAACGTTATAATTTTCAAGTACTCTTTGAACATAATTCCTAGTCTCTCTAAATTTTATTAATTCTATCCAATCAACATAATCAATCTGGTTTGCTTGGGGGTTTTTATTTAACCTCTTCCAATATTTGACTCTTTTAGGACCAGCGTTATATGCAGCTATAGCGAAAGGATATGAACCATCATATTCAAGAATTAGACCAGCAATATAATGTGAACCAAGATTAATATTATATTCAGGATCAGTTGTTAATCTAGATTTAGAATACGGAAGTTTTGCCTGTTTAGCCACAAGTCTAGCTGTATAAGTCATTAGCTGCATCAATCCTCTCGCACCGGCAGAACTATTTGCTGACATATCAAACTCACTTTCCTGTCTTATTATTGAAAGAATTAAAGAAGTTTCTGGAATTTTTCTTCCATTAATGATTTTTGGAGTTCCAATTATTGGATAATTATAATTATTTAAAAATCTTTTTTCATAAGAAGCTATTTTCGAAATTTGTATTGCAAAATCGTATCTTGAAATATTTGTAGCTAATTCTGCAGCTAAAATTTCACTACCTTTTTCTATATTGTTTAAAGCCAAGTGTCTTAAAATATGTTTTGTATATTTATCTCTATCAAGTTCATCAAGTAAATATACTATTTTAACTAGACCCATATTTTCGAATTTTGCTTTATAACTATTATCAACTTTTTGTTCAAGGTTAAGTTCAAAAGTTTTATCAGGATCTATTTTTAGAAATGCGAGTTGTCCATAATAAGTTGTTAAATATTTTGATGCTTCTTCATACCATTTATTTTGTAAATCATTATTTTTGAGCTTTTCATATGATCTACCTAACCAGTATGCGCCTCTAGATAAACTTATTGGATAACTTACACTATTATAAAAATTTTCAAAATGTTCTATTGCTAGAAGTGGATTATTTAAAAAACTTAAAGATATCCACCCACTCATCCATTCAGCAGCAGCATATTCAGGTCCTTCGACCATTGAATGCTTGCTAACAATTTTGTATGCAGTTTCATATTTTTTATCATATATTAAAGACCTTGCAATGATCTCTCTTTCTTTCCACCATTTTTCAGGTCTCACCAAATATATTTTATTATTTGGAATTTTAAGCAAAATTTCTAATGAGGACTCAACTCTTCCTCTTTTCCTTCTCCATTTTAATCTGTCAAAATTTAAGCCGGCGTCATTTTTAAATCTATCAGGTACTTTTGAAATTGCATTATCTACACCATATGATTTGCTCATTAATAATTGTCGAGCCGTATAAAGTAACTGCTCTTCTTTAGGAAGATAGGGAAGCATTCTTTTAAGGTCCCAGTATTTATTTTCCCACGCTAAATATTTAGCTCTCTTAATATAATCATCTTTATTTAGATATTTTTTATATTTTTTTCTGAAAAATCTAAGATCAGATTTACTTAGCTCTGCTTTTTCAAATCCCTTTTTGATTAAATTAATACCTTTGGCACTTTCTCCATTTATAATAAAGCTTTCACCTAATATCATTTCACCGAAACCACTCAGAGGACCTTCATTTGAAAACTTTTTTATTATTTTATTCGGCGAAATTTTCTCTACAGACATTTTATGTTCAGATAAATATTTAATTCTACCAATCCTAGGATAATCTGGATTTCTAGAAATAAATTGTTGATAATCATAATAGCTCGCATTATTTCTGTTTGTTAACAAATGGCGCCATTGTATAAAACTATAGATATCTTTATTTTTTGATTTTTTTGCAAAATTTAATGCGTCTACCCAACTTCCTTTACGCATGGCATTAATTGATTTTTTTGCTAAATCAAATTCTTTTTTTGAAAAATATTTTGATTTTTTTGCTATTTTTTCTACTGTTTTTTGAACTATTTTAGGTTTGTTCCTGGGGATTATAATCCCTAAGTTTGTTACTTTTTTTTCAGTAATTGCCCCATCACTTTGTTCGTCATTTTTTTTTTCTATTAAAATTGGCTTTTTGATAGGCTTTATTATATTTAATGAAATTTTCTTTTCTTTGATGTCTTCATTTAAAAATGGTTTATTCTTTGGAATAATAACATTTTCTTGTGAATTAATAATTGTGCTGATTATACAAGCCAATATAATGACGACTGAAAATATTATTTTTTTCATAATTTTTTGTAAATGAATCTATAATTTATGTTATAAGTATTTATGTTTAAAGGTTCAAATGTTGCTTTAATAACTCCATTTAAAAATAATAAGCTTGATATTGAAGCTTATATTAAAATTATTCATTTTCACCTAGAAAATGGTACCAACGGACTTGTTCCAGCTGGTACAACCGGTGAGTCCCCAACATTAGATCATGATGAGCACCAGAAGGTGATCGAACTTTGTATCAAAGAATCTAATGGTAAGATACCAGTGATAGCTGGCACAGGCTCTAATTCTACAGATGAAGCCATTTCATTAACCAAACATGCTGAAAAGGTAGGCGCTGATGGTGCACTCGTTGTTACACCGTACTATAACAAACCAACACAAGAAGGGTTATATCAGCATTATAAAGCTATAAATGACAACACAAGTCTCCCAATAATTATTTATAATATTCCGAGCAGATGTGTAATCGATATGTCGGTAGATACAATGGCTAGATTATTTGAACTTAAAAATATTGCAGGTGTAAAGGATGCGACAGGCGATCTCAATAGACTGGATCAATCGATTAAAAAGTTAGGACCAGAATTTATTCAGCTTACAGGTGAAGATGGACTTGCTTTTGAATTTAATAAAAGAGGAGGGGTGGGAATAATTTCTGTCACTGCCAATATTGCTCCTAAACTATGTTCAGATATGCAAAAATACTCAAAGTCAAAATCAGACAATGAAATTGCAGAAGCAGCAAAAATTGATCAAATACTACAGCCATTACATAAATCTTTATTTATAGAAAGTAATCCAGCACCCGCCAAATATGCCGCGAAACTTTTAGGTTTATGTAATGACGAAATTAGATTACCATTAGTAAATATCAGTAATGACACTCAGGATAAGGTAAAGATAGCACTACAATCAGCTAAACTAATTAGTTAATGAAAAAAAAAACCAGCTATGGTTTAAAAATAATTTCAGTAAATAGAAAAGCAAGTTTTAATTATTTTTTTGAAAGTGTATATGAAGCAGGCATTGCTCTTAAAGGATCAGAAATCAAGTCTATTAGAACAGGTAAAGTTAATATTTCAGAAGCTTACGGAATAGAACGATACGGTGAAATTTTTTTAATGAATTCACACATTCCTTTATATAAAAATGCAAGCTCAACAAATCATAATCCTACAGATGATAGAAAACTACTTTTAAATAAGAATGAAATAAATAAACTTATAGGGAAAATTAATAGAGAAGGTTTTACTTTAATTCCTACAAAAATTTATTTTAAAAGAGGAAAAGCAAAAGTTGAAATTGCTGTTGCAAAAGGAAAAAAACAATATGACAAAAGACAGTCAAAAAAAACAAAAGATTGGCAAAGAGATCGAGCTAGATATGTTAGAAAAACAAGTTAACAAAGTTTTTTTAGGAATAGGATCCAATTTAGGTAACAAAAAACATAATATTGAAATTGCTAAATATTTTCTCAATCAAAATGATTATTTCGAAATAATTAAAGTTTCAAATTATTACATAACAAAATCTTGGCCAGATCCAAAAAAACCAAGTTTTGTCAATATTGTTTTAGAAGGTGAAACTTATCTTAAACCTATTGATCTATTGCACTACGTAAAAAATATTGAGAAAATTTTAGGAAGAAAAGTAAGAAAAAAAAATTCACCTAGAGAATGTGACATTGATATTCTTGATTTTGATCAAAAATGCCTAAAAATAAAGGATAATAAGATCAGTATGATTACACCACATCCAAGACTACATAATAGAAACTTTGTTTTAATACCATTGTTTGAAATATCCAAAAACTGGAAACATCCGAAATCAAATATAAAAATATCTCAATTAATTAAGCAAATTGACACGAGTCATTTAAGATCTATTACAGTTGATTAAAAAAAGTGATATAATAATGTATGTTAAAATCTAATGATTTAATAAACAAAATTAAATTATATAATAAATTCCTAAATCCAGAAACTTTAGATAAAGCATATAATTTTGCTGTTAAAGCTCATGGAAATCAAAAAAGATATTCGGGCGATCCTTATGTAATACATCCTGTTGCTGTTGCTAACATCTTGACTGAATTAAAATTAGATAGCGCCACAATAGCTACTGGTTTATTACATGATACAATAGAAGATACACACGCAACTTACCAAACAATTAAAGATGAATTTGGTGAAGAAGTTGCTGATTTAGTTGAAGGTGTAACCAAAATTTCAGAACTTGAAAATCAAGCAAAAGTAAACTCTAGGGCAGAAAATTTTAGAAAATTAATCCTTGCAACCTCTAAAGATATAAGAGTTTTATTAGTAAAAATAGCTGACAGACTTCATAATATGAGAACAATAAGTTCAATTGAGAAAAATGAAAAAAGAGAGAGGATTGCTAAAGAAACGATGGAAATCTATTCTCCCTTAGCTGATAGAATGGGCATGAATAGAATTAGAGACGAACTTGAAGATCTTTCATTTGAAGTCCTAAATCCAAGTGCGAGAAAACTTATTAAAGATAGACTGGATAGAATTAAAGAAAATAATCTTATTAGTTTTAATTCTGTAGCGGATGAGTTCTATAAATTACTTAGAGTCAACAACTTAACAGCAGAAATAATCGGTCGAGAAAAAACACCTTTTTCTCTATGGCGGAAGATGCAGAATAAAAGAATATCACTAGAACAAATTACGGATATTATGGGCTTTAGAATAATAGTTAAAGAAACTTCTGACTGTTATAAATCACTAGGTCTATTTCACAATAAATGGAATTGTATACCAGGAAGATTTAAGGATTATATTTCATCTCCAAAAATAAATAAATATCAATCATTACATACTGCCATCATCGGTCCAAATAAAAGACCTATAGAAATCCAATTGCGTACAATGCAAATGCACGAGTTTGCGCAAAGAGGTGTGGCCTCTCATTGGAAATATAAATCATCGGAAAAATTTAATTCTTTAACCTGGAAGGAATATGATTGGTTAGCTGATTTAGTTGAAATAATTGAAAAAAATCAAAATCCTGAAGATTTTTATGAGTATACGAAACTCCAAATGTTCCAAGAAAATGTATTTTGTTTTACACCAAAAGGATCTGTTATTAAATTACCTAAGGATGCAACACCAATAGATTTTGCTTACGCAGTACATACACAAATTGGAGATACTGCTATTGGCTCTGAAATTAATGGAAAAGAATCTCCATTACAATCAATTTTAAGAAATGGTGATGTTGTAAAAATAATAACATCAAAAAAAGTTTCACCTTCACTTCATTGGTTATCATTAACTAAAACTGGTAAAGCTCGTGCAGCCATAAGACGATATTGGCAATACAAAGAAAATTCAAAATCTATTAAAACCAAAAGATATAATACTACTTTATGGATATCTCTGTCCGATCAACCAGGTAAGCTTGGAGATGTAACAACTATGATAGGATTAAATAATGTAAATATTTCAAGTGTAGAGATGGTTGAAAAAACGAAAAAAACTATTAATTTTAGGTTTAACCTTATAATTCATGATTTGAAAAACTTTACAAAACTTATTAGTGAGTTAAAACAAAAAGAATATAACTTTAAAATTATTAGACACAAAAATAAAAAATATGCTTTCTTTAAAAGACTCTTTGGTGGTTTTAAAAAAAACTAGGGCACTTTTAGAAGGTCATTTTATTTTATCCTCAGGATTACATTCTTCTAAATATGTACAGTGTGCAATGTTATTAAGAAAACCAGCTTTAGCTTCGAAGATATGTAACTCTCTTGCTGAGAAAATTAAAAAAAAATTTAATAAAATTGACATAATTTTATCACCTGCAATGGGTGGTATAATTATAGGTTATGAGATTGGGAGAATTTTAAATAAAGAAACTATTTTTTGTGAGAGAGTTAAAGGAAAATTTAAACTAAGAAGAGGATTTACAATTAAACCAAATTCAAAAGTTTTGATAGTTGAAGATGTTATTACAACAGGAAAATCAAGTCTTGAATGTGTGAAATTAATCAATAAATACAAAGCCAAGCACATAGGTTTTGCTGCTATAATTGATAGATCTGATAGAAAATCTTTCAAAATTAAAGGTAAAAATATTATTTCTCAAGTAAAAATAAATATTCCAACATATAAAAATAATAAAATTCCACTATCACTAAAAAAAATACCTATCGTTAGCCCTGGTAGTAGATTTATTAAATGATACGTCTAGGAATAAATATAGATCACGTAGCAACCTTAAGAAATGCAAGGGGAGAAGGTCACCCCAATGTTGTTAATGCTGCTAAGTTTGTAATGAAGAATGGAGCAAATTTAATCACTGTTCATTTAAGAGAAGATAGACGTCACATCAAGGACGAAGATATTAAATTTTTGTCAAAATTAAAATCTATACCTATTAATTTAGAAATGGCCGCAAATTTTAAAATGCTTAAAATAGCTTTAAAGTATAAACCTAATTATGTTTGTATAGTTCCAGAAAAGAGAAAAGAGGTCACAACAGAAGGCGGTTTAGATTTAAGAAAGAATAATCGAAATATATTAAAAATAATCAAAATATTAAATAATAATAAAATAAGAACCAGTTTATTTATAAATCCAAAAAAAAATGATATTAGATTATCAAAATTATTAGGCGTTAAGTGTGTAGAGCTTCATACCGGGGGTCTGTCTAGAAAAGTAAAAGCAAAAAGAAATATAAGTAAAGATCTTAAAAATTTTATTACATGTAGTGAATATGCTAATACTATTGGTTTGGAAGTACATGCTGGTCACGGACTTGATTATGAAACAGCTATTATTTTATCTAAAGTCAAAAATATAAAAGAGTTTAATATAGGTCATTTTATTGTTGGTGAGTCAATTTTTTTTGGGATTTCAAAAGTTATTAAAAAATTTAAAAAAATTTGTAGATGATATGGAACTTATAGGTAATGGCGTAGACATAGTTGAGAATTCAAGAATAAAATTATCAATTAAAAATGATAAATTTGTAAAAAGAATATATTCAATTTATGAAATTAATAAATCTAAATCTATGAAAAATAAAGTTAACTTTTTTGCGAAAAGATTTGCTGCTAAAGAAGCTTTTGTTAAATCTTTGGGAATTGGTTTTAGAAAAGGTATAAATTTTTCAGATATATCAGTAACCAATAATAGATTGGGTAAACCAATTATTAAAGTGAATAAAAAAGTTAAATCGCTTATCTATGAAAAAATTAAATTAAAAAATTTCAAAATTTTTTTATCTTTATCAGACGAAAGTAAGCATTCTATTGCTTTTGTAATATTAAAAGGTATTAAAAAATGAAAAAAATTATAATTGAAAATACACTTACAATAATTTATGCCTTAATAATTGCTCTATTTATTAGATCGCTATTAATTCAACCATTTTACATACCGTCATCCTCTATGGAGCCAAATTTACTAGTAGGTGATAGGTTGTTTGTAACCAAATATACCTATGGTTTTAGCAAACATTCATTTCCTTTTAGCCCACCTATTTTTAAAGGTAGAATTCTACATAACAATCCTGAAAGAGGAGATGTAATTGTTTTCAAAACTCCTGCTGACAATAGAACAGATTATATTAAAAGATTGATTGGATTACCTGGAGATAAAATTCAATTTATTGATGGTAATCTTTTTCTTAATAATTTGGAAATATTTAAGGATCTAAATAGCAAAAAGGAATCTGTCTTTTGTGGAGATAGTAAAGTCAACAGTAATTTTTTTACTGAGAAATTACCTAGTGGAACAAAATTTAACACTGCATACTTTAGTAATTTTACTTTACAAAATACTGACTTATTTGAGGTGCCTAAAAATCATTACTTTTTTTTAGGTGATAATAGAGATTGCTCTAAAGATAGCAGATTTTTATCAAGCGTTGGATATGTGCATCGGGATAATTTGGTTGGCAAAGCTAGGTTTATCTTTTTTTCATCAGACTCCAAAAAGGGAAGTATTTTTGAAATTTGGAGGTGGGGTGAATTGATAAGATTTGATAGATTTTTTAAAAAAATAAATTAGTAGATATCTTATGAAATTAAGCATTCTTGAAAAAAAAATAGAGGTTAAATTTAAAGACAAAGAATTGTTGCAAAGATCTTTTGTCCATAAGAGTTTAGACTCAATTAATAATAACGAAAAACTTGAATTTTTAGGAGATCGGGTTTTAGGTTTTATAATTTCAAAAAAAATATTTGAGATATATCCCAACGATACTGAAGGGACTTTAGATAAAAAATACGCATCTCTTGTTAACAAAAATATTTGCTTAGCCATTGGTAATAGTCTTAATCTTTCTGAATATATTAAAACGAGCACAAGAAAAACTGCAAATTATAAAATTGAGGATAAAATTATTTCTGACTCCTGTGAAGCTCTTATTGGTGCAATTTTTATTGATCAAGGAATAAAAGTAGTGGAAAATTTCATTTTAAAATACTGGAAAGATTTCATATTGAGCACTAAAGAAACAAAAGTTGACTCTAAAACGAAGCTACAAGAATTCTCTTTAAAAAAATTTAAAATTTTACCTAAATATAAACTTATATCAATAAAAGGACCTAAGCATAAACCTGTATTCTATACAGAGGTTAAAATCAAATCATCCAAAGGTGTAGAGGGCTCTGGTAATTCAAAAAAAATTGCCGAACAAGATGCTGCTACATCGTTACTAAAAAAATTAAAAGTTTTATGAATTGGGATGACCAGGGTTTTTTATTGTCAAAGGTTAAATATAATGAAAATTCTATTATTAGTGAATTTTTTACGCATGATCACGGTAAATCTACAGGAATTATTTTTGGTGCATCATCAAAAAAAATAAAAGGTTATCTTCAGGTAGGTAATAAATTTTATTTAAGTTATAAAAGTAAAACAGAGACAAATATTGGTTCGTTTAAATTAGAAATTATTCAAGCAGAGACACCTCTTTATTTTGGCAATAAAAAGAAACTACACTGTATTGAGTCAGCAATGAGCATGATTAGACTTCTTAATGCTGAAAATCAAAAAAATTTGAAAGTTTTTATTCTAATAAAAGATTTTTTTAATTTTATTAAAAATGATGATTGGTTAAAAAAATACATTCTTTGGGAATTAGAATTATTAAAAGTCTTAGGTTACGATTTAAATATAGATAAAATTGTAAATAAAAATATCACTGATACCAAAATCGAATATTTTGTCGAGTCTTCTACAGAAAAAAAAATAGTTCCAAATTTTCTTGTTGATAAAGATTTAATTGAAAAAGATCAAAATGAATTTATTAAGGGTATAAAATTAGTTAGTAATTATTTAGATAAAAATATATTAAATCCAAACAATTTAAGTCAACCTTTGCAAAGAACAAACTTCATAAATATTTTAAAATAATTTAGAGTTTTTTTGCTATTTTTTCAGCAAAATACGTAATTATAGCATTTGCTCCTGCTCTTTTAAAACTTACTAAAGTTTCCTCTATAATTTTATCATCAACAATACCTTTGTTAATAGAGTTCATGATTATACTATACTCACCTGAAACCTGATATCCAATAACAGGTATTTTAAATTTTTCTTTAACGATTTTAATTATATCCAAGTAAGGCAATCCTGGCTTTACCATAACCATATCAGCACCTTCTTTTATATCAAGTGACACTTCTCTCAATGCTTCATCACTGTTGCTAAAATCCATTTGATAATTTTTTTTATCGCTTTTTAGAAGACTTTTAGATCCAACAGCATCTCTAAAGGGCCCATAAAAACTGGAAGCATACTTAACAGCATATGACAATATTTTAACATCCTTAAAATTATTTTTTTCAAGAGCTTTTCTAATTAATCCAATTCTTCCATCCATCATATCTGATGGAGCAATGATATCACATCCTGCTTTTGCTTGTATAAGAGATTGTTCAATTAAAAATCTAATAGTTTCATCGTTATCAACATAATTTGATTTTAAAATTCCATCATGACCATGTGATGTATATGGATCTAATGCAACGTCACACATAACACCGATTTTATCTTTAAATTTTTTTTTAATTAAATGAGTAGCTCTGCAAATAAGATTATTTTTATTTAACGCTTCTGATCCATAACTGTCTTTATATTTTTTTTCGATGTATGGAAATAAAGCAATCAAAGGTATTCCTAAGTTAATTAAATTTTTTACATATGTATCAAGTTTATCTAAAGAATACCTAAAAATTCCTGGCATTGTTTTTATTGGGATCTTTTTATTTCTTCCTTCAACAATAAATATTGGCTGAATAAGATCGTCTGTAGAAAGCGTATTCTCTCTTACCAGCCTTCTTACCCAAGTATTTCTACGATTTCTCCTAAGTCTTAAATTTGGATATTTTCCTGTTCTAATCATTTAAAATATATTTATATGCGACAATAGTAATATATTATATAATAAGTATTAAGATAATAATAAAATGTAATTATGTCACTTACTTTCAACGACTTTCAAAAACAAAACATTAATTTTGATATAGGTAAACTCAAGAAAGCATGTGATGATGTTTTAAAAATTAAAGGTTTCGATATAAGTTTAGGCATCCCTCATTTTGCTGGAATCTCTTTAAATCAAATTCCAGGAGATCCTGAATCTACTATGGGAAGTAAAATAAGAGGGGTATATTGGACAAAACCAGATAGTACAGGAAAAGAAGTTTCTAGAGATGTTGGAATTGATGAAAGCAAATATACAGAATTTGTAAAAGATTTTCGAGGTACCTACTTTGAAAATGTGTATGAAAAATTAACAAAAAAATATAAACTTGGTAGAGTAAGGCTTTTATTGAAAGAACCAAGGTCAACACTAAGCTGGCATAGAGATCCTGAGCCAAGATTACATATACCAATATATACAAATCCAGGTGCAATAATGGTTGTTGACAATGTAGCCAAACATTTACCAGCAGATGGTTCAGTATGGATCACAAATAACACTAAATACCATAACGCTTTCAATGGTGGGGAAGAAAATAGAGTCCATCTTGTAGCATGTGTATTAGATTATAAATTTAATTAATTTGAAAAAAATTTTCATATCCTCAGATCACGCAGGTTTTTCATTAAAGGAGTTTATTAAAAAAAGATTTATTAAAAAAAAAATAAAACTTACTGATCTAGGTCCAAATAATAGTGTATCTGTAGACTATCCATTTTATGCACATAAACTTTCTAGATATGTTTCTAAAAGTTCAAATAATATAGGTATTCTCATTTGTGGATCCGGTACAGGTATGAATATTACAGCAAATAAGCATAAAAAAATAAGAGCGGCGCAATGCTACAGTCTAAAATCTACGAAATTATCAAGAATGCATAATAACGCTAACATTATTAGCTTAGGATCAAGGTTGATATCCAGAAAAAATGCTTTATTGTTTATTAATACTTTTTTAAAAACAAAATTTGATGGTGGAAGACACCAAAGAAGAGTAAATAAAATTTGAGGATATTATGTCTAGTGAAAATAAATATATAAATGATCAATACAAGGGTTTTTTTGAAGATAGTTTGTCGAAAACTGACCCAGATCTTTACAAAGCAATCAACGATGAGTTAAGAAGACAACAACAGCATATAGAATTAATTGCATCAGAAAATATTGTTTCACAGGCTGTGTTAGAAGCTCAAGGCTCTGTTTTAACAAATAAATACGCAGAAGGATATCCAGGTAAAAGATATTACAATGGATGTGAGCATGTTGATGTTGCTGAGAATCTAGCAATCGAAAGATTAAAAAAATTATTTAATTGTAAATTTGCAAATGCACAACCTCACTCTGGAGCTCAAGCAAATGGTGCTGTTTTTTTAGCATTATTAAAACCAGGTGATACCTTTTTGGGAATGAGTTTAAACTCTGGTGGTCATATTACACATGGTTTAAAAATTTCTATGTCAGGAAAATGGTTTAATGCAATTGGTTATGATGTAGATAAAAAATCTGAACTAATAGATTACGATAACGTTGAAAAATTAGCTTTGGAACACAAACCAAAACTGATTATAGCTGGTGGTAGTGCTTACTCGAGAGTTATTGATTTTAAAAGATTTAGAGAAATTGCAGACAAAGTTGGTGCGTACTTAATGGTTGATATGGCACACTTTTCTGGTTTAGTAGCAGGCAAAGGATATCCTAACCCTTGTGATTATGCTCATGTTGTTACATCTACTACACATAAAGTTTTCAGAAGTGCAAGAGGTGGAATTATTTTAACTAACCATGAAGATCTTTCAAAAAAATTTAATACTGCCGTATTTCCTGGTTATCAAGGCGGACCTTTAATGCATGTTATAGCTGCTAAAGCAGCTGGATTTCTGGAAGCATTAAGACCAGATTTTAAAGTTTATATTAAATCAGTATTATCTAACGCAAAAATTTTAGCTGAAACATTAAAAAATAATGGTTTTAAGATTTATTCTGGAGGAACTGATACTCATTTAATGTTAGTTGATTTAAGACCTTTTAATGTAAAAGGAAATTTAGCTTCTGAAAGTTTGTGTAGAGCAAACATTACATGTAACAAAAATGGAATACCTTTTGATACAGAAAGTCCTATGATTACTTCAGGTATAAGACTAGGATCGCAAGCAGCTACTACACGTGGGTTTGGATTAAAAGAATTTGAAGTTGTAGGACAACTAATTACCAAGGTAATTAAAGGTCTATCATCCAATCCAGAAGATAATAGCAAAGTGGAAAATGAAGTAAGACAGGAAGTTATTGAGCTATGTTCAAAATTTCCAATTTATAAACACTTAGGTTAAAAAATTTAAATGATATGTTCAATTTGTAAAAGGGGTGAAACCTCAGTAGTTGACTCTAGGCCAACTGAAGATGGTACAGCTATTAGAAGAAGAAGACTTTGTTCATGCGGAGAAAGGTTCACAACATTTGAAAGAGTGCAATTTAGAGAGTTAATGGTTGTTAAAAAAAATGGAAGAAAATCTACATTTGATAGAGATAAATTATCTAAGTCAATTTATATTGCTTTAAAAAAAAGACCTATTGATACTGACACAGTTGAGAAATTTATAACTAAAATATCTCGTTCTTTAGAAGAGCTTGGTCAAAATGAAATTGCATCAAATACTATAGGAACTATGGTTATGGATGGATTAAAGGACTTAGATCCAGTTGCTTATGTGCGCTTTGCATCAGTTTATAGAAACTTTAGAGAAGAAAAAGATTTCATACAGTTTGTTGACAAAATAGATGTCTTCAAAAAAAGATAATATAATTACTTCTGACAATTATTATATGGGTTTAGCTTTAGCGCTAGCAAAAGAAAACCATGGATTAACTAAGGAAAATCCCTCTGTTGGTTGTGTGCTAGTTAAAAACAATCAAATTATATCAACAGGCGTGACATCCATAAATGGTCGCCCTCATGCTGAATATAATGCAGTAAAAAATTCTGTTGTTAGTCCAAATGGCTCAACTGCCTATATAACAATGGAACCTTGCACACATAAAGGTAAAACAAATCCTTGCTCAAGTTTATTAATTAAGTCAAAAATAAAAAAAGTAATTTTTTCAATTACTGATATTGATCATAGAACTTCAAAGCAAGCACATAAAATTCTAAAAAATAAAGGTATCTTAGTTAAAAAAGGAATTCTTAAAAATGAAGTTAATAAATTTTATAAAAGTTATATTTTTAACCGAAAATACAAATTACCTTACATAACAGGTAAAATTGCTTGTTCTAAAGATAATTATATTAAATCTAAAAAAAAAAGATATATATCTGATGATACATCACTAAATGTTGGCCATTTACTTAGATATAAAAATGATGGAATTTTAATTTCCCATAAAACTATAAATGAAGATAATCCAAAGTTAAATTGCAGATTAAATGGTTTAGAGAAATACTCACCTAAAATTTTTATTATAGATAAAAATCTAAGTATTAAACACTCCAAGCATGTAATAAATTCTGTAAACCGAAAAAATACTTATATTTTTCATGGTTCTACTGAGGCTAAAAAAATTAAACATCTGAAAAAAATGGGTGTAAACCTTATGAAAATTTCACTTGATAATGATGGTTCGCTAAGTCTCCTAAAAATTCTTAAGACTATTTATAAGAAAAATGTTTATAATTTATTAGTTGAAGGTGGAAGATCACTTACAAAATTATTTTTAGATAAAAATTATTTTAATCAGTTTTATTTATTTAAAAGTAACAAAACCTTAAAATCTAGTGGATTAATTAAAATTTCAAATATTTTGGTTACTCTTGGTAAAAAATTTAAAAGTAAAAAAGTATTAGACACTTTCTCTAATAAAGATAAAATTATTAAGTTTATTTAATTATGTTTAATGGAATTATATTTAATAAAGGAGTAGTTCAAAATATTGTAAAGTACAGTAAAGGTCTTAATCTTTTTGTTAAGTCATCAATTAAAGTAAATAAAAAGGACTTAGGTATATCTATATCTTGTGACGGTGTTTGCTTAACTTTAGTTTCTATAAAAAAAAATATTAAAGAATTTTATTTATCTAATGAGACAATTAAAAGATCAAAGTTTAGTGATATAAAAAAAAATGATATTATAAATCTTGAATTGCCTATGAAATATGGTCAAAATATATCAGGTCATATATGTCAAGGACATGTAGATACAGTTGGTGTTGTTAATAGTATTGTTAAATCACAAAAATCAATCGTATTTGATATAGGCATACAAAATAAGTTTAAAAAGGATTTAATTGAAAAAGCCTCAATATTAATTAATGGAGTTTCTCTCACAATATCAAAAGTAACCAAAAAAGGTTTTCAAATATGGGTGATACCACACACATTAAAACTTACAAATTTAAGTAAACTTAAAATAAAGGATAAAGTTAATATTGAAATAGATATTTTATCAAAATATGTAAAGAGGTATGTTAAAAAAAATTAGATACTCAAAAATTGAATCTATAGTTCGTATAGCTAAAAGAGGTGGTATGTATATTTTAGTTGATGACGAAAACCGTGAAAATGAAGGAGATCTCGTTTTTTGTGCTTCAGATGTTGATCAAAAAAAAATAAACTTCATGGCAAAAAATGGTAGGGGATTAATTTGTCTAACATTAAATAATGCGCAGGCCAAAAAATTGAATTTAAATTATATGGCACCAATTAATCAATCAAGAAACCAAACTGCATTTACAATTTCAATAGAAGCAAAGAAAGGCATAACCACAGGTATTTCAGCGAAAGATAGAGCGCGTACAATTAGAATTGCGACAAAAAGAAATGTAAAAAAAAATGATATAGTTTCCCCCGGACATGTTTTCCCAATAATTGCTAAAGAGGGTGGGGTTTTAGTAAGAGCTGGACATACGGAGGCATCAATTGATATTTCAAAACTAGCAAAAAAAAATCCTTCAGCAGTTATATGTGAAATAATGAATGAAGACGGTACTATGGCTAAAGGTCAAGATCTTTTTAAATTTGCGGATAAACATAAACTTATGATTGCTAAAATTGAGGATCTAATTGCTTATAGACTTAAGAAAGAAAAACTTATCAAATTAAAAAAAACATCCAAAATTATTGTTGGCAATCAATCCTACAAAATTAAAATCTTTGAAAATATAATAGATGGTTCTGAACATTTTGCTTTAATTAAAGGAAACTTAACAAAAAAAATCACCCCTAGATTGAGAGTAATTTCCTCTAATGTTGT
This sequence comes from uncultured Pelagibacteraceae bacterium, assembly GCA_902515185.1. Lineage (GTDB taxonomy): Bacteria > Pseudomonadota > Alphaproteobacteria > Pelagibacterales > Pelagibacteraceae > Pelagibacter. The sequence continues at coordinate 52,481 of CABXTN010000001.1, read as the reverse complement.
AGAGAATTATTTAATTAATCAAAATATTCCAAATTCATTTAATAGAACAATTAAATATTTTGAAAAATTTTCAAATTGTGTATTAATTTTTATAAGAGATCCAAATTTAAAATCTGTTACTCAAACATTAAGACAGTATAAAAGTGATGATTTCTATAAAAAAGGTCAGGATAAACTGATAAAAAACTATGGGATTGGTGCTCAAATTATTAAGTCACTTCATATAAAGAATATGGTATTGGTAACAAAATCCAGAAAGAAGGTTGTTGGTCTTGAAGGTTATGGTATCAAGATAACAAAGCAGGAAATTTTAAAATGAAAAAAAAAATATTAATTGTTGTAGCAAATTATTATAAAGATATTTCTAAAGAACTTTTAAATTCGTCTTTGAACGAACTTAAAAAACTCTCAAAAGTAAAAATTATAGAAGTCCCGGGTGTTTTTGAAATTCCAGTTACAATAATTAAAAATATAAAAAAATATGATGGAGCTATTGCGCTTGGTTGTGTAATAAAAGGTGAAACACCTCATTTTGATTTTATCTCTTCATCAGCTACAGATGCAATAATGAAAGTTAGTATCGATACTAAAAAACCCGTCGGAAACGGGATAATAACTTGCCTTAATAAAGATCAAGCAAATGCTAGAGGTCAAAAAGGTAAAGAAGCTGCTCTAGCTGTTATATCTATTTTATCACAAAAGAAATGAAAGTTTTTTTTTCACCAAAAAATAACCCCAGAGTTATTATTATTCAAAAATTATATGGTAAATTATTTAATAAAGATGAAGAAATTATATTTCCTAAACATAGATTTAAAAAATTTATAAAAGACGTTGTTTTAGGAGCAGTAGAAAGGCAAGAAGTACTTTTTGAAGAAATTAATCATTCACTTGAAAATACTGATCTGAGAAAAGTAGATAAAGTATTCCAAACAATTATTAAAAGTGCTGTATATGAATTTATGTATATGCCAAAAACACCAAGAAAAATAATTATTAAAGAATACTTAAACGCTTCAAATTTTTTTTTGGATGATCCACAAACCAAATATTTAAATGCTTTATTAGATAAAATTTCCAAAAAAATCAGAACTATCAATGAATGAGTTCGATATAATTAATAAATATTTTAGCAAGTTAAATAATAATAAATCCTCATTAAATCTTAATGATGATGTTTTTTTTGATAAAAGTAATAAGTTAGTATTATCTGTCGATACTTATGTTGAAAAAATTCACTTTCTAAATTTTAAGAAACCTGATTTGGTTATAAGAAAAATCATTAGATCTTCTATTTCAGACATTGTATGTAAAGGAGTTAACCCTAAATTTATTTTTATTTGCGCGTCTGGTAATAAGAAACATTTTTCTAAAAAAAATCTAAAGAAAATATATAATTCGATCAAAAAAGAACAAAGTACTTACAAGATTCTTGTTGGAGGAGGTGATACTGTTAAATCTAAAAATTTAACTTTCTCTATTACTTCACTTGGTTATTCAAACAAAATAGTTTTTCGTAATAAGTCGAATGTCAACGATGATATATATGTTACTGGAAATATTGGCGATAGCTATGTAGGACTATGTCTTTTAAAAAATAAACTTAAGATTAATAAAAATATTAGTAATTATTTTGTCAATAGCTATTATACACCTGATATACAATTTAAATTAATAAAAAAACTATCTAGTTTTGCTTCATCCTCAATTGATATATCCGATGGCCTCTTTGCAGATTTAGATAAATTAATTAACAATCAGAACCATTCATATAAAATTTCATTAAGGAATATACCTATATCGAATTTTTTAATGAAATTAATAGCTATAAAAAAATTAAAAAAAATTGATTTTATATCGAAGGGCGATGATTATCAGATATTATTTACAGCTCCAAAATCGAAAGAAAAAGTAATAAGTAACTATTCAGTTAAGAACAAGATTCGAATAACAAAAATTGGGAAAATCCTTAAGGGCAAAGATAGGTCTATAATTTTAGACGACAGTAGAAGGCAAATATTCCTCAAAAATAAAGGATATTTTCATAATTTTTAATCAAGTTAAACATTGCCTTTTATATGCTTTTTTGTATTGTGCGATTTTTAATAATAACTAATTAACCTAGGAATTTATAATGAATGCATCAGTAGAAACAATTTTATCATACACAATTTTAGCAGGCTTACTTTCAATAGTTTATGGTTACTTTACTGGAAAACAAATTTTAAATGCTAGTTCTGGAAATGATAAAATGAGAGAAATTGCATCTGCAATTCAAATTGGTGCTAAGGCTTATTTAAATCGACAATATAAAACAATAGCGATTGTAGGTGTTGTTGTTCTAGTTATTATTAGTTACGCTTTTAGTATTTTAGTAGGCTTAGGTTATTTAATTGGAGCGGCACTCTCTGGAATAGCAGGTTATGTTGGTATGCTTGTATCTGTAGAAGCTAATGTAAGAACAGCAGAAGCTTCTCGAAAAGGATTATCACAAGGCCTATCAGTGGCATTCAAATCTGGTGCTGTTACAGGTATGCTTGTTGCTGGTTTAGCACTTTTATCAATAGCTGTATATTATTATTTATTACTTAAATTTGGTATTGACGAGAGAGAGATTGTGAATGCTTTAGTAGCCTTAGGTTTCGGTGCGTCTTTAATTTCAATTTTTGCAAGACTTGGTGGAGGTATTTTTACCAAGGGTGCTGACGTTGGTGCTGATTTAGTTGGAAAAGTTGAGGCTGGAATACCAGAAGATGATCCACGTAATCCTGCTGTTATAGCAGATAATGTTGGAGACAATGTGGGAGATTGTGCTGGTATGGCTGCAGACTTGTTTGAAACATACGCAGTAACTATAGTTGCCACAATGGTTCTTTCTTCAATATTTTTTGTTAATGATCTAACTATGATGATTTACCCTTTAACAATTGGTGGGGTTTGTATTTTAACATCTATACTAGGTACTTTTTTTGTAAGACTAGGGAACAGCAAGAATATAATGGCTGCATTATATAAAGGTTTTGTTGCAACAGCAATTTCATCATTAATATTATTATATCCTTTGACTGATTACGTTATAGGTTTTGCAACTGAGTTTAATGTAAACGGAACTCTTTTTAACGGCAAAAGTCTCTATTATTGTGGAGTGATAGGACTTGTTATTACAGGTTTACTTATTTGGGTTACAGAATATTATACTGGGACTAATTATAGACCTGTAAGAAGTGTTGCTATGTCTTCAACAACGGGTCATGGAACTAATGTGATTCAAGGTTTAGCTGTTTCTTTAGAAGCAACAGCAATACCTGCTTTAATTATTGTAGCCGGTATATTATTAACAAATTATATCGCTGGCTTATTTGGAATTGCCATTGCTGTGACAACAATGTTGGCTTTAGCTGGAATGGTTGTAGCATTAGATGCTTATGGTCCAGTCACTGATAACGCCGGAGGTATCGCTGAAATGTCAAAACTTCCTAACAATGTTAGAAAAACAACAGACGCATTAGATGCAGTAGGCAATACAACTAAAGCTGTAACAAAAGGCTATGCAATAGGTTCAGCGGGATTAGGTGCTCTTGTTCTTTTCGCGGCTTACACAGAAGACATAAAACATTTTTCTAAGGAGGTAGGCTCTAATTTAGAAGGTATAGTAGTTACATTTGACTTATCAAATCCTTATGTTGTTGTTGGTTTGCTAATTGGAGGTATGCTTCCATATTTATTTGGCTCTATGGGCATGCAAGCAGTTGGTAGGGCAGGTGGAGCAGTAGTTATTGAAGTTAGACGACAATTTAAAAAATTTCCTGGAATAATGAAAAGAAAACAAAAACCTGATTATGCTAAATTAGTTGATTTATTAACTGTAGCAGCAATTAAAGAAATGATAATACCCTCATTGTTGCCTGTTTTATCACCTATAGTTTTATACTTCATTATATATTCAATCGGTGGTCAAGTAGCAGCACTAGCATCTGTTGGAGCTATGCTTCTTGGTGTAATTATTACTGGCTTATTTGTTGCTGTATCAATGACAGCTGGTGGTGGAGCTTGGGATAATGCCAAAAAGTATATTGAGGATGGTAATCATGGTGGTAAAGGATCTGAAGCGCACAAAGCTGCTGTCACAGGTGATACTGTTGGCGATCCATACAAAGATACTGCGGGACCAGCTGTAAACCCAATGATAAAAATTACTAATATTGTTGCACTATTGTTACTGGCAGTTATAGCAGGTTAATCTTTGTCCTTTTTACGCATAGGATCATTAATTTTTTGTCTCATACTAGATAAGAAATCATAAACAAAAGATCTCTTGCTATAAACAGATCCAGTAGAATTTTCTACAAATTTTATATTGTTCATAGTGTCTTTGTTATAGAAATCTTTGGAGGCGAGTAGTCCCATTTGATTTAGTTCAAGTACTAAAACGTTATTAACTATTAGCTGCTCTTTGCCAAGTTTAAATATAGAACCTGTTGAAATCTTTCTTTCTATATAAATCCAGACATCATTATCGAAGGAGCTTTTTGTAGATGGTTCACCAAGTAATGTGATTATGTCATTAATATTAGTGTCGTTTATTACCAACTTTTTATGTTTTTTGTCCAAAAAATGAACCCCGTGATGTTTTACTACTTTATTAGTTGAACAACTTAAAATAAATATGAATATAAATAATAAAAGTTTTTTCATGAACAAAGAATATATTAATATTTATAACAATTTGGTCTATTTCTCTAGAAATAAAAATATTTTTAGTATTTTTACTAAAAATGATACATTTTCACATAGACTCACAATTTTACTGTTTCATTTGGGTTTTTTTATTAAAAATTATAAAAGTGAAATTGATAAAAAAAAAATGCAAGATCTTTATGATTATATATTTAAGCAACTAGAATTAAGTATAAGGGAAATTGGATATGGTGACGCTTCAATAAATAAAAAAATGAAGGATTACCTTAATGTATTTCATTCAATGTTAGAAAAAATAGAAATATGGGAAAGCTTTTCCTCTAATGAAAAAGAGGATACTTTGAAGAGTTATATAAATTATGAAGGTAATTTAAGTAATTTGTGTATTTATTTTGACAAATACGTAGCTTTTTTATCAAAAAAACCTTTTAATTTGTTTACAAAAGGTGTAATTAAAATTGAAATTTAAATATGGCTGTACCTAAACGTAAAACAACTAGATCAAGAGCGGGTAAAAGACGATCTCATATACGTGTTTCACCACGTAATATCATTGAAGATAAAAAAAGTGGTGAATATAGACTTTCTCATCACCTTGATAAAAAAACTGGTATGTATAAAGGAAGACAAATCCTAGATCCTAAAGAATAATTATTTATATTAAAAAAATGTCTCGAATGATTACAATTGCCGTAGATGCAATGGGAGGTGATGGTTCTCCAAAAAAAATTATTGATGGCATTACTCACCATTTCAAAAATACTAATAATGTATATTATAAAATTTTTGGTGATAAGGAAAAGATTGAAAAATTTATTACAAAAAGTTTAGATAATAAATTCTATGAAATTTTACATACTAAGAACTTAGTTAAAGGAACAGATACACCGTTAGAAGCGGCCAAAAGAGGCAAGGACACAAGTATGTGGCTAGCTATAGAGAGCGTAAAAAATAAAAAAGCTGATGCTGTTATTTCTGCGGGAAATACAGGCGCATTACTTGTTATATCAAAGTTAAATTTAAAAATGATAGAAAATATTGATAAGCCTGCATTATCTGCACTTTGGCCTAATAAAAAAGGTATGAGTGTAGTCTTAGATCTTGGGGCTAATATCGAATGTAATGACAAAAATTTAATCGATTTTGCAATAATGGGCTCATCGATTTTCAAATCTCTTTATCCAAATGATAAAGCAAAAGTAGCACTATTAAATATTGGATCTGAAGAGATAAAAGGAAATGATGTAATAAAGGAAACTTATCAAAAACTTAATCAAATTCAAAATGAGGATTTTGAATTTAAAGGTTACATCGAGGGTAACAATTTAATGAAAGGTGAAGTGAACGTAATAGTTTCAGATGGGTTTACTGGAAATATTGCCTTGAAGACCGCAGAAGGTACAGCTAATTTTATAACAGATGAACTTAAAAAAGTATTTAAAGATAATTTTATTGGAAAAATATCAGGTTTAATTAATTATTTTAACTTTAAAAAATTTAAAAAAAGACTAGATCCTAGATTGTATAATGGAGCGATATTTATTGGTTTAGATACACCAGTTATTAAAAGTCATGGATCTACAGATTATATAGGATTTTCTAACTCACTAAGTGTTTGTGAAAAAATTGTAAAAGGAAATTTAATTGATAAAATTAAAAAAAATATTAGCTAATGAGAATAAATCTTACAAAAAAAGATATTATTAATTCTGTATATATGCAGATTGGTTTTTCAAAAAAAATTTCAGAAAATCTTTTTGACGATTTATTCGAGACTATAATTGAAAATCTTATTAAATATGAAAAAATTAAACTATCAAATTTTGGGACTTTTTTTATAAAATATAAAAAAAGTAGAATTGGTATTAATTTCAAAACTAAAGAAAAAAAGACTATTTCAGCCAGAAAAGTAGTACTTTTTAAACCATCTAAGGAATTCAAAAAGTTTATAAACACATTAAATGAATAAACTTAATAAGGCATATAAATCAATCAGTGAAGTTGCAGAAATTTTAAATCTAAAAGACAGCAAAAGTGGCAAGTTAAATACTCACACGATAAGATTTTGGGAAAAAGAATTTAAGCAAATAAAACCAAAATTTTTTAATTCCAAAAGACGATATTACGATGAAAAATCAATTGATATGCTCAAAAAAATTAAGTTTTTACTTAAAGATCAAGGTTTAAAAATAGAAGGTGCTAAAAAAATCCTTAAGAGAGAAGCTTCATTAGATCTTGACGAAACTAATAATAAAACTATAAGTAGCGCTGAAATTAATTTAAAGTTTAAATTACATAAAATTTCTAGTTTGTTAAAAAATTTAAAAAAAATTAAATAATGGCTAAAAAAACACATATTAAAGTTAGACTAGTTCCAGAATCCAAGCCTGATAGTCCTTACTTTTATTATGTAAAAAAACCTGCAGGTGGTGAGAAAGCTAAAATAAAGTTAAAAGCAAAAAAATACAATCCAAGCACAAGAAAACACGAAGTGTTTGTAGAGAAAAAACTTCCTCCACATAGCAAGTAACATTATTTTTTTTTAAAATTTCTTCGCTCAAATTCTATGTAAGACCAAATCATACTATTCCATATTTTATTTGTAATACGTGGGTCAATTTTTTTTTCAATTGATTTTTTCTTAATTTTTTTTAATATTGTTTTAATTCTTTGTTTATCTACAATCTCATTTTTATACTGTTTAAGTTTTAAAACCTCTTTTACTAAATTTGTTCTTTTTCGAATTATATTAATAAGCTGATTGTCAATTTTATCTAACTTATTTCTAATTTTTTTTAATTTACTTTTATTTAATGGCGACATTTATGCTATTGGTTACTTTATAAATTATTATAATTATAAGTGATGTTTGTAAATAGTGATATAAAAAGAAGATCAATAAATCTTTGGCTAATTACTCTATATTTATTATTAATTTTAATTATTATAGTTGGTGGTCTTACTAGATTAACTGACTCTGGATTATCTATTACAAAATGGGAACTTTTTAAGGGTATTATACCACCATTGAATGATGAAACCTGGGATAATTATTTTTTAGAATATAAGCAAATACCTGAATTTATTTATCTTAACAGTGCTATTACTCTAAGAGAATTTAAAATTATATTTTATTGGGAGTACTTACATAGGCTTCTTGGAAGATTTATTGGCTTGGTAGCATTAGTGCCACTAATATATTTTTTTATTAAATTTAAAGATGAAGATATATTTTTAAAAAAATATTTTATAATTTTTGCTCTTGTATGCTTCCAAGGTGCAGTAGGTTGGTTTATGGTAGAAAGCGGTTTGGTTGACAGACTTGATGTGAGTCATTTTAGATTAGCTTTACATTTGTTTATAGCATTTATAATTTTATCGCTATGCTTTTGGTTTATTCTTGAGAATATGGATACAAAACCATTTAAATATAAGATGTCTAATAAAATTATGATATTAATTTTACTACTTATATATTTGCAAATCGTTCTTGGAGCCTTTCTCGCGGGTTTAGATGGTGGTCTCGTATATAATACATGGCCAGATATGAATGGAAATTTTTTTCCTGATGATACAAGCTTTTTAATTTTTCTTTCAAACGATTTTCTTAGCACTCCATCTGTAATACAGTTTATACATAGAATAACGTCTTATTTTTTACTAATTCTTGTTATTTACTTTAATTTTATATATTTTGTAAAAAAATTACCAATTTATCCAATTATAGTTTTCGATTTTTTTATATTTTTACAAATAATTTTAGGGATTTTAACTTTGTTATCTGGTGTAAAGATTGTTTATGCATCTTTACACCAGATAGGATCTATATTTGTTGTAAGTAGTTTTCTATATATCCTTTTTAGGAACAATAAGATTAACTTACAGCTTTCAGACTAGGCTTTCCTGAGGCACTTAAAGCTTGATCTAAATCAGCAATTATATCATCAGGATGCTCAATTCCAATTGACAATCTAACATATCCAGGTGTAACTCCTGCAGCTAAAAGTTCTTCTGGAGTAAGTTGGCTATGAGTAGTCGTAGCTGGATGAATAGCTAAACTTCTTGCATCACCAATATTTGCTACATGGTAAAACATTTTCAATGCTTCAATAAATTTCTTACCAGCATCAACTCCTCCTTTAACCTCAATGCCAACAAGAGCACCATTGCCACCTTTTAAGTATTTTTTAGATCTAGCGGCAATATCGCCTTTATGAAGAGTTGGATAAATTACTCTTTCCACATTTTTATGTTTATTTAAAAATGCAACAGCTTTTTCTGCATTTGAACAATGTTGCTTCATTCTTAATGGCGCAGTTTCTAAGCCTTGAATAATGCCCCAAGCATTATCTGGAGCTAAAGGTGCACCTAAATCTCGAAGCAAACATACTCTGGCTCTTACAGCAAACGCAACATTAGCGCCTGTTAGCTGGGGAACAACTTCACCCCATACAGCACCTCCATAACTAGCATCAGGCTCATTGAACATAGGTTGTCTTTTTTTGTCAGCTGTCCAATCAAAATTACCACCATCTACTAAGCATCCACCAATAACTGTACCATGACCACCAATAAATTTAGTTAAAGAATGAACCACTACAGCAGCACCATGCTCAAGTGGCTTGCATATAACTGGAGCAGCAGTATTATCCATAATTAGTGGTATATTATGTTTTCTACCAATATCTGACACTTCTTTAATAGGAAAAACTCTTAGGTATGGATTTGGTAATGTTTCTGCATAAAAACATCTTGTCTTTTCATCTATTAATTTTTCAAAATTTTTAGGATCTGAAGGATCTGCATATCTACATTCAATTCCTAATCTTTTAAGTGTATGAGTGAATAAGTTAACAGTTCCACCGTACAGATCTGTGGAGCTTATAAAGTTATCACCAGCTTGACAAACATTCATAATTGCAAATGTTGATGCTGCTTGACCTGAACCTACCGTTACACAAGCCAACCCCCCCTCTAATGCTGCTACTCTTTTTTCTAGAACATCATTAGTAGGATTCATTATTCTTGTATAAATATTACCAAACTCTTTTAGCGCAAATAAATTTGCAGCATTATCAGTATTTTTAAACTGATATGATGTAGTCCTATAAATAGGTACTGCCACCGAAGTTGTGGCTGGATCACTTCTGTAATCTCCACCGTGTAATGCTATTGTTTCTGGATTTTTACTCATGTTATTTCCTCTCTGTTATTTGATAAATAATTTTATTATATATACTAAGGTTAGTGCAACAGTTAAAAAAGGCTTAATTACTTGAGTTTTAAAGATTTTTTAAGCACCAATCGTTTGACAAACAATACTTTTATAAGTATTAATCCCGCAGCATGACTAAATTTATCAAAAAATCCGAAATTTCATCCAAATGGTTTGAGATTGATGCGAACAATGCCGTTGTGGGTAGACTTGCAACCATAGTATCAAAAATTATTAGAGGAAAAAATAAAACTAATTTTACACCACATATGGATAATGGAGATTTTGTAGTAGTTAAGAATGTCGAAAAAATTAAATTTACAGGAAAGAAATTTGAAAATAAAAAGTATTATAGACACACTGGATATCCTGGTGGTATTAAAGAAATAACTCCAGAAGAGCTATCAAATAAAAATAAACCTGCTGAAATTTTAAAACTAGCTGTAAAAAGAATGCTGCCAAGCGGTCCTTTGGCAAAGAAACAATTAACCAAATTAAAAATTTATTCTGGTGAGGCTCATCCTCATGCTTCACAAAATCCTGAGGCTTTAAATATATCTAAACTTAACAAAAAAAATGTAGTTGCAAATTAATATGGAAAATGTTGAGAGTTTAAAAGTTAATACAAAGATTAAACTAGACTTTAAGGACAGCAAATATGCTACTGGTAGACGGAAAACATCTATAGCAAAAATTTGGCTTAAAAAAGGATCCGGTAAAATTTATATTAACGGCAAAGACTATAAAGAATATTTTAAAAGAGCTAATCATAAAATGCAATTACTAAGACCATTCGAAATTCTAGATCAATCAGCAGGTTTTGACGCAAGATGCAATGTTAAAGGTGGAGGTTTGTCTGGTCAGGTGGGGGCTTTGGTGCATGGTATTTCTAAGGCACTAGTAATGTTTGATGCTAATTCTAAATCAACTCTTAAAAAAGAAAAGTTAACCACGAGAGACTCAAGAGCCGTTGAAAGAAAAAAATACGGCCATAGGAAAGCTAGAAGAAGCTTTCAATTTTCTAAAAGATAATTTTTTTTTTAATTTAAACTGTTATAATAATATATGGCTAAACTAAATGTTTTAATAGCTGGCTGCACTGGATACATAGGCTTAGAATTAACCAAACTCTTGATTAAACATAAAAGAGTAAATATCAAATATCTTTGTGGGAGCAGTTCTATTGGAAAAAAAATATCCTGGTTTGATAAATCTATAAAAAAAAATTTACCAAAAATTGTAAAATTTAATAAAAATATGCTTCAAAATATTGATATTATTTTTACCTCCTTGCCGAATGGTCAAGCACAAAAAATTTCAAAATTTCTTTTAAAGAAAAATACCTTAATTGATTTATCTGCTGATTTTAGAGTGGGGGCTAAATCATATTTAAAATGGTATAAAAATAAGCACTCAGCTTTTTCAAATATTAAAAAAAGTATTTATTCTGTACCGGAACTTGTACCAAACAAACTAAAAAAATTTCAAATCATCTCTTGCCCAGGATGTTATCCTACATCTATTTTATTACCTCTTACACCCTTAATAAAATACAATATGATTGATATAAAAAATATAATAATAGATTCTAAGTCAGGTTATTCAGGTGCTGGGAGGGGTGTCCATAAAAAATATAATAATAAAAACTTATATGAGTCTTTAAGTGCCTATGGCATTGGTTTTCATAGACATAACTCTGAAATTGATCAAGAAATAAAGCTTCTTACACGAAGAAAATTTAAATTTCATTTTACACCACATTTATCACCTATGTTTAGAGGCATTTTAAGCACAATATATATTGATATTAATAAGAATATTACACAGAAAAAAATTATAAAAATACTAACAGATTATTATAAAAATCATTATTTTGTTAAAGTTATGAAGGCCAATGTAAGATTAAGTACTAACGATGTTATTAATACAAATTTTTGTAAAATATCTGTTTTTAAGACAAAATATACAAAGAAAATAATTATTATATCGGTAATTGACAATCTTATAAAAGGTGGGGCCGGTCAAGCAGTTCAAAATATGAATATAAAATTCAATTTTCCTAGTAAAATGGCACTTATATGAAAAAATTATTAATTCTTTTATTTTTCATAACTTCATGTAAATCTAACAATGTTAGTGAAGTAAATTCTTTTAGTTCAAGTAATCTGTTTAAACTAAATATTGATGACTATAAGGAAATGTTAATTAACTATAATAAAAATAAAGATTTTCCTAATATAGAGGAATAGTATGAAAAAAGTTTACAATATTGCTATAGTAGGATTGGGTCAAATAGGATTATATCTTTATAATGAAATAAGATTAAAAAGAAGAGACATCGAAATAAAGACAGGAAAAAAAATAAAAATTGTTGCAATTTCAGCCAAGAACAAAAATAAAAAAAGAAAATATAAGGTTAATAAAAAAATATTTAATAAAAATCCATTTGATGTTTTGGACAAAAATCCTGATATTTTAATTGAATGCATTGGTAATTCTGATGGAGTATCAAAAAAAATAGTTAAAAAAGCTCTCAATAAAAAAATACATGTCATAACTCCAAACAAAGCATTAATTTCAAAACATGGTGATAAATTAGCTGAAATTGCGGAAAAGAATAAAGTTAATTTAGAGTTCGAAGCTTCTGTTGGAGGTGGGATTCCAATATTAAGAACAATTAAAGAAGGCTTAGCTACAAACAAACTCTTTAAAGTATATGGCATTTTAAATGGCACATGTAATTATATTTTATCTGAAATGGAGAAAACTAAGGATAGTTTTAAAAATGTATTAAAGAAAGCTCAAAATCTTGGTTATGCTGAACCTGGTAATCCAAAGTTAGATTTGAACGGATACGATGCCCTAGCTAAAGTAAAAATTTTGTCCGCTTTATCTTTTAATAAAAAAATTTCTAATAAAGTAACTTTAATGGAGGGCATAGAATATATTGAAGGTAAGGATTTTGATATAGCTGAACAACTAAATTTACGTATTAAACTACTAGGTATTACTGAGCTTGTAAATAATCGTCTTTTTGAAAGAGTGCACCCATGTTTAGTTAAAAAAAATACATATATAGCAAACGTTAGTGGTGTTATGAATGCAGTTATACTTAATGGTTTACCTGTAGGTGAAAGTGTACTTCAAGGAGAGGGTGCTGGACCTGGGCCGACTTCATCAGCTTTAATGTCTGACTTATTATCTATTTTAAGAGGTAATATTAAATTTCCATTCGGGGTAACATCAAAAAAGAGGAAAAAAATTCAAGTTTATGATGTTAATAATTATGTTAACTCTTTATATTTAAGGTTTGAAGTTAAAGATAAACCTGGTGTTCTATCCCAAATCACAAAGCAATTAGCTCGTTATAGAATTTCTGTTCAAAGACTAATCCAAATTCCAGATAATACTAAGAAAAAAGCGTCAATTATAATAATAACTCACAATGTTAAAGAGCAGTATTCAAAAAAATGTATTGCTTCATTTAAATCTAATAAAAATATTATTAAAAAACCTACAGTAATCAGGTTGTTTTAATGGAAATATATATAAAACTTTTTGAAGTTGTGTTTCCTGTTTTTTTTGTTATTGGCATAGGTTATTATTTAGGTAAAAAAAACCCCAAAATTGATACTAAGTTTATAACGAATTTCGCTGCTAACATAGGTACGCCAGCAATGGTTATTTATGCAGTTACATCAACTGGAATTAATTTTGAAATTTTCAGAGATTATTTTTGGTACTATTTGTTAGCTATTTTATGCTTTTCAGTTGTTGGTGTAATGAATCTTTACCTAATTAAAACTAAAGATATTATTCGAGAATTACCTCCACTAATTTTTCCAAATACAGGAAATATGGGACTGCCAATTTGTATGTTTGCATATGGTTCTCAAGGACTAGGTGTTTCTGCTTCCATAACTTCTCTCATAATACTAATGCATTTCACAGTAGGTGTATTTTTAGCAGATAGAAAGTTTAACTTAGATGTAATCCTTAAAAATCCTCCATTTTATGCAATTATTTTTTCTGCAATTGTATTATTTTATGAAATTGAAATGCCAGTATTTGTTATCAATACTACAGAATGGTTAATGTACACAACAATATTTTTAATTTTGATGTCGTTAGGGATTGCCTTGACAAGATTGAAGGTTTTTTCTTTTAATAATGCTTTAATATCTTCATTTACTAGAATGTTTATTGGCCCCTTTATAGGGATTGGTTTAATTTGGATTTTCGATTTAAAAGGTTTTGCTGCGGGTGTTTTGTTAATCCAATGTTCAATGCCAAGTGCTGTTTTAAACTATCTTGTTGGTTCTATTTATTCACCAAAAAAAGTTGTTGATAGTGTTGCAAGTACAATCGTTGTATCTACAATAATGTCATTCATCACTATTCCTATTGTAGTCTATTTTGCTTTAAGATACTTTTCTTAAATGAAAGCTATCATACTTAACCTGTCTGCATGGGCTTTGCTACCATTTATGGATGCTATTGCAAAATATCTTTCAGCTGAATTATCTTTTTTTCAAATAACATGGGCAAGATATTTTTTTACAGTGGTTTGGACCTTACCTTTAATGTATTTTTTTTTTAAAAAAAATTTAACATTTTCCGAAAACTTAAAACTTCAAATAATACGTGGCTTAACTTTATTTTTTGCCAATATTTGTTTTTTTTATTCAATTTCTATTATTTCAATGGCTAAAGCTTTAACATTAGCTTTTGTCGCTCCTTTAATTACAACTGCTTTATCACCTTTCTTTTTAAATGAAAAAGTTGGTTTAAAAAGGTGGGCAGCGGTAGTTATTGGTTTTATAGGTAGTTTAATAGTAATTAGACCTGGATTTTTAGATATTAATTTAGCTACCATCGCAGGTTTGGGCACAGGTTTTTTTTATGGAATCTATTTAGTGATAACAAGAAAATTGCATTCAACTGATAGTCCTTTGTTAACGCTATTATTAACTGGTGTAGTGGGGGCTATTATTTCATCTTTCTTTGTACCAGTTGTTTGGATAAGTCCCACTTTTAATCAATGGTTATGGTTAGGATTTATGGGTATATTTGCTTGTTTAGGTCATATTTGCTTAATTTACTCGCTTAAATATGCTGATGCTTCTAAGTTAGCACCTTTCGGGTACTTTGAGATTATACCTAATATTATTCTCGGCTATATAATATTTAATGATTTTCCTGATATCTGGACCTTTGCGGGTTTGACTGTTATTTGTTTATCAGGGTATTACGTATTTAGGAGAGAAGTTAATTTACCCTATATAAAGGGTAATAGTAACTTACCTAAATATTGAAGTTAAATATTAATAAATTTATATAAATTGTTGTTATTATTAACTATTTTAATTTTAAAAAAATAAATAAATTTATCTTATAAAACTTAAAGTACTAAAGAAAATTATAACAAAAAATTAATAATATATTCAAAAAAACCAGTAAATACTGATGAAATATACAATAAACGAACTTTCTAGATATATTACTTGGAAAAATATAAATTAAGGATCCAAGGATATTAATTTTAGCAAATATTTATTAAAAAAATTAAGGAGAAATGCAATAATAGAATATAGCAATTAGAAGGCCATAGAAGGGGTTTATTTGAGTATTTCTTCTTATTAAGTACAACTGAAGGGTGAAACAGTAAAAATAACGATTAATCTGTGGAAAAAGCTAAAAAAGTGTTTAAAATAGAGGTTTTTAGATCAGAAAACCCTCCTTATTTAAGAGTTTTTTTTTAGCTCTTGTGCCCCCAAATCCTGAATACCCACCTAATTTACCATTTGCTTTAATTACTCTATGACAAGGTATTTTGGGTGCATATGGATTTTTTGCTAAGGCATTAGCTACAGCCCGAGCTGACTTAGGGTGCTTAATTGCTATTGCAACTTCTTTGTAAGATTTAACAGTACCTGCGGGTATTGATTTTAAGTATTTCCAGACTTTTCTTTGAAATTTAGTACCTTTCATAAAAAACCCCTGTTTCCTTGCACTTTTTAGGGTGCAAAGAACAGTAGTTTTGGCACGTCGTTGTAGGCGCTACCGCCATGCCTTCCGCCCCACAATTTAAGCGCTACTCTGTAGGACTTTCTGCCCTCTGAGCTTGGTCCTCTCGGCCTTTCCTCAGTTGGTCAGTTAAGGGTTGCCCCTTAATTCGATGTAAGATTAACAAACTCCTTAGGTTGAATGTATCACTTTATTGTTGAATTTATTAGGTTTTTAACAGGGGTGAATAGTGGGGATAATTTTAGTCAATTAATAGTGCTATTAAAGCAATTATTAAGAATATGGTGCTAAATAATAGTGTTAGACTAATTTTTTTCTTATTTTTTTCATTCACAACAGGCCATTTAAACAAGAGTATAAAAGCAATTAAGAGTACTAATATTGCTGGGATAAAATATTTAATCATATTCTTAATTTAGCGATAAAACATTAGTATAAAATAACTAATCACAAATAAAATAGCCATGATAGATAAAAAAATAGTCTCAATGCTTTTTCCAGTTTTTTTGTATTGAATATAACTTAGCAATATAAAACCTAATGATATTATAAAAAAAAATGAAGCTGGTATTTCACCATCAATTGTACCCATAATTTTTTTAATTTAAACCATTGACATTAAAAATCACCTAATATATAACTTCCGATAATTAATGGTTATCGGAAAAATATATGAATGAATTAATAACTGATGTTAAAAACTTAGAAATTGAAACTTTAAAGAATTTAAAAAATTCTAAGGCTCATAACACCTTAAGAGCTTATCAAGCTGATTTTAGAGATTTCTCTGCTTTTTGTGCCAAGAATGGACTAAACTCATTACCAAGTGAACCAAAAATTATAGCAATTTACCTTACTCATCTTAGCTCATTTTCAAAGTACAGTACTTTAAAGAGGAGATTGGCCTCAATAAAGGTTATCCATAAATTAAAAGGGCATTATATAGATATAAAACATCCAATAATTACTGAAAATTTAATGGGTATAAAACGGAAAATGGGTGTTAAACAAACAGCTAAAAAACCTTTATTAATCAGCGATTTAAAATCTATAATTAAAGTAATTGATGAAGAAAAAAATAACTCTAAGAGATTACAAAACAAAGCCTTATTGCTAATTGGATTTTCTGGTGGATTTAGAAGATCGGAATTAGTCTCAATAGAGTATGATGATTTAGATTTTGTTACAGAGGGTGTTAAAATAATCGTTAGGCGCTCAAAAACTGATCAAACTGGCCTAGGAATGACAAAAGCAATCCCCTACTTTGATAATAAAAACTATTGTCCAGTTACATCTCTCAAAAACTGGATCAATTTTTCAAAAATAGATAATGGCAAAATATTTAATATATCTGACAAAACTGTAGCTTTAACAATTAAAAAATACGCTTTATTAGCTGGATTAGACCACAATAGATATGCAGGACACAGTTTAAGATCTGGTTTTGCGACATCAACTGCAGAAACTGGAGCTGATGAAAGAAGTATAATGGCAATGACAGGTCATAAAACAACACAAATGGTTAGAAGATATATCCAAGAGTCAAATTTATTTAAAAATAACGCCTTAAATAAAATATCAAATGAGTAGACCTACAAGATATATTAAAAAAGCAAATTTATTTAAAACAACTCGTTAAATAAGATAAAATTTAATTATATAGACATCCAATCATCCGGCCAAAAATCAATATTATTGGATGGATTTAAATTTACAGGCCTAATACAAATTTTATTTGGATTTTCATTCAACCAAGCACCCCACCAATGATATGATGATGGACCTATTATGAAATGTTTGCAATATCTAAATAAATTAAAATCATTAATAACATCATTATTAACTAAAGTATAATTTTTGATTTTAATTTTTTTTAACAAATGGGTAATATTATTATGATTATTGGACCAAATAAAATATTTTGGATTATGTAATTTCGAATTTATTAAATCTATTGCTTTATTAATATAATTAATAATATTTTCAGTAAATATATCAGATTTAGTAATATTTTCAGACGTTATTTTATTATTCTGATCGGAGAATCTATCTCTTCTTAAATGCAGAGATACCGAATTTGAATTTTTAATTTTATCAATTAAAATATTATTTTCATTAATAAACTCTTTTTTTGGGACTAAGATTTTACATAATTCAGATCTATATTTTTTGAAATAGTTAAAATTTTCAAAATTACCTTGTACATACAAATGACTTTTAATTCTATCCCTGTCAGTAGTAATGAGTGACTCTGCAAATTTTTTACCATTATCTCTTATATTTTTTTCTATAATAAAACTTTTTTTTTGTGAAAAAAAATCAACAAAAAGTTTAAATTTTTTTTTAAATCTTTTAAATTCTGTATCATAAATCATGTTATTATCTGCAATATTCCCTTGTAAATTAAAATTGTCCAACATATATCTTTGATGTGTTCTTAATAAATTTTTCTTTTTTGAATAAGCACTCTTATTATCTATATACAGTTCATAATCTAATTCTTTTGAGAGAGAATAAGCATTAGAATACATAAAGATCTGGTTACCTAGTCCTTCTGCGATTTCTACTATTAATTTATTTTTCATAATAGGTATTTTTTAAAAAAGTATTTAATTTTACTCAATAGATAATCCAAATAATAATTTACATTTTTAACAGGCTCTTCTAATGGACCATTAAAAATACTACCTCTTCTCAAATAATATTTTGTAAAAAAATCAACTGTAAAACTCCACTTTAGTAGAAAGGTTTTTTTACCGTTGTTTCGAACTATTTGTGAATTTTTTCTAGTTGTTACAGAGCCAAAATGATAAAGTCTGGACTTAGAAACGTTTTTAAAAATTCTTGTACCTTCCATCCACAGCTTGAAATTAAGGTCAGGATCAGAGGCAAAGCCTGGGTTAAATTCTTCACTAAAACCACCTACTTTTTCCCACAAACTTCTAGGTATTAAGTGTGGAGCCCAATGACTGCCCTGAAGATCCTTAAAGGTTAATGATTTAAAACTTTTTAACAATTTTTTTTCATCGAAACACTCAAGTTTATCTCCACAATCAAATTGTATGTGCTGCAAACTACCTTTTACAGGACCATTTGCTGATATTTGTGTCATTGATAAATAAAATTTATCTGTATTGATTAAGTTTATCTCATTAACTAGTTCTTGATCCCAATTAGGTAAAAAATACATGTCATCATGAGAGTATAAGATATACTTCTTATTACTCAAATTATATGCTTTATTTACACCACTACAAAGACCAATATTTGTTTCTGACTTAGTAAATAATATGTGTTCATTTTTAAGGTATGACTCGGTTTGATCATCTGCTCCATTAAGATGAACAATAATTTCATGATCAAAAGAAGAATTTTTTTTAATAGAATCTATTGTTAATTTGCAGTAATTATAGTTTTTAAATGTGGGTATAATAATTGAAAATTCCATATGAAATATATTAATTAAATAATTATTACAATTTTATGTCAAATAATACCAATAATATTGATACAGCACTTATTGGCTGTGGCTATTGGGGAACTAATATTGCGAAAGCACTGATTAAATTAAAAAAAAAAATCATCATTTATGATGAGAATCACTCTAATTCATCTACTTTAAAAAAAAGGTACGTTAGACATTTAATAATATCAAAAAGCTTACAAGATATACTTAAAAATAAAACAATAAAAAATATTATTTTGGCTACACCACCTGAAAAAAATTTTAAGTTACTAAAATTATCAATTTATAATAAAAAAAATATTTTTGTAGAAAAACCTGGATTAAGAAAATATTCTGATTTAATTAAAATTAAAAAAATCAAAAATGATAAAATTATAATGTTTGGGTATATATATTTATTTAATAATAATATTAAATATTTAAAAAAATATATTAATTTAAAAAGAAATGGTAAAATTTTATATATTAAATTCCAAAGACAAAATTTAGGACCAATAAGAAATGATGTAAACGTCTCATACGATTTATCTTCTCATGATTTAAGTATTTTTTTATATCTATTCAATAAAACTCCAAAAATTGTTAAAAAATCAAGTTATTCAATATTAAAAAAAAATATTGCTGATATTTCAAACTTAAGTTTTAGGTTTAAAAATATTTTTGTAGATATACACAATAGTTGGCTTAACCCAGATAAAATAAGGAAAATCACAATTATTACAAATAAAAAAATGTTACTTTTTGATGAAATGGATCCAAATAATAAAATCAAAATTTATAATAAGTATGCTAAGTATCCGGATATATCTGAATTTGAAAATAAATTTTTTAATAAAAAAGCTAAAATATACCTAGGTAAAAACTTTTCTCCCAATCTTAAACAAAATGATAGTCTTAATGACGAGCTAAAATATTTTTTTTACTGTATTAAAAAAAATAAAAAACCTGTTAGTGACATAAATTTTGCAGCAAAAATTTTGAAAATTTTAAAACAAATAAATTAAAAGGTTTTTTCAATAATTTTTTTTGTAATTAATTTATTATTAAAAAGTCTAAAATATTTATCTCTACCACGTTTGGCATATTCGTTAATTTTATTTGGATATTTCAAGAAGTATTCTATTTTGTTGCCTAGATCATCCACGTTCTTATAAAAACCCAATTCATTATCAGAAAAAAAATCATTAAATTTTGTATTTATATCAATAAAAGTAAATATACCATTTCCTATTAATGCTGCTATTCTATTACTAGAAGTATATTTTAATGCTTTACCTCGACTTAAATTTAATGACATTTTACACTTAACTAGTTCATTATAAAAATTATAATTCCATTTTGGTGTTTCATTGGAAATACCTAAAATATTATATTTAATATTTGGATACATATTCATCAAATTATCAATAAAAGCCTCTCTTTCATCACTTTTACCCTTTTTTAGTTTACCAAAATTTACACCATGGCTAAGTGCGAAAAATAAATCTTTATATCTATTTTTATATTCATAAATTTTCAAATTTTCGATATTTGGATCTACTGGAATAGGTAAATAATTTAATTTTTTTCTTTGAATACGAGTTTTAATTTCATCAGGATGTGTAGTTAGAAAAAATTGATCTATAAGATCATTATTACCTTCAATTAAATTAAGATTATTTTTCCAATTAGGACCCTCTCCCCTTTTGCCTAATGCATCTTCATACCACAAAATGATTTTAGATGAATATTTCCTCTTTATGCTAGACAAAGTTTTACGTTCCAAAATGTTATTATGACCTAGAACTATTAAGTCTGGTCTATAATTTTCAGCAACATTAGAAACTTTATCGTTAATATAGGCATTTTTTTTGGCAACTAAATTTTTAGTCAAATAATTTCTATAACTAAAATTTATCACATCATGATCATTCCTAATAAAGCCTTTTGAAAGTTTGTTAGCTATTGATATATTAAATAAACGATGATCACTTCTTTCATCAAATGTCGAAATGTGTAAAATTTTAAGCTTTGATCCTTTATTAAAGTTAAAATTAGAATTTAGTAAAAATTCTTTAAAATTATCAATTTTTTTAACATGATCAGATAATTTATGTTTTACATTTTTCCAATTTATTTTTTGTATTTTTTTTCTATTTACTGGATCTTTGATTAATTTTGAGATTATATTAAATAATTCATGCTCATTTATTTTGTTTATAAATAAGTTATTATCAAAAGTCTCTGGAAGACCACCTTTTTTAGATGTGATCGTAGCACAACCGAATGCAGCAGACTCCATCGCAGTTCTTCCAAATGGTTCTTGCCATCTTGAAGGAACAATAGAGATTGACGCCTTTCGATAATAATTTAAAATTTTATTATGAGTGACCCAATCAAGAATTTTAAAACGTGTGTGCTTGAAATTGAATTTTTCCCTCGGCTCGTTACCTATTGCTAATGCAGTCCAATCATTAAATTTATCTAATATTTTTGTTACAGCCTTACCATAAATATCAAAGCCTTTAGATGAATTTAATTTTCCAGTAAAAATAATTACTTTTTCTTTTTTGGGAAATTTTTTTATTGGATCTATAGCAGGATAGAGAATTTCACAATTATTTCTATGGATATATGGTAACTCTTCAAAAAATTTATTTTTAACCCACTTACTCACAAAATAAATTTGATCTGTATTTTCTGCTATAAAAGTTCTTTCTTTAATGCTTGTTGATGACCTTAAATCTTGTGGATTATTATGATAAATGAAAATTAATTTTGCAGTAACTTTTTTTTTAATCAAATATAAAAGAGATTCTGGTCGATTATGAATTTCAATAATTTTAAATTTATATTTTAAATATTCATTGTAAAGTTTATTTGTATAAGAAATATTTTTTTTAACAAATGAATTACCAATTTTAAGGTTTTGAAAATTTTTTAAAAGTGGTTTAGAATTGTTCTCGAGATTACCGTAAACAATTGATCTCTTGCTTAATTTGCTTTTATTTAGATAGTCTTTTACCCATATAGAGGCAGCACCGGCACTATTTTCTGTGAAATTTTCCTTATAGGGCAATAATATAGCTATATCTTTCATATATTTTTTTTTAATTTTTTATATCTTAAAAATTCTGTTGTAAGAGATTTACCGGTAATTTTATTTTTATTCAAACTAATATTATTTTTTTTAATAAGCTTTATTGGTTTACCGTAAAAAACATAACCTGGTTTGATAATTTTTTTTCTTGTTATTATTGAACCCATTCCAATCATTGTGTATGATCCTATTACTTGATTTTGATGAACAATAGTTCTAATTCCTAAATTTGAATGTTTCATTAAATGGACATTTCCACCCAAGACAACATTACTACTTATTGTAACATGATCTTCTATATAACAATCATGATCAATTGTTGACGAGTTCATAATATAATTATTATTTCCAATATATGTTAATTTTTTAAGTGTTGTAGGTAAATGAATATTCGTAAATTCGTTTATTATATTTTTGTTCCCTATTACTATTTTTCCTGATTTTCTTTTTTTTTTCCACTGAGCTTTATTACCTATAACAACATAAGGGCCAATTATATTACCTTTTCCAATTTTAAGATCCTTCCAATTAATAACTGCCGTATGATGAACAAAATTTCCTTTAATTTTTTTAAACTTAAGCATTTTTATAAAACTTATCTTTTATCTTATTTCTAAGAAAATAATTTTTTTTTAACTTATATTCCTCTTTCATGGCTAAACTTTTAGTTTTAAATTTTTTTTTAAATATAAGTTCCCATTTCCTTCCTCTTGTAAATTTAGCACCCTTTCCATTATTATGATCTTTTAATCTCTTGGCTAAATTTGAAGTATATCCTACATAAGAAATTGTTCTATTTTTGACCTTAGTGGCAATTATGTAAATAAAATATTGCATTATGGCGGTCCCTAGGGGAATCGAACCCCTCTTTGCAGGATGAAAACCAGCTGTCCTAACCGATAGACGAAGGGACCAAACTCCGACTTTTATTGTAAAAACATATATTTATCAAGTTTTTATAGTGTCTTCTTTTATTAAAATTTTATTTGATTTTGTACTTTTATGTGTAACTAGAGTTTCTGTAATAAATTTATCGCCCTTTTTATTAACACCTTTAACCAAATCACCCGATGTTATTCCTGTAGCGCAAAATATCGAGTCACCGGTTACTATATCACTTAATTCATACTTTCTTTTTAAGTCCTTTATACCCATTAACTTTGCTCTTTTAATATTGTCATCGTTATCGAAAATAAATCTTCCTTGAAAAAAACACCCGAACGAATCTAGTGCTGATGCTGCCAAAACGCCCTCCGGACCGCCTCCAATACCCATAAACATGTCTACATTATATTTTGGATCTGACACATAAAGGGCACCCAAAACATCTCCATCTGAGATCAATTTAACATTTACATTTAAATCATTCAATTCATCGATAATTTTTTTGTGTCTAGATCTATTCAATATACAAACTGTTAATGATGAGATGTCTTTATTTTTAAATTCAGATAAATTTTTAATATTTTTTTTTAATGGATAATCAAGATCAATTAATCCTTTTTCAATTTTTCCTGTTGCTATTTTATTCATATAGGTTTCTGGTGCATTAAATAAATTTCCTTTTTCAGCAATAGCTAAGACAGTTAAACCACCAGGTAAATTATTAGCCACAAAATTAGTTCCTTCAACTGGATCTACTGCGATATCAAAATCTGGACCATTTTTAGTACCAAGAATTTCTCCGGTGTAAAGCATGGGAGCCTCATCTAAACTACCCTCACCTATGACTACTTCACCAGTCATATTTATTTTATTTAATTCTGCTCTCATTGAATCTACGGAAGCTTTATCAGCTGCTATTTTATCTTTTTTACCTATAAAAAATGATGATGCATAAGCTGCTCTTGAAGTTACATTAATAAATTGGTCAATAAATTTTTTATCTATTGCCATTAAATTTTTTCATCAATTAATTCTTTCTCAATTATTTGAGACTCAAATTCTTTTAATCTTTTATAAACACTCGCTAGTTCAATGATTGTCGGCCATGATTTTAATAGATATTGCATAGATCCTTCTACCCTTCCAAAAGCTCTTATAATCTGCTGCATAACCCCTAAAGTAACAACACCAGCTACTATTGCTGGTGCTAAAAACACATAAGCTGACAATACATTAGCCTGTAAATAAGCCATTCTACCAATATTAAAATATAAATAACGAACATAACTTAAAAAATGAATTGAACGAACTTCTGAAAATAGTTCATCGATTGTTTTTGGTCTTACATTCTGATCATCTTCGGCTATTACTAGTATTTTTCTATATGCAGCTTCTTTTTTTTGAAGGTCATATTCAACACCAACCAATCTTAATATCCAGCCCAATCCAATTAAAAATATTGTTCCTCCAAGAGTCCAAAGTAATGCCCCTGTAATTAAACCGTATTGCCAATCACCAAAAAAGAAAATTGGTATACCTATAGATAATCCAAGTAATATTGGAACAAACTGAAACAGAACCATTAACGACTCAATAAAACTTGTGCCAAGACCTTCCATAATACGTGTAAATTTAATTGTATCTTCTTGTACTCTTTGCGATGCACCTTCTATTTTTCCAGCTTTATCATAAACACTATGATACCATTCAACCATTGCTGTTCTCCACCTAAATAAATAGTGAGCTGTGAAAAAACTAATAGCAACATAAAGAGCAATATACATACCCGCTAATGTGATAAATGAAGCTAAACTCGACCAATATTCTTCAATTGTTATTGCATTAGGTGAAGCAAGAGCTTTTTGTATCATGTCATAAAATACGCCAAACCATTCATTTATTTTTACATCTATCTTAACTTGTACCCACAAAGATGATAAAATAATTAGAGACCCTAACCATGACCATACAAACCATTTTTTTAATTTAAAAAATCTAAACATAGTTTATTTTATAAAGTTATCAGCGTATGATTTTTTAATAATTTTCTTTTCTTTAGATTCAATCAACTCATATGTTAATTTGTTTTTTTTTGCATATCTTAAAGCATTTTCTTTAGTTGAAAATTCTAATTTTACTTCAGAAAGTGTATGTGTTGAGCTTTCCCACCCCATTAAAGGATTTATGCCTGTTTTTTTATTTTTAAATTCTAATACCCAATTTTTAGTCTTAGCTAATCCTGACTGCATGGAAGTTTTAGATGGTTTATAAATTTTAACTTTGTTCATAATAAATGGTCGGGGCGGCAGGATTTGAACCTGCGACCCTCTGGTCCCAAACCAGATGCGCTACCAGGCTGCGCTACGCCCCGAGATGATTACTAATATAGTAGATAATGATAATTTCAAAGGATAAATAGTGCCCAAATTTGAAGAAATTTAATAAAAATCTGATATATAAGAAAGCATGATAATTACATGTCCATGGTGTCTAAAAAAATTTGAAGTTGATGAGGCTTTGGTGCCAGCTAGTGGAAAGATGCTACAATGTGGTTCATGTAGTAAAAAATGGTTTTTTAAGAAAGAAAGGCAACTTCCTGAAAAAAAAAATCCCATTCAAAGAATATCAATAGACAGTAATTTAGAGAAAGTACCAAAAGAAACAGAGGATATTATAAAAGAAGCTGAAACCATCATTAAAAAAAATGTAAAAAAAAATAAAAAAAATAAAATACCAGTTTTAAACTTTCTTTTAGTGTTAATTATCAGTTTTGTGGCCTTGGTAGTCTTGCTTGATACCTTTAAATTTAAGCTTAATGAATTAATTCCTGGATTTATTTTTTTCTTAGAAAATTTATATAACACTTTACTAGATTCATTTTTATTTATAAAAGATTTATTTAAATAATGATTGGCAATATTTCAAAAACATTCAAATGGTTTTTTAAACTTGAATCTGCGAGTGGTTTAATTTTATTATTTAGCGCAATACTAGCATTAATTATTAGTAATTCCGTATATTCAAATTTTTATTTTAATACACTGGAAAAATATTTGTTTATTGGCTTTAATCAGATTGGCTTAAAATTAAGTGTGCTTCATTGGATAAATGATGGGTTAATGGCAATATTTTTCTTTTTTGTAACATTGGAAATAAAAAGAGAATTTTTACAAGGCGAATTATCAAATGCTAAACAAGCATTATTACCTATAATTGCAGCAGTAGGTGGTATGGTAATACCTGCTTTGGTTTATATATCAATAAATTATAGTGATCCAGATACTTTAAATGGTTGGGCCATTCCATCAGCTACAGATATAGCATTTTCTCTTGGTGTTCTTTCTTTATTGGGTAAAAGAGTTCCTTTATCTTTGAAAGTTTTTTTAACTGCATTAGCTATAATTGATGATCTTGGTGCAATAGTAATTATTGCTTTATTTTATTCTGGCGATCTAAGTATAAAATATCTTTGTTTAATGTTTTTAGCATTTATAATTTTATTATTAATTAATAAATTCAATATTAAAAAATTTTTTCCATATTTATTGGTAGGTTTGTTGCTTTGGGATTTTACACATAATTCTGGAATACATGCAACAATAGCTGGTGTATTACTAGCGATGACAATACCTCATAGAAATAAAGATAAAGATTTTTCTTTATTAATAAAAATTGAGCATTCGATAAGTCCCTATGTTGCATTTGGCATAATGCCACTTTTTGCTTTCGCTAACGCAGGTGTATCATTAGAAGGTTTGTCTTTGTCATCAATGCTCGATAAAGTGCCCCTTGGAATAATTTTAGGATTATTTCTTGGTAAACAACTAGGAGTATTTGTTTTTTCGTATATCGCAATAAAATTAAAAGTTGCAGAGATGCCTAGCAATTCAAATTGGTATAACTTCTATGGTGTAGGAATCTTGACAGGGATTGGTTTTACTATGAGTTTATTTGTTGGCAATCTAGCATTTGTAGAAAATATGCAATATATGGACGGGGTTAAAATTGGAGTTCTAGCTGGGTCACTATTATCCACTTTGGCGGGATATTTTTTGATATTGTTGACACCAAATAGATAATTTAACAATATGAAAAAATTAATATTAGTTATAACTATAATAGTTATGTTTTTTACAAAAAATCAAGCTACTGAAAATTACGAAAAAATTTTTTTTGACTTTGAGATCAACGATATTTCAGGACAAACTATTAATCTGAAAGAATTTAAAGACAATGTTATATTGATGGTTAATACGGCTAGTTATTGTGGTTTTACCAAACAATATAATGATCTTCAAACTTTATGGGAAAAATATAAATCAAGAAATTTTATAGTTTTAGGCGTACCTTCAAACTCTTTTAATCAAGAAAAAAAAAGTAACAATGATGTAAAAGATTTTTGTGAGGTAAATTTTAAAATTAGTTTTCCAATGACTTCAATTGTAAACGTTAAAGGTGATGATGCCCATGAAATTTTTAATTGGGCTAAAAAAAATTATGGTAAATCTGCTATACCAAAGTGGAATTTTCATAAAATTTTGATTAATAAAAGTGGTAAAATAGAAGATACTTTTTCATCATTTACAAATCCAATGTCGGAAAAAATAACTACTAAAATTGAAAATTTATTATAAATTTACACTCATTCCATCGTAAGCTGGGGCAACATTTTTTGGAATAATGGATTTAATTTCATTATAATCAATTTCATTATTCATATTAGTTAAAATAGTTTTTTTAGGCTTAACTTCTTTTATAAAACTTAATACATTTTCTAGATTAAAATGAGATGGATGCCATTTATATCTAAGGCAATCTATTACCAAGTATTTTAATTTCCAAAAATATTTATAATCTTTTGAGAATATTTTACTTACATCAGGTGCATACGCACATTTATCATTTATTATGTAGCAATTACTATCAATTAGACCATGCTTTACCTTAACTGCTCTTATTTTGATATTTTCAATATAATGAATATTTTTTAATGAATTCAGTTTTAGTGTTGCTGGATAATGATCAGTATTTTTAAAACAGTAGGTAAATGATTTTAATAGATAATTTGATGTTTTTTTATCTGCAAAGATGTTTAGTTTTTTTTTATTTTTCAGATAAAATACTCTTAATTCATTAATGCCATGTGTTTGATCAGCATGTGGATGTGTATAAAAAACATTATCAATATTTTTAATTTTATTATCTAATAATTGCATTCTTAGGTCTGGTGAAGTATCAAATAGAATATTTTTATTTTTTGAAGTAATTATTGCAGAACATCTCATTCTATTATTTTTTTTTATTTTTGGATTGCATTTGCCAAAATAACCATCTATACGAGGTATTCCAAGAGAACTACCACTACCCAAAATTGTAAATTTAACCTTCATTAAAAAAAAGTTTATTAAAGTTTTTAGTAGTAATTTTATCAAGTTCTTCAGCACTTATATTTTTTAAATTTGACAATTTATCAAGTGTATATCTAACAAAACTTGGTTCATTTTTTTTACCTCTCATTGGTATGGGCGCTAGAAATGGACTATCAGTCTCAACAAGCAAATTATCAAGAGGTATCATTTTAAATGTATTTTGTAGCTCTAAACTATTTTTAAATGTTATGATGCCACTTGCAGAAAATACTGCACCTATCTTTAACAAGTTATCTGCAAACTCAGAAGAGCCTGTAAAGCAGTGCATTAAAATTTTAAGTCTATCACATTTGTTTTTATACAAAATTTCATACGTTTCATGTTCAGCAGCTCTAGAGTGAACAATTAAAGGGACATTTAATTCTATTGATGCTTCTATATGAGATTGAAAGCTTTTAATCTGTACATCTCTATCACTATTATTATAATAAAAATCTAATCCAGTTTCCCCAACACCAATGATTTTTTTGTTAAGATTAATTTTTTCTACAATTTGATTTTTATTAACTTTATTATCCTTAGTCTCATGAGGATGAATTCCAAAAGTACCATATATCATTTCATCCTTTTCAATCAAACTCATAATGTTTTGATATCCTTGAATAGTAGTACAAATTGTTAAAATTTTTTCAACACCATTCTTTTTTGATCTTTCTAGAACTTCTTTTAAATTTGAATTCAGGGGTTCATGATCTAAGTGACAATGAGAATCAATCATTTTTTTCCACTTTTTTAAACAAGATATTTAATTTTAAAATTTTATGGTCCTCTTTTAAAAAATTATTATTTGTAATTGTGTTAAAAATAATATCTTTTTCTTGAATTGAAAATATATTAAGAACTTTAAGTGCTGAAGATGGTATAATGGGATAAATCATAATTGAAATTTTTCTGATAAGTTCTAAAGAAACATATACTATAGTGTTCAGTCTATCTATATTATTTTTTTTTTTCCAAGGTTCTTGATCATTAAAATATTTATTTGCTTTGAATAACTGTGACAAAATAAATTCAACATAAAAGTTTATATTTTGATCATCAATTTCTTCACTTAATTTTTTTAAATTCTCACTATAATTATTAAATATATCCAAATCCTCTTTTAGAAAATTGCCAGCTTTAGGTATCTTAAGATCTGTATTTTTTTCACAAAAAGAAATAACTCTTTGACATAGATTTCCATAATTATTGGCTAAATCACTATTAATACAAGATTCTAATTTTTCTTTTGAAATATTTCCATCGTTACCAAACGATACTTCTTTTAAAAGATAATATCTTAAAGGATCTAGTCCATAAGTATTAATTATTTCAATAGGATCTAAAATATTTCCTTTGGATTTAGACATTTTTTCTTCACCAGATAAAATCCAACCATGACCATACACCCTTTGAGGGGGATTAATTTTTGCAGCTAAAAGAAAAGCAGGCCAATAAACTGCATGGAATCTCAAAATATCTTTACCTATTAAATGTAAATTTGCAGGCCAAAAACTTTTAAATTTATTATCATTATGATCAGGATAATTTAAAGCACTTAAATAGTTAGTTAAAGCATCTAGCCATACATAAATAACATGATCTTTATTTGATGGTACTTTAATACCCCATGTAAATGATTTACGACTTACCGATAGATCTTTTAATCCACCTTTAACAAAACTAATAACTTCGTTTCTTCTAGATTCTGGTAGAATAAATTTTGGGTTTTCTGAATAAAATTTTAATAATTTATCTTGCCAATTTGATAATTTAAAAAAATATGATTCCTCCTCTACCCACTCTACTTGAGAACCGGATAGTTTATTTACTTTTATACCATCGATAGTATCTAGTTCATCTTCAGAATAAAAAGCTTCATCAGAAACTGAATACCATCCAGAGTACTTGGATAAATAAATCTCACCTCTTTCTTCCAAAATATTCCATAAATTCTCTACAGATTTAAAATGTCTTTTCTCTGTGGTTCTTATAAAATCATCATTTGAGAGATTTAGAATTTTAGACAGATCTTTAAAAGTTTTGCTAATTTCATCACAGAAAGCTATGGGATCTTTTTTTACTTTTTCAGCAGCTCTTTGTATTTTTTGACCGTGCTCATCAGTACCAGTTAGAAAGAAAACATTATAACCCTGTATTCTTTTTAATCTTGCGAAAAAATCAGCAATAATACTTGAATAAGCATGACCCATATGAGGTTTTGCTGAAGGGTAATAAATTGGGGTAGTTATATAATAATTTTTACTCATATAGAATTTTATCCTTAAATTCTAAGAATAAACTTTCAAAATCAAGATTATACTTAGTTGTATAATTAATTTTTTTAATGAAACTGGTGTAATCATTATATCTAACAGTGTTCTTTGTTTTTATAAAAATTTCATAAAAATAGCACTGGATCAATTTAAACATGAACAAATGGATAGATGAATCATTTTTATAAATTTTATTTGAAATTAAATAAATTAACAATGTTTTTGCATTATTACTTTTAAGATCTAAATTATTTTTTGTAGCGAAATCAATCAAAAATAATAAATCGCCTATAGAAAAATAATATTTAAAAAAATCAAGATTGAATAATTCTCTAGGATTACTCTTAGTTATGTAATTAAAAATCTTTAATGTTTCATCCTGTGAAAAATTTTTTTTATATGTAATACATCTAGATTTTATAGTTTCTAATATTTTTTTAGAATTGTCATGTATAAGAAAAAAATAGAGATTATCAGTAGGTTCTTCGATAAGCTTTAATGTAGCATTTGCTGCATTAAGGTTTAATAGCTCTGCATTGTCAATAATAATAAATTTTTTCATATTATTAAACGAGGATTTTTGAGAATCTTTAATAATTTTTCTAATTTGATCTATTTCAATATTTTTTTTATTTTCTCTAAGACTAATGATATGAAAGTTTGGATGAGAAGAATTGCTAATTAATTTAAAACTTTTATTAATAGGATTTATTTTAAAATTTATATCATCATATCTATCAACCTCGGTATTTGATAAATAGTAATTTATAAAATGAAAAACAAAAGTAAACTTTCCTATGCCCCTAGGACCTGAGATTAATATTTTTTGAGGTAAGTTATTAGCAGTTAACAAATTTTTAAAATCTGAAAAAAATTTTTCATATCCATAAAGTTTTAAATAGTTATTGAAATTGTTCATTTTTTAATCAAATTAAGGATTTTTTTTTCTATTATCATTTTATTTTCTATTATTGGTAAGTTTGAATTAATTAACATAAAATTTTTTCTTTTTTTGAAAATTGTTAAATATCCGTTTTGTACGCGGTTATAAAATTTAAAATTAAAGTTATCATATCTATTTAAATTTTTTCTTTTTTTTAGTCGCGCTTGTAAATTTTTTTTGTTAACGATGTTTAAAAAAGTAAAATCAACTTTAAAATTTTTTAAAATATATGAATTAAGATGATTAATAAAATTTAAATTTAAATTCATGCCAAAATGTTGGTAAGCTAACGTAGAATCTACAAATCTATCAATTATTATAACATTCTTTTTGTAATTTTTTTTAAGCAAATTAACGTAATTTTCATTTCTGGCCGCACAATATAAAAGTAAATCCGTTAACTTATTAAATTTTGATTTCTTATTTAAAATTAAAGATCGAATTTTTTCTGAATTATTTGAACCACCTGGTTCTCTAAGTTTAATATATTTAATTTTTTTTTTTTTTAATAATTTTTCTACATTATTTACATGATAAGATTTACCAGATCCCTCAATACCTTCAAAAACTATTACTGGTTTTTTAGACATCACCCCATATCAAATAGTTAATTGACATAAGAATCCTTGAAAATAAATTTACTTTTTTTACGTTTTTTGAAGCATAGACTTTATGTTTACTAAGTAATTCATCATTAAAGTAAACATTCAAATATCCTAGATCTTGATCAATTAAAATTGGAGCTTCAATTGGTCCGTTATACTCTATAAAAACGTTAAGTTTTTTTTTACGCGCCTTCTTAATCGTTTTGTATATATCTTCATCAGAATAAACACTTACAGTTTTATCTTTACCTAACCAAACATCTAGGTCTGCTAAAACTTCTTTCTTTTTAGCTATTTGAACCAAATCAAAATTTGTTAAACCCCAAGTCAGTAACTTTATCGACTCTCTTGATCTGTCATTTTTTGTATTAAAACCAGTAGCTACAGCAACCAACCTTCTTTCGTTCTTTTTAATTGATGATGCTAAAGAATATTTTTCAACAGCAAGATAACCTGTTTTAATACCATCCGCTCCTATATTTTTATACAGAAGTGGATTTCTATTTCCTTGAGATATTGGGTCACCTCCAGTTCTATCCCATGTAAAATCTTTTTCACTAAAATATGTATAATAATCAGGAAAATTTTTAATTAAGTAATTTGACATTATCAAAATATCTTTAACAGTAGAATAATTGTAAGGATCGTTAATCCCTGATGAGTTCGAGAAATTTGTATTATCCATACCAATTTCTTTTGCCTTTTCCGTCATTAAAATAGCAAATTGTTCTTCTGTACCTGCAATACCTTCAGCTAATGCTATACAGGCGTCATTGCCTGAAGCAACTATAATACCTTTTAATAAATCTTCTACAGAAACATCGTCCCCAACCATAATAAACATTGATGAGTATCCAGCAGTAGAAAGTTTCCAAGCTTTCTCTGAAACAGTAAATGTATCATCTAAACTTAATTCACCATTTTTTAACAATTCAAAAGCAATTATAGAAGTCATAATCTTTGTCATTGAAGCCGGATAGATTTCACTATCAGGATCCTTTTCAAATAAAATTTCACCACTGTAAAAATCTTGTAATATTCCTGATCTGGCTTTTATGTCAAAGCTAAATGTTTTTGAAGCGAATAAAAAAACTAGACATAAAAATAAAAAAGTGTGTTTAAATATTTTAATCATTTTTAATTATTTCTATATTTTCAAATTCTAAATTTTCTACACTATTATAAGCTTTTTGTAATGCTTTTAAATTTGAATAAGGACCTAAATACACTCTAAACTTATTTTTTTCAATATTATCTATTTTAGCAAATTTGATATTTGTTTCATTCAAGATTCTATCAACCATTTTTATAGCAGTTTTTTCAAAATAAAAATCTGCTATTTTAATATTATAGCTAAACTTCTTCTTAACTTTATTTTTAACTTCTTTGACTTCCTCTTTATTAAGGTCGTTTACACTTATAGTTTCGACAGGTGCTTTATTGGCTACTTGTTTTTCTTGATCATAGGTCTTTGCTTTTTTTGCAACAAATAATGCATTATCTATAATTTGTTCAATTATAACGTATGGTTCTCTTGTATCTAATTCTAATTCTTCTGCAATCCTAATTGATATTACGGAGTTATTAAAGTTGGGATATATTGAATTTTTTCCTACTTTTCCTATTACAGTATTATTATTTAGTGGATTAGTAATTTTAACCGAAGTTCCCTTTTTTAAATTTCTTTGAAAAACTAGCAGATCTCTATTGTTTAATTTTTTATTTACTACGTTATTTTTATAGAGAGAGTCGTTATAAACTAAAGCAAAACCAGAATTTGAAAATTTTTCTTGTAAGACATGCTTTTTTGACATCTTTGGATAATTCGTACTTACACATGAAAATAAAAAAAAAGTGAATAAGATTAAATAAAAATTAAATTTCATTTTTTAATTTCTCCTTTAAAGTACAAACGGCTAAACCAAATCTTAATGATCTATTCCATTTTAAAATTTTCTCATAATTTTCAAAAACTATATAAGCAGGATTTAGTTTGTTGGGATTCTCTACAATTTCAAAATCTGGTGTTATAACTGAAACTTGTAAATCTTCGTTATTAATCAATGAATTGTAATTTTTTATGTATTTTTTAAAAAACTTTAATTTTTTTTTATTTTTTAATTTCTGCGCTGATGTATTAAGATATTTATCTGGTATATTTTTATTTAATTCTACTTTTAAAAAACATGGTTGATTTTCTTTCCAACCAATCTTTTTTAAATAATTTGCAGCAGAAGCAAAAGAATCTTCGTTGGTTTTTAATTCAATTTTATTATCATTGTTATAATCTATGGCATAATTATCGATTGTAGACGGCATAAATTGAAAAAAGCCAAAAGCACCTGCCCATGAACCATAAAGGACTCTGTAATCAATAATATTGTTATCTACTAGTTTTAAAATTGTAATTAATTCATTTGTAAAAAAATCGCTTCTTCTTTTATCAAAACTAAGTGTAGAAAGAGATGATATTATATCCATCTTGCCTACATATGTTCCATAATTAGTTTCAATACCCATTAATGCTAACAATAATTCTTTTTCTACATTAAATTCTTTCTCAACTTTATTTATTAATTTGCTGTTTATTTGATACAAAGAAATACCTGATTTAATTTTTTTAGCGTTTGTTCTTTTAGAAACATACGTATTTGTATCTTCATAAAATTCAGGTTGGTATCTATCATATTCAATAACTTTAGGTAAAAATTTAGCCTCTTTCATTACCGCATCAAAAGTTTTTTCTGATATTCCCTTATCTAATGAATATTTTTTAAAAGTTATTATCCAATCATTGAAATCATTTTCTTCAGCTTGTGAGATATTTTGAATTGATAAAACAAGAAGGAATAGAAATAATCTAATTATGTTCATAAAGATCTTTTAAATAAATAAATACAGCAATCCATATTAAAATAAAACTTATAAACTTATTATAAGAAAATGGCTCATTATAATAAAAAAAACCTAATAAAAACTGACTTGTAGGAGTTAAAAAAAAAATTAACCCAGATGTGGCCATTGTGGTTTTTTCCAGTCCCTTGATAAACAAAAATAGTGGAATTACTGTCATGGCTCCAGCAAGAATCAATAAGATGATATTATTAGTTTGGTTAAAATTAAAATCATTATAACCATTCATATAAATTAAATAGCAACCAGCCAAAGCTATGGGTAAAATAAAAAGGCTCTCTATTAACAATCCAATATCAGTATCGACGTTAATTTTTTTTCGAAGTAAATTATAAAAACTCCAGAAAAAAGCTACTAGAAAACCAACTGTTGGAAATGTGTCAAAATTAAATAGTAAATATACAGATGATATAATGACTATAAAAATTGAAAGTTTTCTTTTAAAGTTAAGTTTTTCTTTTAAAAAAAAATATCCAAGAAAAATGTTTACTATAGGGAATATAAAATAACCATAACTTGCATCAATTATTTTATTTATAGATATAGCATATATCCATGTACCCCAATTTAAAAAAATTAAAATACCACACACGAATAATATAAATAATTTTTTTTTTTGACTAATAATTTTTTTAAATATTTTAAATTTTTTAAAGAAAAAAGTGGAAATCAAAAGTATTATGCACGTCCAAATTAATCTATGAAATGTAACTTCTAAAGCTCCTATTGATGAAATATATTTAAAAAAAATAGTACCCAATAGGCCCCACCATAAAGAACCGGCTGTTGCGTAAAATATTCCATCCTTAAATTGAGATTGTTTCATAAAAATCATCTTATTTTTTTAAAAAATAAGGTTAATTTATCATTGTTATTTTTTTTATATCCTAGAAAGCTGTCTTTAGGAAGTTTCTTAATTATTAAGTTGAAATTTAAAATTATACTTATAAAAAAGTGTTCATGGAGAGATGGCTGAGCGGTTGAAAGCACCGGTCTTGAAAACCGGCAAAGGGGCAACTCTTTCC
This sequence comes from uncultured Pelagibacteraceae bacterium, assembly GCA_902515185.1. GTDB lineage: Bacteria > Pseudomonadota > Alphaproteobacteria > Pelagibacterales > Pelagibacteraceae > Pelagibacter. The sequence goes on along the minus strand of CABXTN010000001.1, from coordinate 15,941 downwards.
TGGGTTCGAATCCCAGTCTCTCCGCCACAAATTATATTTTGTGTTCCTTAAACATTTTAAAAATTTCGTTATTGGCAAAGGATTCCGGTTCTAGTAATTTTTGATTATATTTGTACAACGTTTCATCGTCTTGCTCTAAAAGTTTTAGTAAGTCTGTAAGATCTTTTTCATCTAGATTATTGACTATTTTATTAACAAAAGAACTTAATAAAATATCCATTTCCTTTGTACCTCTATAATTAGCACGATAAATAATTTTTTTTTTTAAATCTGGTATGTTATTTTTCATAAAGGCTAATATATAATATTATTTAATGTTTAATATTAATAATTTTAACTATTTAACAAAAGAATTATCTGACATAAGAGGTGTTGGAAAAAAAACTCTTAATATACTAAATAAAAAAAAAATATTTAGTGTACTAGATTTACTGTGGAGGCTTCCCTACTCTTTCGACGACAGATCTAAAGTGAATAAAATTAAAGATTTACATATTGGAAAATTACAAACAATAAAGGTAAAAGTTTTAAAATACAATTTTCCTAGAAAAAGAAATTTACCAAATAAAGTATTTTGTTCAGATGACAGTGGTAATATTGAATGTATATTTTTTAATAGTTATGAAGGGTATATTAGAAAGATATTGCCATTAAATAATATAACCACTATTAGTGGCAAAATTAGCTACTACAAAAATACATATCAAATAACTAACCCTTCATTTGTATCAACCGATGACACATTAATTTTAAAAAAACACAATAAATATAATCTATCTGAAGGATTATCTAATAAAGTTTACAATAAAATAATTGAGGAAGTTTTAAAAAATATTCCAAATCTAGAGGAATGGCATAGTAATAATATATTAAAAAATTTTAATAATATTAGTTGGAGAGAATCTGTTTTAAAATTACATGATCCTGTAAATATAGGCAAATCCGAAAGAGATTTTTATAGACGACTTGCATACGATGAAGTCTTTTCCTCGATGCTAATATCTTCTGAAATAAGAAGAAAAATTAAAAAAATAAAAAAAGAAAAAAAAATTTTTAATCAAAAATACGAAAAACAAATTATTAATAATGTTAATTTTGATTTAACTAACGATCAAAATAAAGCTCTTATAGATATAAACGATGACCTAAAAAAAAAAGAAAAAATGTTTAGGCTGCTACAAGGTGACGTTGGTAGCGGAAAGACTATAGTAGCTTTAATGTCAGCTATAAATGTTATTGAGTCCGGCTATCAAGTTTGTTTTATGGCACCAACTGAAATTTTAGCTCGGCAACATTATACTTTAGCAAAAAAAATTTATCCAAAAGATATTAAAATTTACCTACTAACTGGTAATACTGCATTAAAAGACAAAAAGATAATTTTAAATTTGTTAAGTGAAAATAATGATAATATTGTATTTGGTACTCACGCTTTATTTCAAAAAAAAATCAAGTTTAAAAAGTTGGGTTACATAGTTATAGATGAGCAACATAAATTCGGTGTAAAGCAAAGAAAAAAACTTTCTGATAAAGGAGGTAAAAATTGTGACATTTTGCTAATGTCAGCAACACCAATACCAAGAACACTTATAATGTCAGTTTATGGCGATATGGATATTTCATTAATAACAGAGAAGCCAAAGAACAGATTGCCAATCATAACATACAGTAAAGCAGAAGAAAAAATTTCCGATGTAATTAAATTTGTTCAAAAACAAATTAAATTAAACAACCAAATTTTTTGGGTTTGCCCATTAATAGAAGAGTCAAAAAAAGTTGACCAAACTTCAGCTGTAGAAAAATATGACTTTTTAAAAAAAATTTTTCCAAATGATGTACAGCTTTTACACGGTAAACTTGATGATATAAAAAAAGAAAATATTTTAAATAATTTTTTAAAGCAAAAATATAAAATTTTAGTTTCCACAACGGTTATTGAAGTTGGAATTGACTTTCCAAATGCAAATTTAGTAATCATAGAAAATGCAAATAAATTTGGATTATCCCAACTTCATCAACTAAGAGGTAGAGTTGGAAGAGGAAATAAGCAAGGTACTTGCATTTTAATTTTTAAATCAAATTTAAGTGAGAATGCAAAGAAAAGAATTAAAATTTTAAAACAAACAAATGATGGGTTCAAAATTTCAGAAGAAGATCTAAATTTACGTGGTTTTGGGGATGTTCTTGGTTTTAAACAAAGTGGTTTTAAGAATTTTAGATTAGCTGACCCTATAATAAATCGAGATCTATTTATTTTAGCTGAAAAAGAAATTAAAAATATAGAACAAAATAATTTAAGCACCGCTAAGTATGAATATCTTTTAAAGCTTTATGATCAAGCAGATATTTTAAACGATATTATTTAACTTTAGGAGCAGACGTTCCTGCGGAAACTATAAATTTAGACGCCTCTTCAAAAGTCATATCTAAATAAACTATTTCATCTTCTGGAAACATAAGTAAAAAGCCACTTGTAGGATTTGGCGTTGTTGGTAAAAATACATTGATTAAATTTTTATTAGTTTTTTTTGAAATTTCTGTCTCATTTTTTTTTGTAGCAAACCCTACTGCCCATGTTCCTTTTCTTGGATATTCTACTAGAACAACACTTTTTTTATTGTCATCTTTAGATGTAAAGCTTTCAGTCATTTGAGTTATTGCAGAATAAATTGTTCTTAAAATAGGAATACGTTTAAATAAATCATTAATTAGCTGAAGAATTTTTTTTCCAATAAATGAGAAAGACAAGCCTCCAACTATAGTTATAACTATAATTGACAAGATAATTTCTAGACCAGGTATCGCAAATGGCATATAATTATTTGGGTTAATTTCTTCTGGAATAATTTTAGATGAAATTTGAATAATAAATTTAGTTAAATAAAGTGTTATGCCAATTGGTATTAAAACAACAACGCCTGTAAAAAAGTAATTTCTTAAAGATGCGGTTATAGATTTTCTTTTTTTTTTTAAATCACTCATATAATTCTAATAGCTTGAATAAACAACAAAACATATAGCTAATATGAATAAAAATATCAAAATTTTATTGTTTAAGTTCATAAATCTTATAATTATATTAATATAACAAATAGGTAAAATGAATAGAAGAAAATTTATACAATATGTAGGTTGTGGCTGTTGTGGAATAGTATTAAATACATGTGCATCTGTGCCGATTACCGAAAGAAAACAACTCCGTTTAATATCTGAAGCTAAACTTAATGCTCAGGCATCACAGATATATGAAAAAATTAAAGAAAAGGAAAAATTAATAACTTCAGGTAATAACATACGAGATATTAAGGAGATTGGAAAAAAAATGGAAGATTCCATTGGCGAATATTTTTATAAATCAAATCTTAATGATCCAACAACAAATTTTCAATGGGAGTACATTTTAATAGATAACAAAAAAGTTAAAAATGCATGGTGTATGCCAGGTGGAAAAATAGCAGTTTATAGTGGAATCTTAGATGCTACTAAAAATAAAAATGGGCTAGCCGCAATCATGGGTCATGAAATTGCTCATGCTGTAGCTAAACATTCGGTTGAAAGAGCGAGCCGTGGAGTTATTCTAAATACTACTGTGCAAATTACAGATATATTAACTGGAGGAAAATTAAGTCAGGTAAATCGAACTACAGGCATGGATACTGTTGGAATGTTGGCGCAGCTTGGTATCATGAATCCGTTTAGCAGAAAGCAGGAAAGTGAAGCTGATTATCTTGGGTTAATTTTTTCATCTTTATCAGGTTATGATATCAGAGAAACAACAAAAATTTGGGAGAGACTAAAACAATTCAATAAAGGTAAAACTCCACCAGAATTTATGAGTACACACCCGTCTGCTGAAAATAGAATAAAAAATATAAATGGATGGATAAATGAGGTTACAGTTGAATATCCACCAATTAAAATATCATAATTAATGGTGAGCCGTGTTGGACTCGAACCAACGACCCATTCCTTAAAAGGGAATTGCTCTACCAACTGAGCTAACGGCCCAAAGTGATTTCTTATAGTGTTTTTTTAAATATAATCAACGAATAAAAAGTATCACAAGATATTAATATATTGATCATGGAACTCAGAAAAAGTTCCTTTTTTAATATTCTCTCTTATTGATTGCATTAATTCTTGGTAAAAATTGATATTATGTAATGTGAGCAGCATTGATGCTAAAATTTCGTTAGTATTAAATAAATGATTAATATAGTTTTTAGAATATTTATTAAGGCTAAATTTGCTACAGTTTGTATCTAATGGAGAATTGTCCCTTTGGTACTTTGCATTTCTTATATTTAATCTGCCTTGCCAAGTGAAAGCTAAGCCTGTTCTACCTGATCGAGACGGCATTACACAGTCAAACATGTCAATTCCACGTTTAACGGCACCTAAAATATCAGAAGGTGTTCCAACACCCATTAAATATCTAGGTTTATTTTTAGGCATAAACTTCGTTATTCCATCTAAAACTTTAAACATTTCACTTTGCTCCTCTCCTACAGCCAAACCTCCAACAGCATAACCATCAAAATCTATTTTTTCCAACTGTTTTAATGACTCCATTCTTAAATCATCAAATAATCCACCTTGAATTATTCCAAATAAAGCTTTGTGAGGATTGGAACCAAAAGCATCCTTGGATCGCCTTGCCCAATAAGTAGATAATTGGAGTGATTTTTCGATTAATTTTTTATCATTAGTATTTTTTGGGCACTCATCTAAAACCATTAAAATATCTGAATTTAAGCCCTTTTGAATTCTAATACTTTCTTCTGGACTTAGAATAAACTTTTTTCCATCAATATGAGAATTAAAAATAGCACCTTTTTCAAAATCAATTTTTGCAAGTTTAGATAAAGACATTACTTGAAAACCACCAGAGTCTGTAAGAATTGGTAGTTTACAATTCATGAATTCATGTAACCCGCCCGCATCTATAATTCTATCTACTCCAGGTCTAATCATTAAGTGATAAGTGTTGGATAAAATGATATCGGACCCTGTTTCAACTATATCATCTATAAATGTAGCTTTAACCGTTGCTTGAGTACCTACTGGCATAAATGCAGGCGTTTTAATATCACCCCTACGGGTTACGATGGTACCAGTTCGAGCATTGTGTTCAGTAGCATTAACATTAAAAGAAATTTTTTTTAATGTCATTTAACATTTTACTTAGATTTGAAGCTTAAAATTTTATCTGGATCAGAAACAGAACCATTTGGTCCATCACCTCTTTTTATTTTTTCTACAAACTCCATTCCACTTATCACCTTTCCAAATACAGTATAACTTCTATCTAAGTGCGAAGCAGTTTCAAAACAAATAAAAAATTGACTATTAGCACTGTCAGGGTCTGAAGATCTAGCCATTGATAATGTACCCTTTTCATGAGGTAAATTATTAAATTCAGCTTTTAGGTCAGGTAAATCTGAACCACCCATACCAGCTCTTTTTAAATCAAAATCTTTATTCGATGAGTTCCCAAATTTAACATCTCCTGTTTGAGCCATAAAGCCATCTATTACTCTGTGAAATACAACATTATCGTATTGTCCTTCATCAGCTAATTTTTTTATACGCTCTACGTGATTAGGTGCAACTTCTGGAAATAGTTTAATTTCAACGTTTCCATCTTTTAATTTTAAAATCATAATATTCTCCTTTGATTGTGTTATATTTGTTGTTATTAAAAAAAAAAATAATATTAAGAACAATTTATTCATATTTTTCCTTTAATGCCTTAATTATACTTTTTGATGTAAATTTATTTACATTTCCACCTAATTCAATAATCTCTTTGACAAAATTTGATGAAATAATCTGATTCTCAACATCTGACATTAAGAAAATAGTTTCTATACTATTATTTAGCTTCCTATTCATCCCAGCTAATTGAAATTCGTATTCAAAATCAGAAACAGCACGCAAACCTCTTAATATTATTTTAGAATTCATTTTTTTACACAAATCAGTTGTAAGAGTGCTAAAAGATATAACATGTACTTTGCTCTTTTGTATTTTTAAGTCTTCAAATAGTGATTTTTTTACTAATTTAACTCTTTCTTCTGCGCTAAATAAATAATTCTTCTTACCATTTTCAGAAATCGCAACTATTACCTTGTCTCCAATTTTAAGTGCTTTCTTTATAAGGTCTATATGACCATACGTTATTGGATCAAATGTCCCTGGGTATAAAATATTTTTTTTCATTATATCAAATTATCATCAATTTTAATTGCAGATACAACTTTTTCGCTACCAGATAATTTGATTATTCTTACTCCCTGTGTATTTCTACCCGCAACTCTAATCTCTTTAACAGCAACTCTTATTACTCTACCTTCGTTTGTTGAAATTAGAATTTCATCTCCATCATTCACTGGAAAAGAAGATGAAACATTTCCATTCCGTGTTGAATTAACTATGCCTATTATTCCTTTGCCACCTCTATTTGTCACTCTAAAATCATAATGAGATGTTCTTTTTCCATAACCATTTTCAGTAATAGAAAGTATAAATCTTTCCTTTGCTTTGGCTTCAGAAGCTTCATCTTTTCCATTTTTTTTAGTTTTCTTTCCGTCATTATGATCAATTATAGATAAAGAAACAATCTCATCATTATCTGATAAATTTAGACCTTTTATTCCTTTTGAAGATCTACCTTTAAAAACTCTTAATTTTTTAGACTCAAATCTTATACATTTACCTTGCTTTGTACTTAAAATGATATCTTGATCATCTTTACAGATTTTAACACCAATAATTTGGTCGTTATTATCTAGTTTCATAGCAATTTTGCCTGATGCATTAATTGAAGAAAAATCTTCCAGACTATTTTTTCTTATTTTCCCATTACTTGTTGCAAAAACAATATGTTTATCTTTCCAATCTGTTTTTTCTTCAGGAAATGGCATTATTGAACTGATTGATTGATGGTTTTTAAGTGGCAATATATTAAACAAAGATTTTCCCTTCGAAGATGCTGTGCCCTCAGGAATTTTCCAAGCTTTAATTTTATAAACAAGACCCTCTGTAGAGAAAAATAGAACTGATGTATGGGTATTTACCGACAACGTTTGAACAACAGAATCTTCATGTCTTGTTTTTATACCTGATTTGCCTTTGCCACCTCTTTTTTGTTGTTTGACTGCGCTTAATGATCCTCTTTTTATGTATCCTTGTAAAGTGACTGTTATTAAAACTGACTCTTTTTGAATAGTTTCCTCGATATCATAATTTAAAACAGCATCAATTATTTTTGTACGTCTTGGGATTGCAAACCTATCTTTAATATTTTTAAGGTCATTACTTATTACATTCATTAATTCTTTTTTAGAATTAATTATTTTTTTAAATTGATTAATTAATTCTGCAAGTTTTTTAATTTCAACTTCAATTTCGTTAATTCCTAATGCTGTTAACTTTTGTAGCCTTAATTCTAAAATTGAATTAATTTGAGCTTCTGTTAAATTATAATTCGCCTTGGAATTTTTAGCTTCTATCATCTTAATAAATTTTAAAGATTTATTTATTTTCCATTTAGTTTTCGATAATTCTTTTTTTGCATCATCAGGAGTTTTAGAAGATCTAATAATTTTAATCACTTTATCTAAGTTTTCTACAGATACAGATAATCCGATTAATATATGAGCTCGATCTTCAGCTTTTTGAAGATCATGTTTAGTTTTTTTTATAACAACATCTTCCCTAAACTTTAAAAAATGATCTATAAAATCTTTTAAATTGCAGGTTTTAGGTTTTTGGTCAACAATGGCTAAAGTATTAAATCCAAAAGAACTTTCTATAGATGTATATTTGTATAATTGTCTTTTAACTGTTTCTGGCTCAACACCTCTTCTTAAATCAATTGCTACTCTTATGCCCTCTCTATTAGACTCATCTCTAATATCACTTATCCCCTCTATTTTTTTTTCTCTTACAAGTTCAGCAATTCTTTCATTTAAAGTTGATTTGTTTACTTGGTAAGGTATTGAGGTTATTACTATTCTTTCTTTACCATTTGATCTTTGTTCTATTTTAATTTCACCTCTAATTTTAAAAGATCCTCTTCCATTTTTATACCCCTCTTTAATAATATTTTTACCAATTATTGTTCCACCAGTTGGAAAATCAGGACCCGGTATATGCTTCATCAGATCATTAATTTTGATATCTCTATTATTTATTAAAGCTAAGGTACCATCGATAACTTCTCCCAGATTATGAGGTGGTATGCTGGTAGCCATTCCTACTGCAATACCACCAGCACCGTTAACTAGCAGGTTTGGATATTGTGCTGGAAGCACTACTGGTTCTTTTTCTGTTTCATCGTAATTACTTTTGAAATTGACTGTATCTTTATCAATATCATCAATTAAAAATTGTGAAATTTTAGCAAGTTTGGTCTCAGTATATCTCATAGCTGCTGGTGGATCGCCATCAATAGATCCGAAATTTCCCTGACCAGCAATTAAAGGTAAGCTCATTGAAAAATCTTGAACCATCCTTACAAGCGCATCATATACGGCTTGATCCCCGTGTGGATGATATTTACCAATAACATCACCTACTATTCTTGCTGATTTTCTGAATTGCTTTGTCCAATCAAATCCACCTTTATGCATTGCAAAAATAATTCTTCTGTGTACTGGTTTTAATCCATCCCTTATATCGGGCAATGCTCTACTAACAATTACACTCATTGCATATGATAGATAAGATGAACTCATCTCATCATACATTGTTATTGGTTTGATATTATTATTTTTTATTTTTTCTGTTTCTGGCATAAAAACTAAAATGGAATTTCATCATCCAGATCGTTTTGAGATGCTTGGGAGGAACCTTCTATTGATTGAGTATTGTCTTGATTTGAAATACCTGAGCTATTTCCACCACCAAGCATAGTTAGTGATGAATTATATCCTTGAATTACGACTTCAGTTGAATACCTATCTTGGCCTGATTTTTCATCTTTCCATTTTCTTGTAGATATTTGACCCTCAACGTAAATTTGAGCACCTTTCTTTAAATATTGCTTTACTACATTTACCAAACCTTCATTAAATACAACTATACGGTGCCATTCGGTTTTCTCCTTTTTTTCTCCAGTATTTTTATCTTTCCATGACTGGCTTGTAGCTAAACTTAATCTAGCAACACTTTTACCATTTACCATTTCCTTGATCTCAGGATCTGCGCCTAAACGACCAATTAATAATACTTTATTTAAACTTCCAGCCATAATATTTTAAAGATGATATAAATATATTTATATATTTATATCATATAACAACACTGAATATTAATTTTATTTATTTAAAGCAACAAAAAATATGCTTAAAAACATAGTTATTAAAGGGGCAAAAGAACATAATTTAAAAAATGTATCTGTGACCATACCCAAAGAAAAGTTTGTAGTTATTACTGGGCTTTCTGGATCAGGAAAATCATCTCTGGCTTTTGATACAATATATGCTGAAGGTCAAAGAAGATATGTTGAGAGCTTATCGGCTTACGCCCGTCAATTCTTAGATAAAATGAAAAAACCAAATGTAGATTTGATTGAAGGCCTGAGCCCTGCTATTTCAATAGAGCAAAAAAATACATCAAAAAATCCAAGGTCAACAGTTGCTACTGTAACTGAAATTTATGATTACATGAGGGTCTTGTATGCAAGGGCAGGTACACCCTATTCCCCTTTTACAGGTAAAAAAATTGAGTCTCAAACAATTACACAAATGGTTGATATAATTAAGCAGATACCAAAAAAATCGACTATCTATATATATGCTCCAGTGGTTAGAGGTCGTAAAGGAGAATATAAAAAGGATATACAGGGCTATAAAAGAAGAGGCTTTAGAAAAATTAAAGTTGATGGAAAACTATACGACATTGATAGCGTACCTGAATTAAACAAAAAATTAAAACATGATATTCATGTTCTTGTAGATCGAATAGTTTTAAACAGTTCATTGGGTAACAGATTAGCTGAATCCTTAGAGGCAGCGTTAAATCTTTCTAATGGACTTGTTTTTATTGAATATGAAAATGAAACTTTACCTGCAAAATTTAGGAAAATTGAGAGAAAAATTTTTTCATCAAAGTTTGCATGTCCAGAAAGTGGTTTTACAATAGAAGAGATTGAACCAAGACTTTTTTCATTCAATAGTCCTTATGGCGCGTGTGAGGAATGTGAAGGTATTGGAATTAAGTTGAATGTAGATCCAAATTTAGTAGTACCAAATGTTAAAAAAACTATTGCTGATGGTGCAATAGAGCCTTGGTCAAAATCATCAAGTTTGTATTATGCTCAAACTCTAGCTTCACTATCAAAACACTATGATTTTTCTCTTAATGATAGATGGGAAAAAATACCCAAAAAAATAAAAGATGTCATTTTATATGGATCTGACGACGAAGAAATTAAATTTAGTTATGATGATGGATATGAAAAATATTCTCATAAAAAAACATTTGAAGGAGTTATAAATAATTTAGAACGTAGATACTTAGAAACTGATAGTGATTGGAAAAGAGAAGAAATTTCCCAATATCAATCTGACTCTAAATGTGAAATGTGCAAGGGCCATAGACTAAAAGAAGAAGCTTTATGTGTAAAAATTAATAGTTTGCATATTAGTGAAGTAACTGAAATGTCTATTACAGACGCAGAAAAATGGTTTAAAGATCTTGAAAACAATTTAAGCGAAAGAGAATTAAAGATTGCTGAACATATACTAAAAGAAATAAATGAAAGATTAAATTTTTTGTTGAATGTTGGGCTTGACTATCTAACATTGTCGCGTGAGTCCGGAACCTTATCAGGTGGAGAAGCTCAAAGAATAAGACTCGCTTCACAAATAGGTTCAGGATTAACAGGTGTTCTTTATGTTTTGGATGAGCCATCTATCGGATTACATCAGAAGGATAATGTAAAACTGATTAATGCTTTAAAAAGATTGAGAGATCTTGGAAACACAGTAATCGTCGTTGAACATGACACCGAAACAATGGAAAGTGCAGATCACATAATTGATTTAGGACCAGAAGCTGGTCACAACGGTGGTGAAGTAATAGCCCAAGGTTCTTTTTCAGATATCATTAAGAACGACTTTAGCATTACAGGAAAATATTTATCTAATAAAAAATTTATCCCAATCCCTAAAGTGAGAAAGCTTGCTAAAAATGGAAGATTTTTACAACTAGGTGGAGCTACAGGTAATAATTTAAAAAATGTTAACTTAAAAATACCTTTTGGTTGCTTTACTTGCATTACTGGTGTTTCTGGCAGTGGTAAATCAACTTTGGTATTACAGACACTTTATAATGCTTTAAATTTAAGCTTAAACAATAATAAATCTAGAAAAATTCCAATGCCTTTTAAAACTTTTAAAGGTGTTGAGCTTGTAGATAAGATTATTAATATAGATCAATCTCCTATTGGAAGAACACCTAGATCAAATCCAGCAACATACACTGGTGCATTTGGACCTATACGTGATTGGTTTACAAGTTTACCAGAATCTAAAAGTAGAGGATATAAACCAGGTAGATTTTCATTTAATGTAAGAGGAGGAAGATGTGAAGCTTGTGAAGGTGACGGTGTAATTACATATGAGATGCATTTTTTACCTGATGTTTATATAACCTGCGATGAATGTAAGGGTAGTAGATATAATAGAGAAACATTAGAAATTAAATTTAAAGATAAGAGCATTGCTGATGTTTTGGATATGAGCGTAGATGAGGGTTGTGATTATTTTGAAAATATACCAAATATAAGATCAAAGTTATTAACTTTAAAAAAAGTTGGTTTAGGCTACATAAAAATAGGACAGCAAGCAACTACACTATCTGGTGGTGAGGCTCAGAGAATTAAATTAGCTAAAGAATTATCAAGAAGGTCAACTGGTAGAACAATATATATATTGGATGAACCAACAACTGGGTTACATCAACATGATATAAAAAAACTATTAGAAATATTGCATACTTTTGTAGCAACAGGAAACACAGTTGTGGTTATTGAACATAATCTTGATGTAATTAAAACTGCTGATCATATAATTGATATGGGACCTGACGGAGGTGTAAATGGTGGTAGTATTATAGCTGAAGGCAAACCAGAGGATATTATAAAAATTAAGGGTAGTTATACAGGGAAATTCCTTAAAGATTTACTTGAAAATAAAATCAAAAAGATTGCATAAATTTAAATAAAGTATGATATTATAAAAAAATGATTAAAATATTAACTTCACTTCCTAAAACAATACATGCCTCATTAGCAATATCTATTCTTTTATTTATTGGCCTTTTCTTGAATAATGAGGGATTTGATATAGATAGGTTATTTTGGAGTTGGTTATTTAGATATATTCATGTTGTTGTAGCAATAATGTGGATAGGATTACTGTGGTACTTTAATTTTGTGCAAATACCTAATATGCCAAACATACCCGATGATCAAAAACCAGCCATTGGTAAAGTAATTGCGCCTTCTGCTCTTTTTTATTTTAGATGGGCTGCGCTGGCAACAGTAATAACAGGACTTATCTTAGCTTGGTTAAATGGCTATGTTCACGACGCACTAATATTTGGTATCGGCTCTGGTGGAGGAAAAAATACTGCAATCGGAATAGGTATGTGGTTAGGTTTAATAATGGCTTTTAATGTTTGGTTTATTATATGGCCTAATCAAAAAAGAGCTCTTGGCATTGTAGAATGCGATCCTGACTTAAAAGCGAAATCAGCAAAAACAGCAATGTTAATTTCAAGAACTAACACTTTATTATCGCTACCAATGCTTCTTTCAATGGTTGCTGCTCAAAATTTATATTAGTCTTCTTCTTTTACAATAGTTCTATAAGAAACTCTTAGATTAACTAAAATAGGATTTGCAATAAATATAGATGAATAAGTCCCAAGAATAACACCTAATATCATTGCGAAAGAAAAACCTTTAAGAATTTCACCACCAAAAAAAAATATAGACAACAATGCTAATAATGTAGTTAATGAAGTGATTATTGTTCTGGACAATGTTTCATTGATAGATAAGTTTGTGATATCAAAAATTTTTAGATCAATATGTTTTTTTAAATTTTCTCTTACTCTATCAAAAATAACAACTGTGTCGTTCATTGAATAGCCTACGATAGTGAGGATTGCTGCAACTATAGATAGATTAACCTCTAGACTGAGTAGGGAAAATATCCCCATAGTAATAAGAACATCATGAAATAAAGCAATTATAGCACCCACGCTAAATTGCCATTCAAATCTGATCCAAATATAAAACAGCATGGCTCCTAGTGATACCGCAATAGCTATTAAACCTCCCTTTAACAATTCTTCACTAACTTTTGGTCCAACATTTTCAGATCGTCTAATTTCGTAGCCTGTTCCTATGGATGAATTAAGATTCTTTTTGATATTTTGTATTAAATTTTTGTTGTCACCTTTTTTTTCAAATTTTATTAAATAATCATTTTCATTACCAAAATTTTTTATTGCAACATCTCCTAAGTTCATATTTGAAAATGCATTTCTTAAAGTCGATATATTAATTTGTTTATCGATGGTTCTAAGTTCAATTAATGTGCCACCTTTAAAATCAATACCAAAATTTAATCCTTTAAAAATAAGTAATAAAAAGGAAATAAGAACTAAAATACCAGAAATTGATGTGAATAATTTATAAAAACGATTAAATTTATAATTTTTCATAAATATTATATTTTAATTACTCTATCTTTATTCTTTATTACATAAAGAGATGTTAATAATCTTGCTATAAAGTAAACTGAAAAAAGAGTTGTTAATATACCAATACCTAATGTGATTGAAAATCCTTTGATTGGACCAGATCCCAAAAAAAATAAAATAATTGCAGCAATAAAAGTTGTAACATTGGCATCTAAAATAGCTGATTTAGATTTTGTGTAACCTGTATCGAATGCTATAAGTTGATTTTTTTCATTATTTTTTTCTTCCTTAATTCTTTCAAATATTAAAACGTTAGCATCTACTGCCATACCAACGGTTAAAATTATTCCCGCAATACCAGGAAGAGTTAATGTCGCTTCAAACAAAGTAAGTATTCCTATTAAAAAAAGTAAATTAAAAATTAATGCTGTATTTGCAATTAGTCCAAAAAATTTATACTTTAATAGCATAAATAAAATAACTAGTATAAAACCTGTTATTAAAGCAATAATTCCTGCCTTAATAGAGTCTTCACCCAAGCCAGGTCCAACTGTTCTTTCTTCAATGATATTCATTGGTGCTGGTAAAGCCCCAGATCTTAATAATAAGGACAGATCTGTTGCTGATTGAAAAGTAAAATTTCCAGTAATCTGTCCCGATCCACTTATAATTGCTTCTCTAACCACCGGAGCACTTATTATTTTTTCGTCTAATACTATGGCCAACCTTTTGCCAATTCCAGAGGTTGTGGATTTACCAAATCTTTTAGCACCCACTCTATCTAAAGTAAAAGTAACCACAGTTTCATTATTTTGAGAGTCCATTCTTGGCTGAGCATCAATAAGATTCTCGCCACTAATAATTATTCTTTTGCTTACATTTGCTGGTGTTTCAGAATTATCCTCAAATTCAATTATATCCGTTCCAAATTGCTCTTCGGTTTGTTTAGATATAAATCTAAAAGTTAAATTTGCAGTTTTACCTAAAAGATTTTTAATTCTCATCGGGTCATCAAGGCCTGGAAGTTCAACCAAAATTCTATCATTACCACGTTTCAAAATATTTGGTTCATTAGTTCCAACCTCATCGATTCTTCTTCTAACAATTTCAATTGCCTGATCTAATGAGGAATTTTTTAACTCAATTATACCATACTTGGATAAACTAATTTTAAATTGATTTTTATTATTTTCAATATTGAACTTAAATGACTTATACTTTTCAAAATAAGGATTAATAGGTTCTTCTTTAGATTCTAATAAACTGTATACTTGTTCTACATTTTTATCATCTGTTTCAAATAATATTGAGTCTTCATTATAAATTTTAAGGTTATAAATATTTATATCTTTATCTTTAAAGTAATTTTTTAAAAAGGTAATTTTGTTTTGTAAATCTTTTGTTATAACTGGTTTATTGTCAATTTCTAAAAGAAGGTAAGACCCACCTTGTAAATCTAGACCTAGATTAATTTTTTTATTTAAAAAATTATCATCAAATTTTGTTAAATTTGATAAAGCAAAAAAAAATAAAATAATCGAAATAAGTGTAATAGTAAATATTCTTAATTTTGAAAAATATAACACTTTTAAAAATCAACTATTATTTTTTAGGATCTTGATTTGAGGTTACTAAGCTTTGGATACCCGTGGCTTTAACTATTTCAACTTTTACATTATCGGATATTTCAACTTCAACTTTTTCACCATCAATTATTCTATCAATTGTTCCTACTATACCACCAACAGTTATAACCTTGTCACCTCTTTTTAAATTTTCAACCATAACTTTATGTTCTTTGACTTTCTTTTGTTGGGGTCTTATTAAAAAAAAATAGAATATCACAAAGATTAAAATTAAAGGTATGAACTGACCTATTCCAGAATTTGACATTATTACTCCTAAGTTAGTGATTTTTTATACCAAAAGATTTATTAAAACAACTCTAATTGTTGTCAATTTTTTCTAAATTATTCATATATGGTTTAAGAACGTCTGGTACTATTACTGATCCATCAGATTGTTGATAGTTTTCTAATACAGCAATCAAAGTTCTTCCCACTGCCAAACCACTACCATTTAATGTTCCAACAAAATTTATTTCTTTTTTTGAGTTTTTGTATCTTGCTTTCATTCGTCTTGCTTGAAAAGAACCACAAGATGAACAACTTGATATTTCACGATATTTTTTTTCAGATGGAATCCAAACTTCAATATCA